>NZ_SOBS01000007.1:0-191387 GCF_004365035.1 Arthrobacter sp. JUb115 | reverse complement strand
TTCGGGTCAGGCTTTTAATGAGTCACATCCAAGGGTGGGACGGCTGGTTCTTATCCTGCCAGCTAGTCCCAGACCAACCACCTCGATACTCACAGCTTTTAAGCGAACCGCCAGCTGAACTTCGGAGCTGCGCGCTAATTCTCGAGAATTACGGTGGTTTGGGTCCCCACATACTCAAACCCAGCGCGCAGCGCCGTTCTGATTGACGCGGCATTATCAACGTGCGCGCGCCACTGAAGAATCAGCCCGGCATCCATTGCATGCTTTTGAGCAATGCCGACAGCTTGAGAACCGAGTCCACTGCGCCGACTGGCAGGTGATACGAGCGCGCCAAGGTGGGCCAGTTTTTCTTCCCACACGTCATAACCAGCACCTGCCAAAGGTCGCGGCTGGTGCTCAGAATCGCTGAGCAAGATAAAGGTATTCTCCATCTCGCTCAAGCCGACTTCTGCAGCGTCTTCGGCTGGGCAGGCTGTTTCAAGATCAACAGCGTGCACTCGCGCATGACTTACCTTGGCGTTGGAGCCAGACACCATTGGCGCTGAATCACTAAAGTACAGCTTCGCTTCCCCGAGAGCCCGCCCACCATAAGGAGCACTGAGTTCTAAAAGTTTCTCGTGGCTGGCTAGTTCCGAGTCGGGTAGCTCTCGACCAGCTTCTATTGCCCACGAGGGGCCGACCAAAATCCCGGTGCCAAAGAATGATACGAACATAAGCACGGCGCTATCGTTCTTCTCGCGATAAACGCGATCTTCTCCTCGTGCCAATGCTTCTACCGAAACACCGAGGATCGATGCCCAGGATTGTCGGATGGTCGCGATGGTGTCGGGTTGAAGCGTCATGCCGAAAGACTATCGGAATTCAAATTATCTGTGTCTGCCAAACAGACCGAAAACTCGCGAAGCAAGCCTTTAGTCCAAACGGATCTAACGTTCCAGAGATTCTAACAATGCAACAGCATTGGTATTTTCAAGCCAAAAATACGCATGAATCGCCAACAAGACGTCGTCTATTGACTGTTCAATTGCCGGCCCACTCCACAGGGCAACGACCGCACTCGCGACATTCGAAATCGCCGAGTTTTGACTGGCCCTGCCGAGCTCAACGCCGCGAAGCACCAGCAGGTAGTCGAGAGCCAAGTTGCGTAAATCTTGATTGGAAAGCATCTTCCGCGTCGAATACCCCAGAGCTCGTTGCATCGTCGAGATCGATGAATCCACGTCCGGAAGCGGCAAACATTGTTGTTGAAGCCTGGACAACAGGAATTCACCGCGAGGGACGTCTCCCGGCATCACTTCCTTGTAATCGGTCCTGCTCCCTGAGCCGGGACGATACTCAGTCAAAACGTAACTTCCGTTCCTCACTAGACGTATTCGCTAGGTAGGTCCGGCCTACAGTCCAACCCACTCGGAGCTGCCGGAAGTGAAGTGTTGCTTCTTCCAGATCGGAACTTCGGCTTTGATGCGTTCAACCAGGTTCTCAATGGCATCGAAAGCTTCCTTGCGGTGCGCTGCTGCCGAGGCAGCCACCAAAGCGGCATCACCAATCTTCAGCGGACCCACACGATGCACAGCCGAAAGCTTCAAGCCCGTGCGCTCTTCTTCCTCGGCGATGATCTTCTCCAGGAAGTCCTGCGCCTGCGGGTGATGCGAGTAGTCCAGGGAATTCACCGACTGCCCACCATCGTGGTTGCGAATGATTCCGTGGAAAAGCACCACAGCACCGGCGGTATCAGACTGCACGGCATCGCGGACTGTGGCCTCATCGATTGGTTCCTCGGTGATCAACGCGTAGCTCATGAGCGGGTTCCTTCGGTTGTTGCGGGTTCGGCCAGTAGTTGCGGCGCCACCGCGGCCAGTGCGGGAAGCCCGCCTTCAAGATAGTTTGTTTTGATGCCCCGGCCAGCGAGCAAGGCGGCCGCGCGTTGCGAGCGAGGACCGCGTGCGCAGTAGACCGTTACCTGTGCCGGGATCTGCTTCAGATCTGTGCCGGATTCAACAGCTGCTTCCAGCTCAGGAAGGGGCAGATGCAAGGCACCGGCGATGTGCTGTTGTGCGCGTTCGTCATCATTGCGCACATCCAACAAGACAGGTGCTGCACCACCAGTTAGGGCTTCGGCGAGCGCCTCGGCGCCGATGCCTTCAGCTTCAGGCAGCGTTCCCGAGCAAAAAAGCACATAATCGATCAGCTCGGTGACTTCAGCGCCTCGGGGGTCCCGGGAGAATTCGAGGGTGCGGGTGCTGGCAGCCAGCGCATCGTAGATCAGCACCTTTCCCACCAGCGGGGCACCGATTCCGGCGATCAGCTTCAAGGCTTCAGTAGCCAGCAGCGAACCGACGGTTCCGCACAATCCGGGCAGCACGCCCCCGGCGGCGCAATCCGGCACGGTGCCCGGGGCAGGCGGGACCGGGAACAGGTCGCGGTAACCCGGGCCGTGCTCATGCCAGGCCACGGAAACTTGTCCATGATGCTGCAGGATCGATCCCCAGATTAGCGGGATGCCCGTGAGCTGCGCGGCGTCATTGGACAGGTACCGCGTCGGGAAGTTGTCGCTGCCATCGATGACGAGGTCATAATTCGCAAAGATCTGAAGCGCGTTCGATGAATCCAGGCGCAGGTTGTGCTCGATAATCTTCACATTGGGGTCCAGCGCCGTGGCGGCCTGCGCCAGGGAAGCGGTCTTGGCCAAGCCGATATTAGCGGTGGTGTGCGTGACTTGGCGGTGCAGGTTGGATAGCTCCACCACGTCATCATCCACGATGCCGATGGTGCCTACTCCCGCTCCGACCAGATACGGGACGCTGGCGCTGCCTAGTCCGCCCGCGCCGATAACCAGTACCCGGGCGGCAGCCAGCCTGCGCTGCGCAGTGTCATCAAATCCGGGCAACGAGAGTTGGCGTGCAGCTCGTGCAGCCTGTTCGCCGCTCAGTGGCGGCCCGGGGGCCACAAGCGCGGGAAAATCGCGTTCGCTTTTCATCGTGCTCCTTATCGCCTAGGCGCGATAGCATGAAGTCATGTCGAAGATTACGATACGCTACTTCGCTGCCGCGGCGGCAGCAGCGGGCTGCGAGCAGGAGAGCTGGGAACGCCCCGATACACTCGCCGGGCTGCGTAGCGAACTGATCGATTCCTACGGACCTGAAATGGCCCAGGTTTTGCGCGCCGGAAGTTTCCTGATCAACGGCGTGGTGCGCCGCGATGCCGGCGAGCTGGGCACTGCCGACGATCTGACCGTGGATGTCCTGCCGCCGTTCGCAGGCGGATAGTCCATGTCCTGCACTCTGGAAAGCCATCGCACGGAACTTGAAGAGCTGCTGTCCCCGGTCTTCGCCTGTCTGGACAGCGAAGTGCTGCCCGTCGATAGCCCTGAGGCCAGCGATCGAATCCTCAGCGAGGACCAGTACGCCCTTTTGCCCATCCCTGCGTTCACCAACTCGCAGATGGATGGCTACGCTGCGCGCAGTGCGGACTTGGCAACAGCCTCGCCTAACTCCCCCATCTCTTTGCCATTGGGTTTCACCGCTGCCGCCGGCGACCGGCAAATACCCCTGGCTGAAGGCACAATCAGTCCGGTGATGACCGGTGCGATGATCCCGCTGGGTGCTGACACTGTCATCCCCATCGAGGAAAGCGGCTCTGGCGCTTTCCCGGAATTGGTTCGTGCCGGCTTTGGCACCCCCAGCGGCCACGCGGAATTCTCGGCCCCCAGCGCCGTGGGCCGCTTCATCCGCCCCGCCGGTGTTGATCTCGAAACCGGCGCTTTGGTGGCCAAGGCCGGAACCCGGCTGACCCCGACCATGATTGCCGCACTGGTTTCCAGCGGGCTGCGTGAAATACCGGTGCGCCGGGCCTTGAAGGTGGCCGTGTGCACTACCGGTGATGAGCTCAGCGATGGGCAGCGATCCCAGGGCCAGATCCCGGACTCGAATTCCCCTATGCTCGCAGCCTGGCTGCGCCGCTACCAGGTGCAGGTGCGCACCTTGCAGCTGCCCGATGATCCGCAGCGCTTCGCCCTGGCCATCGATGCCTTGCAGGAACAGGTTGACCTGATCGTGACCGTGGGCGGCATCAGCGCTGGAGCCTATGAGGTGGTCCGCCAAGCGCTGTCGCCGCTAGGCGGGGTTTTCCATCATGTGGCCATCCAGCCCGGCGGCCCGCAAGGCTTCGCCCGACTGGCCAAGGCAGCGGTACTGTGTTTCCCGGGCAACCCGGTCAGTGCCCTGCTATCGGCAGAACTGTTCCTGGCCCCGCTGCTGCGACAGCTCAATGCCCTGCCAGAGCCCTTGCCCAGGCACTACCCGCTGGCAGCCGATGCCAGTTCCCCCGAGCACAAGCACCAGGTGCGCCGAGCGCTGATCCGCGATGGCCAGGTCACCATCCTGGATCCGGGATCCCACCTGGTCCACGATCTGGCCCGCGCCGATGCGCTGGTGCATATTCCGGTAGGCGTCAGCCAGTTGGCTGCCGGCCAAAGCATCGAAACTTGGAGCATGAATGTCTGAGAAACTCACCCACCTGCGCGAAGACGGCAGCGCCCATATGGTCGATGTCAGCGACAAGGCCGTCACCAAGCGCGTGGCCACCGCAGAAGCCATCTTCGCCACCCGCCCGGATGTTGTCCCGATGCTGATGACCGGGCAGTTGCCCAAGGGCGAGGCGTTGGGCACCGCAAGGGTCGCTGGCATCATGGCGGCCAAGCGCACCTGGGAACTGATTCCGCTGTGCCACCCGCTGCCGATTTCCAAGGTGTCCATCGATTTCACCGCCGAGGAATCCGCCGTGCGCGTCACCGCCCAGGTCACCACCAAGGGCGTCACCGGGGTGGAGATGGAAGCATTGACCGCGGCCAGCGTTGCGGCCCTGACCCTCTACGACATGGTCAAGGCCGTGGACAAGCACTCCGAGGTCCGCTCGGTGAAGGTTTTGGCGAAGTCCGGCGGCAAGAGCGGTGACTGGGTTCGTGGAGACTAGCCGCACGGCGGCCGTGGTGGTCGCTTCGACCACCGCCGCAGCAGGCTCCGCCGAAGACAAGACCGGCCCGCTGATCACCCGGTGGCTGTCCGAGCGCGGCTTCGAGACCGGCGAGCCGACGGTGGTGGCCGACGGACAGCCGGTGCGTTTTGCCGTGGACGACCTGCTGGCCAATGACGCGCAGGTCGTGATCGTGACCGGCGGGACCGGGGTCTCACCCGATGACCAGTCCCCCGAAATGGTTGCCCCGCTGCTGGATGTCCAGCTGCCCGGAATCATCGAGGCCATCCGCCGGCGCGGAGAAGCGACCACCGCACTGTCCATCATTACCCGCGGGGTTGCAGGATTCTCCGGTAACAGCTTCGTCATCACGTTGCCCGGGTCCACCGGCGGAGTGAAAGACGGGCTGGCCGTCCTGGATCCGATCCTGGAGCACCTGCTGGTCCAGCGCAGCGGCGGCACCGGGCACGGCCCGCGGTAAGTTCTCTAGCACCATCATTGATCAGAAAGGCCACCAGGTTGAGCATCGAACCCGGAATCTACCAGCACTTCAAGGGCCAGCGCTACGAGGTGCTGGCCGTGGGGAAGCACAGCGAAACCGAAGAGCCGCTGGTCTTCTACCGCAAGCTCTACGACGACTACAGCTTCTGGGCTCGGCCGCTGGAGATGTTTGCGGAACACGTTGAACGCGATGGCTACAACGGCCCGCGTTTCGCCAGGATCGCCTAGGGCAAGTTGCAGATTTCCCTGGACCTACTGCGAGTCGGCAACGTTATAGCGTTCCAAGGCTTCGGCAAAGGCCGAGATCTGCTCTTCGCTCCAGCCCTCTAGACGATCGGTTACCGCAGCGCGGTGCACGGCGGCGGAAGCCTGAAGCCGCTCGCGGCCCACGCCGGTCAGTTCCACTACGCGACCGCGCCCGGATTCCGCATCGTCATAGGCGATATATCCCAAGTCCAGCAGCGTGCCTACCTGCCGGGAGACTGTCGAGCGGTTCAGCGAGAACGCCTCGGCAATGTCGGTGGCCCGGGTTCCGGGAGTATCGGCAATGAAGCGCAGCAGGGAATGTTCCACGAGTGTCAGCGGCTCGGCCAGCTGGCGTGAGCGCGTATTGGCACGTCGGGTAATCATTTGCATGTGATGGAAGATCGATTGGATATCGGCTTCCCGCTGTTCCTTGCCCATGTTCCGAGTCTAGTACGCAGGGCTTTGCCGGGCACTCAATGTTGCATCATGCAACATTAAGCGTATTCTTTAATGCTGATGACTCTCACCGACAACGCCCCGCGCCAATCCCCCGCTTCCAAGCATGCCGATAATCCGGCCAAGAAGAAGTCCCCCGCAGCCAAGCCGGCACCACTGGGCTGGGGAAAGCTCGTGTTGACCATGCTGATCCCGTTCTTCCTGTGCGCCATCATGGGCTTGTTCTATCTGGGGGCCTTCCACGCGCCCAGTCCGCACAACGTGCAGGTGGCGGTGGTGGGCGATTCCGCGCAATCCAAGGTTTTCGCCCAGACCCTGCAGGATGGGTCCGACGGTGCATTGAATGTGCGCACCGTCGCCGATGCGGACCAGGCCCGGAAACTGGTAGAGCAGCGCGAGCTCGTGGCCGCCTACGAAACCAGCGGCGGCACGGCAACGCTCTACAGCTCTAGCGCCGCGTCGGAAACCTCGGCGAATATCGCCCAGAAAGTCTTCTTGGACGTGGCCTACGAACAAGGCCAGCCATTGCGCATCGAAGATGTCGTGCCCACCGGCGAGCAGGACACCACCGGGCAGGGGCTGTTCTTCCTGCTGGTCGCCTTGAGCATTGGCGGCTACGCCAGCGCCGTGCCGCTGGCCGGGTTCATGGGCAAGGTCAAGCTGCCCGTGCGCTTCGCCATGGCGGCGGTTGCCGCAGCGGTGGTTGCCACAATCGCGGTGCTGATCGCGGGCCCGGTCTACCGGATCATCGAGGATCATTACGCGGGCATCTGGCTGATTTCCTGGGTTTACGCCGCCGGCATCACCCTGCTGGGCCTGGGCCTGCATCCACTGCTGCGCCACTGGACCACCCCGACGCTGACCTTGTGCTTCGTCGCACTGAATTTCACCAGTTCCGGCGGGATCTTCCAGCCGCAAATGCAGCCGGGATTCTACGGTGCACTCAATACCTTCTGGAATGGCGCCGGGTGGCTGCACGCAGTGCAGACCCTCGTCTACTTCCCCGGGCAGTCCATCGGCATGGATCTCCTGCGGCTAATCCTCTGGCTGATCCCCGGCATCCTGCTGGTCATCCTGACCCACGCGTGGAGCGTGCGCAAAACCCGCGTGGCCGATGAAAATGCCAGGATCCGGGACGTCGAGGAAACCGTCGCCGCGTAGCGGCACGCGCCGCGGGGATTGCTCCCTGCCAGATGCCGCTCCTAGCTGCGCAAGAGCCAGGAGCGCGCGGAGCCCAAGGCTCGGCGCAGTCCGCTCACCGCGTCATCCATGACCGCGGTTCCCACATCCTGGAAGGACCCCATGCCACCGCGGTAGAGTTCCAAGGCCTTCCGGGCAGCCTCTCGGAGCTGCTCTCGGCTTTCAATATTCTCGAAAAGGCCTTCGAGCCAGCGTGCCGCATGGGCGCGTTGCGCGTCATGGTCCTGGGCCGCTGCGAGATGCAGCTTCTCGATCGCCGCGCGGATTCTGCTCAGTGACTGCTCGACATTGTCCATGACACAAGGTTATCCCGGCCGGCGGGCACTGCTGCCCGCCAGCCGCGCTTCAGGACTTGCCCAGCGGTATCAGGTCAAGTTGCGCGGTGATATGGCTGCGGACGTCGTTCAGTTCATCCATGTTGATCCCGTGGGCCAACCCCGGGTAGGTGCGGGCGGTCAGGGTCGAATGCTCGGGCAGGAACTTGGTGGTGCGTTCAATGGCGACCGGGGCAATGACCCGGTCTTCGGTGCCACGGCCCCAGAACACTGCTGGACGCTGCGCGGCGATGATTTCATCGGCTGACTGGGTGCCGCCTAAGACGAATCCGCCCAGGATCGTGGTGGCCAGCACCCGCTCGGGCCGGGTGCGCAGCAGCTGGCTGGCCATCAGCCCGCCCTGGGAGAAACCGACTGGAATGATCTTGGTGGCGGTGTCTACATTTGCATCGATCCAGGCCCAGATCGACGCGGTGGCCGCTTGCACCGGCGCCGCGTCGGGGACGCCCGGAGTGGTGATCTGGAACCAGGCGGCCCCGCCGTGGCCCAATTCCAGCGGAGCGCGCAGCGAAGCCCAAGGCAGATCCAATCCCAGCGGTTCGGCGAGCGAGCCCAGGTCGTGTTCATTGGAGCCGAAGCCATGCAGGAAGACCAGCACGGCACCGGATTCCGGGGTGCTGCTCCAATTGGCGGAACACACATCGCTCAACAGGTTGCTCATAGCAGGCCAACTCCTCATAAGTTGTTTGCGGGCGGTTCCCGATGGTGGAATCACAGCCTTCCGGCGGCGTTCCCAACAAGGTTCAATAAGCCAAGCATACCGTAATTGATTGAAGATACAAGTAAATTCCATTACCGCGATCCGTCACAGTACCCCCGGCGCCACCCGCCCAGGAAATATGAAGCGAAGCGCACCCGAGTCCCGCTTGCCCTCCTGCCGGCCACCACATGCGAGCCTCAAAAACCAGCTAGTCACCTCGGATAACTCCGGCCTAAAACAGGCTTCAAGCTAGTGCGAAGGCTTGCGGGCATTCCATGGAAAATTCGCGCAATCTGGAGGGAACGCATCCTACTTCACGCAAAACCTTGTCACCAGAAAACCCTAGACAGAAACCAAAATTACTGTGATCATTTCGTGTTACTACCGGCCAGTAGCAAGTGTCTCCCATCTTTTACTCGAAGGACCACCATGCAACGACGCATACTTTCCGTTCTGGGCGCGCTGTGCCTGGCCGCTGCAACACTCACCGCCCCGGCCATCGCGCCGAGCGCGGCAAGCACCGCACAAGCCGAAACAGTTTCGTCCCTGAACATCAGCCCATCCGGGGCTAATAATTGGGATTGCGCACCCGATACCGAACATCCCTATCCCGTAGTCCTCGTCCACGGCACCTTTGCCACCATGGACGTCAACTGGATCTCACTGTCCGCCAAGCTCAAGCGCAACGGCTATTGCGTTTTCGCACTGAACTACGGCTTGGAAAACGGCATCTCGGGTGCGGCGCATGTCCCGGACTCGGCAGCCGAACTGCGCGACTTCATTGACCGCGTCCGCCAGGCCACCGGCGCCAAGAAGGTGGACATCGTCGGGCACAGCCAGGGCGGAATGATGCCCCGCTGGTACATGGGGCACATGGGCGGAGCAAAACATGTCAACGAATTGGTGGCCATCGCCCCATCGAGCCACGGCACCCAGGGCATTCTGGTGCCGAGCTCTACCGGAGTCAGGATTGCCGGCAGCTACGCTGGCTGGATCTGCGACGCCTGCGCCGACCAGGTGGCGGGCAGCGAGTTCATGACCGAGCTGAATTCGATCGGCGACACCGTCGCAGGCCCGGATTACACGGTCATTTCCACCAAGTACGACGAGGTCGTCATGCCGTACAAGTCCCAGTTCCTGCAGGGAGACAGCGAGCACGTGACCAACGTGCTGCTCCAGGACAAGTGCCCGCTGGATGCCTCGGGACACGCCAGCATGGCCGTTGATCCTGTAGTCCACCGCTGGGTGCTCAACGCACTGTCCACGGATGGTCCGGCCGATCCGGGCTACCGCCCTTCCTGCTACCTGTAAGCGGGAATCGGCGCATCCCGGCGTCCGCGCCGATGCCGGGATGCGCCTGGCTCGCACCTAGGCAGAGCGCCAGCCAGCTACTAGATTGGTGGGCATGGACGTACTTTCCAGCAGGGTGCTGCTGCGGCCAATTGACCTGGCCGCAACCCAGCAGTTCTATCGAGATGTGCTGCAACTAGCCGTTGCCCGGGAATTCGGTCCGGCACAGCAGCCGGGCTTGGTGTTCTTCCTGGGCAATGGCCTGCTGGAAGTCTCCGGGCACCGGCCGCCAGGGAAGCCGTCCACGCTGGTGCTGTGGCTGCAGGTGCGCGACATGCAGGCAGAGATGGAACAGTTGACGGCCCGCGGTGCGACGGTGCAGCGCGAGGCGCGCAAGGAGGACTGGGGCCTGATGGAAGCATGGATCCAGGATCCCGACGGCACCAGGATCGTGCTGGTGCAGGTACCCGAAGGGCACCCGATCCGCCGGGACGTGCGCGAGCCCTAGCAACTGGTGCTGGCCTGCGCGGCTCGCCGCGATCACCACGTGTGCTGGCATCGAATGGGATCCGGCCACCGCCTGACCCCGGCGGGTACTAGCGGCTGGCGGCGAGGGCTTCGCGTACCTGCGCGGCAGCTTCGAGCAGCTGCGGCAAGACCACCTCGGCTGCCTGTTCGGCGCTCTGCGTAGTATCGGGGCGCACGCTCATCGACACGTTCATCGCGGCGACCACGGTGCCATCGGCGCTGAATACCGGCACCGCCACCGAGCGCAGGCCGATCTCCAATTCCTGGTCCACCACCGCATAGCCCTGGGTACGGATCCGCTGAAGTTCAACGCGTAGCTGATCCGGGTCATCGATCCCCAGCCCGGTCATCGAATGCACGCCGGCGGCGATCACCGCCTCGCTGATTTCTTCAGGCTGGTAGGCCAGCAACACCCTGCCCATGGAAGTGTTGGCCGCCGGGAAGCGGGTGCCCACCGAAATGCCCACGCGCATGATCGAACGGGTATGCACCCGGGCGATATAGACGATCTGCGATCCGTCCAGGATGGAAGCGGAGGCCGATTCGTGCACGGCGGCCGACAGTTCCTCGAGCACCGGCTCGATCAGCTGCGGCAAGGTGGCGCTGGACAGGTAGGCATAGCCCAGCTGCAGGACCTTGGAGGTCAGCTCGAAATGCTTGCCGTCGGTGCGCACATAGCCCAGCTCCACCAGGGTCAGCAGGAACCGCCGGGCGGTGGCCCGGGACAGGGCGGTCCGTCCGGCGACCTCGGAGAGGGTCATCGACGCGTGATCGGCATCGAAGCTGCTGATCACTGCCAAACCCCGGGCCAGGGACTGGACCGATGTGGTTGTTGCTGCCTGCTCGCTCACCGTGCTCCTTGCGCGCGCTGGAAATGATTGCGGGGTGCGCTTCCGGGATTCGGATGCGCACCCCACTAATCTACTGTGTCTTCTAGGCCTGGGTCAGTTCCACGGGCACCTTGGCGGCCAGCTCCTCGAAGCTGATGCCATGGGTGGAACGCACGAAGACCTTGGCATCGCGCAGCTCGAAGACGGCTACTTCGGTGTAGATCCGCGAGACGCAGCCCAAGCCGGTGACCGGGTAGCTCAGCGCCTGAACGAGCTTGGATTCGCCGGTCTTGGTGAACAAGCTCATCATCACCCAGGTCGCCTTGGCGCCAATGGCCAGGTCCATGGCCCCGCCCACGGCGGGGATGGCGCCTTCGGCACCGGTGTGCCAGTTGGCCAGGTCGCCATCCTTGGAGATCTGGAAGGCACCGAGCACGCACACGTCCAGGTGCCCACCGCGCATCATCGCGAAGGAATCCGCATGGTGGAAGAAGGAGGCGCCGGGCAGCTGCGTGACCGGGATCTTGCCTGCATTGATCAGATCCGGATCGATGTCCTCGCCGGTGGCGACCGGGCCCATGCCCAGCATGCCGTTCTCGGTGTGCAGGGTGACGCCCTGTTCCTTGGTGAGGTAGTTCGAGACGTTGGTCGGCTGGCCGATTCCCAGGTTCACGAATGCCCCGGCCGGGATGTCCGCGGCAACGAGCTGCGCCATTTCATCGCGGGTGAGCTTTGCTTCGGTGGTGGTCATTGCGCTCATTACTTTTCCCCTCCCAGTTCCACCACGGTATCCACGAAGATGCCCGGGGTGATGACGTTTTCCGGATCGATGGAACCGGCATGGACAACCTCGTCCACCTGCACGATGGCCGACTTGGCCGCGGTGGCCATGATCGGGCCGAAGTTCCGCGCGGTCTTGCGGTAGACCACGTTGCCCAGCGTGTCGGCCTTCAGCGCCTTGATCAGCGCGAAGTCGGCGTAGATCGGGGTTTCCAGGACGTAGCCCTTGCCATCGATCACGCGGGTCTCCTTGCCCTCGGCCAGCAGCGTGCCGTAGCCGGTGGGGGTGAAGAACCCGCCGATGCCTGCGCCGGCGGCGCGGATGCGCTCGGCCAGGTTGCCCTGCGGGACCAGCTCCAGCTCGATTTCCCCGGCGCGGTAGGCCTCATCGAAGTGCCAGGAATCGGACTGGCGAGGGAAGGAGCAGATGATCTTCTTCACCCGGCGTTCCTTGATCAGCAGGGCCAGGCCCGCGTCGGCCTGCCCGGCGTTGTTGTTCACGACCGTCAGGTCCTTCGCGCCGCAGTCCAGGAGCGCGTCGATCAGTTCCATCGGCTGGCCGGCGTTGCCGAAGCCGCCGATCAGGACGGTGGCGCCGTCGGTGATCTCGGCGACGGCGTCCGCGGCCGAGGTGGCAATGCGTGGTGCCATGATGCTGCCTTTCTATAAGCTACTTGGTTGCGTTCACGTTTTCGACGACGACAGCCAGGCCCTGGCCGACGCCGATGCAGATCGCGGCGAGCCCGTAGCGCTCGCCGGATTCTGCCAGGCGGCGGGCGACAGTGCCCAGGATGCGCAGGCCCGAGGCTCCCAGCGGGTGGCCGATGGAGATGGCCCCGCCCCAGGCATTGACGATAGCCGGGTCGATATCCCAGGCCCGGATGCAGGCCAGGGACTGGGCCGCGAATGCCTCGTTCAGCTCGACCGCGGCGATATCCGACCACTTCAGGCCGGCCTTGGCCAGAGCCTTGTTGGCGGCTTCCACCGGGGCGAAGCCGAAGAACTGCGGATCCAGCGCGGCAGCGCCGTTGGAGACGATGCGGGCGATCGGATCGGCGCCCAGCAATTCGCCGCCGCGCTCGGAACCGATGAAGGCCGCCGAGGCGCCGTCGCTCATCGGCGAGGCGTTGCCAGCGGTCACCGTGGCATTCTCCCCGGTGCGGAACACGGTGCGCAGCTTGGCGAGAGTTTCTGCGGTGGAATCAGCACGGATGGTCTCATCGCGGGTGACTTCGGTGCCGCGCTTGTTCGCCGGCGGAACCGGGACCACCAGGTTCTCGTACTTGCCAGCCTCCCAGGCGGCCGCGGCCTGCTGGTGCGATGCCGCGGAGAATTCATCCTGGTCTTCGCGGGAGATGCCGTGCTTCTCGCGCAGCTGCTCGGTGGCCTCGCCCAGCGATACCGTCCATTCCCCCGGCATGGCCGGGTTGACCAGGCGCCAGCCCAGGGTGGTGTTGGCCAGTTCCAGGTTGCTCATCGGGAAGGGGCGCTCGGTCTTGGGAAGCACCCAGGGGGCGCGGCTCATCGATTCGACGCCGCCAACCAGGACCAGGTCCGCGTCGCCGGTGGCGATCTGGCGGGAGGCCGCGATCGAGGCATCCAGCGAGGAGCCGCACAGGCGGTTCATCGTGGTGCCCGGCAGCGAGGTGGGCAGCCCGGCGAGCAGGGTGGCCATGCGGGCCACGTTGCGGTTTTCCTCGCCGGCGCCGTTGGCGTTGCCGAAGATCGACTCGTCGATGTCTGCGGTATCCAGCTGCGGTGCGCGGGCTACCAGCTCGCGCACGACGTGGGCGGCCAGGTCGTCGGGGCGGTGGCTGGACAGTGCGCCGCCGATCTTGCCGAAGGGTGTGCGGATTGCGTCGTATAGGTAGGCCTGCTGCATCGTGTCACTGCTCCATCGCGGCGGTATGTTCACATCGTGAACTTGTGTTCGTACAATGAACTTTAGCAGTTGATATCCGTACCTTCAATAGATTTCTGTTGCGGTCCGCCCGGTTCCCTGCACACAAAAGGCCCCGGCTGCCGAAGCAGCCAGGGCACTTTCCAAGTCACATATTGCTATTGCGCGTTAATCGCGACATTTAGCGGCTGCCATCCGGAAGACTCGTCGAACTCTGGATCCTGCACAGCTAGCGAGCAAATGGATCCAATGAAGTTTCCATCCTCGTCATAAGCGATCTCATCCCAATTTTCTTCAAAATCCATGCAGGAAACCGGCTCAATTTCGCTGGTCGCCTTTCCATCTGCACCGAGGACTTGGCCAGCGGCTCGCTCTATTCCAAAGCTGGCAAACACAACCTTGGGCTCGCCCGGCGATGCTTGATACTTGTCCAGGGTGCTCATGGTTTCAATAACCCTGAATTCGCCTTCGTCAATGCTTCCGCCATTGGCATAGGCCTGGTCGGTCTGGGCGATTAGCTCCTGGCACAAGGTGCAGTCCGCTGCCGAGAAGCCCTTGAGTGCGGCGGTGTCACCGCTCGCCACCGCATAATTCAGCAGCTGTACCCAGTACTCCATGGCACCTTGCAGCCCTTCCTCGGTTTTCTCGCTGAGGACCGCCGGGCGCTGCGGAACTTCGGCATTTTGCTCCGGGGAGCTCGGCGTGGGCGACACGGTGCCAGCAGAAGGATCACCGGCCCCTCCCTGGGATGCACTGACGCAACCGCTGGCTGCCAGCGTCAATGCACCTATCAAAGCTGCAAGCTTTACTTGATGATTCCGAACCATTGCCGCCGCCTTCTTGGAGTTTTTTCCGCGTTCGAAAACGACATTACATCAAGCATTTCGATAATACGACCACTATTCAAATAATGTTTTGGCTACGCTTTTCAATGTGAATCGCTGGAAAAATTCCATGTTAACTCTGGATGAACAAGGGAAATTCGACGCGATAGCGAACCCTGCTTGCACTAAAGCGCAGAGCCGCTCACCTGGATGCAGGAGAAGCGAAGCAGCCACTGCCCTAAAATAGTTCCATGGCCAATTCGCCCAGTGGGGACTCTATGCTGGACCGCTTGGTTCGGATCCTGAATTCTTTTGATCTCAACAATCAGTCGCTCAGCGTCAGCAGCCTGGCCCGGCGTGCCGACATCCCCAAAGCAACCATGTACAGGTTGCTCGATGAATTGGTATCCCATGACTTGCTGGCGCGAGACGGGTCTGGCCAGGTGCGGCTGGGTTTGCGCCTTTGGGAATTAGCCAATCGAAGCGCTGCCACCCAGGACCTTCGCACCGCGGCATTGCCGTTCATGGAGGACATCAACCAGCTGCTGGGGCAAAATACCCAGCTCTCGGTACTGCACCAGGACGAGGTGCTGATCATCGAGCGTCTCTCGCGGCCGGGCTCCGTTGTCAATCAGGCGAATGTCGCCGGACGCATGCCTGTGCACCGAACCTCGATGGGCATGGCACTTTTGGCCTTTTCACGGCCGGAAACCATTCACGGGTTCCTGGAACGCCACCACGAACTGATGACCGCCACCCATCCTGAACTCCGCGCAGAAATGGCGGAAATCCGACGCAACGGATTCGCCTCGTTCGACGGATTCATCGACCCGGAAACCACCGGTGCCGCCGCCCCGATCCTCGACGAGGCGGGCTATCAGGTTGCGGTTATCTCGGTGGTTGTTCCCCGCGACTCTGGAACACTGCAGTCCGCAGCTCTGGCGCTACGCACCGCAGCCCGGGGCATTTCCCGTGCAATGCATTTGGGCGACAACCGCTAGGCGCAATCAGGATCCCGCTGTTCGATACACGCGCTACATCCACTGGCAATGCAAGCAGTCAATAGCTTCCGAGACCATCGCGCTTCTCCGAACTCCTTGTGGAGTTGATGCCACCAATGAATTGGTCTGCGTTTCTTCCGACAACGGGCGGAAAACAAGTGGTTGGTTGCTCTCCGATGTCGGTTTCGAGCGAGATAACGAGGTAGCTCCAGATCAAGTAACGTGTTGAGATCTTCCGGGATGAAAATGTCGTAGCCAGGGCCATTCTGGTTTCCACCATCCAACGGCACGGACTACTTCAGTTCCCGACTCATCCGCGGGTGCACTATCCGAAAAGCACTCAGCCCAGGCGCATTTCGTGCATCATCACCGCCAGGCAGACCTGGCCGGCCGCTCTTGCCGCCAAGCAACCGGACACTGCCTTGCCCAAACAGGCAGGTTTCATCCCCGAGCTCTTCCTGAGGCGCGGCTCGTCCCCAGAGTCCAAGAGCGGATCTGTTCATGATGAAGCGCCAAGCCGGCTTCGTCCCGATGGCAAGCCCGCCAGTGTTGTCCACGTGCGACCGAGAATTTCGCTTGAACCCGGACGCCGCACACCATCCACGTGCCGGCCATGATTGGATGGGGTCCATCGTGGTCCTTCTAATTCGTTTGCCTTCTGGAACCAGGACCTCCCAAGTCACTGCCTGCAGCGCCATTCCTTGGCCAGTACCCGCCCAGATCCGAGGTGGCCACTGCGAATCAAAGACTGACCGCTCCCCGACTAAACGCGCCATTAAAACGCTGAAGGGGCGAAGCCCGTTGGCGCCGCCCCTCCGCTGAGAAATGTCCTAGCTGGCGGAATTCGTGCTTGCCGAATCCGAAGTTTCCTTCTCCGGGGCGTGAGGCGACGCGCCGCCGCGCAGCATCATTAACGCAACTGCCGCGCACAGCACCACAATGCCTACGCCCAGGTACAACTGGGCGGCGGTCCACGAGGCGTCAAGCAGGCTGCCGGCAGCCAGTGGAGCCAGGATCGCGCCGAAACGGCCGATGCCAATAGCCCAGCCAACGCCGGTTCCACGTGACTGCGGTGCATAGGAGGACGGCGTCAACGTGTAGAGGCCGGCTACGCAACCGTTAATGAGCATGCCAACCAGAACACCCAGGACGAAGGCCAGTGCAAGGATGCCTGCCGCCGAGATGAACACCACCATGAGCACTGAGGAAAGTACAGTGAACGCAATGAGCACCTTGCGAACGGCCCACTTGGTGGTCAAAGCGCCGAAGAGCAGGGAACCGAAGGTGCCACCGAGGGTCAGCATCAGGCCGCCGACCACACCTTGGCTTTCGGTCATGCCCGCGGTTACCAGCAGCTTCGGGGTCCAGCTGTTCACGAAGTAGAAGCCGAACATCACCGCGAAGAAGGCCACCCAGATCACCGCGGTCACCCGGCGTGTGTCCGGCGAGAAGAGCGCAAGGACTGCGTGGCGGCTTCGGCCAGATGCGGAGCTGCCCTGTTCTGGCAGGGCCACGTTCTCGGCACCCAGGTGCATTTTGCGTGCCAGCTTGCTCAGCTTCTCGGCGGTTCGCGCAGTACGCCGGGTCAGCAGGAAGTCAACGGATTCGGGGACGACGGCCAGCAAAGCCAGGAAGGCGACCATCGTCAGCACTCCTCCGAAAATGAAGACCGAGCGCCAACCGTAATGGGCCTGCAGCGAGACCGCCGCCATGCCGCCCAAGGTGGCGCCGACTCCGTAGCCGGCGGTGTAGATGCTGACCGCCATGCCCCGCCAGCGTCCATTGGAGTATTCGCTGGTGATCACGTTGGTGCACGCCAGAATGCCGCCGACTCCCAGGCCGGTGACGATACGCCAGATGGCAAGGCTCGCCATGGAATCCGCGGTGGCTGAGAGGAACATGCCCAGCGATGCCAGCGCGGTGGTTCCCAAGAGCATCGGACGGCGTCCGAACAGGTCGGCGAATGGAGCCAGCAACAATGAGCCGGCAGCCATGCCAAAGAGGCCTGAGCTGAGCAGTACGCCCAGCTGGGCGCCGTTCAACGAGAATTCTTCGGAAACCTGATTTGAGGTAAAGGCCATGGCCAACACATCAAAACCGTCGAGGGCGTTCAAGAAGGTGCAGACTGCGACGACGAGCCATTGAAAGGCCGACATCGGTGAATTTTCAATTCTCTGTTTGATGTCCATGGGGAACTATCTCCAGTTTTAGGGTGCACCAAGCCGCCCGCGAAACCGTTTCGGTCCGCCGGCGAGGGTGCCAAGATGGGAAATTTGCTAGTTCGGTTCGATGGTGACCACGGCGGGTCCGCCGGTGCGGGCGGCATCGGCCTTGGCACCGGTCTGCGAGGTAATGGCTCGCGAAACGCAGCAGTTCATCTTGCTCGACTGGCGTTTCTGCCGTTCGGAGTAGAACACGTCGCGGTGGTCAATCCGTCCGGTGATTTCGGTAATGCGCACCTCGCACAAACCGCATTCGCCCTTGCGGCAGTCGGACATCATGTCCGCACCGGCGTCCTCCAAGGCTTCGAGCATGGAGCGCCCTTGGGGAACGGTCACTTCCAGGTTCAGCTTGGGAACCCGGACAATGAATTCCTCCGGGTCGTACCAGCCCGAGTTGCCAAAGGTTTCATAGCGCAGCGCCGATGGATCCAGCTCGAGTTCTGCCCAGCTACGTCGAACTGCATCCATCAGCCGGATCGGCCCGCACATGTACAGTTCGGTTTCCTCGCCGGCACGTTCCAGCAGCTCGTTGACCGACAGGGACGTGCCTTCATCGTCCACGTGCACTTCCAGCCGAGAACCGTGTTCCGCCTCCAGCTGTGCCAAGTAGGCCATGGCCGAACGCTTGCGGCCGGCAAACACCAGTGTGTAGTCGGCATTCAAACGCTTGAGCACTGAAGCCATATTCGCCATGGCGGTAATGCCGACACCGCCAGCCAAGAGGATGTAGTGCTTGGCACCCACGCGCAGCGGGAAGTTCTGCAATGGCTGGGTGATCTGCAAACGGTCTCCCACTGCCAGCTCGTGCATATAGGTCGATCCTCCACGGGAGAGCGGAGCCTTGAGCACGCTGATCACCAGTGTTGTTCCGTCAGCGCTCGACTCGACCACAGAGTAGGAGCGCTTGGCATCCTCTGCGTTGATTTGCACCTTCAAATCTATGTGCGAGCCAGGCTCGGCTCGCTTTGGCAGCTGCGGGGCAAGCTCGATGCGCTTGATCCCATCGGCCACGTCTGCGATGCCGGTGACTTCTGCTTCCTGCCAGACTTCAATATTTGTCGCTGCCATTGCGTTGGCACCAACCTTTCAGTTTGAGCGCGGGAGCCGGCTAGGCGCGGACGGACTGGTTGGCTTCGGCGGCGAGCATGCCGTCAAGAATGCGGCGAACCCACATGCCGCCGGCATCGATGTTCAGGTTGTAGAACTCGTAGTCCGGGTTGGCATCAATGGCTTTCTGCTGGGCCTTGAGCATCGCCTCGTCTTCGCCGAAGACCCCATGCACCCCATCACGCAACTGGGTGGTGATCAGCTGGCTGTCCAGGCAGTAGTTGCGCATGAACGCCCAGAAGTAATGCGAGGAACGATCAGTTTCCGGGGTGATCGTGTTCATGACGAATCCATTGACTCCTTGGCTGCGGTCGCCTTCAGGCGCGCCGGTTCCAGCCTTGGCTACGCCGACGTCAATGGTAATCGTTGCCGGCGCTTCGAAGTGGATGATCTGCCAGCGGTCCACCTTGCCTTCGAAACCCGGGAACTTGTCGCGCATGTTCTTCAGCCAGAATGGCGGTGCGTCGATATTGTGCATCCAGCGTGTGACGGTGACCTTGTTGCCTTCATGAGTGGTGATGAATTCCGAGTCGCTCAGCTCATCTTGGCCGATCGAGGAGGAATGCACGAATTCCTCATGGGTCAGGTCCATCAGGTTGTCCAGGATCAGCTGGTAGTTGCAATCGGCGGCAATGGTCATGCCGTCGCCTGCCCATTGTTCGGAAGACATCTGGTGCATGTCCGGGACCAGCTCCGGGTCGGCCAAGGTGGGGTCGCCCATCCAGATCCAGACATAGCGGTAGCGCTCAACAATAGGGAAGGAAGGAACAGTAGCCGAAGGATTGATGGTTTCCTGGGCCGGCATCGAGACGCACCGGCCAGCGGAGTTGTAGACGATGCCGTGGTATGGGCACTGCAACCCGTCCTTTCCCACGGTCTTGCCCATGGATAGCGGAGCCAAGCGGTGCCAGCAGGAGTCAGCCAGTGCAACGGCCTTGCCATCTTCGGTGCGATACAGGGCAACCGGGCGCTTGGCAATGGTGCGCGACATCGGCTTGCGGGTGACCTCGTGATCCCAGGCGGCTACGTACCAGGCATTCAGCGGATGGTCCATGATCTTGGCGGTGGTGGTGCTCTTGGCGGCAACCTCGGTCATGACGGTCCTCTCGATTGCGGACCCGGCAGTGCTCGGCGATGGCGGATCCAATATGTGGTTTGCCCAAAGGCGGAATATGAGAAACTATCTATGCACATAGATAGTTCGCATGCCATTAGACTAGCTATATAGATAGTGATACGCAACACATTTCTGGAAAGGGGCGGTTTTGAGTCTTCGCAACGCGCTGCTTTCACTGCTGACGGTTGAACCAATGACCGGCTATGACCTGTACAAAGTCTTCGAATCGTCGGTCGGGCACGTCTGGCACGCCCCGGATTCGCAGATCTACCCCGAGCTGAAACGCATGGAATCCGAAGGTCTCATTGCAGGGCAGGATGTGCCTTGGGGTCCACGCGGAAAGAAACGGCAATACACCATCACCCGGGATGGCGTCACCCAATTCAAGGATTGGATGAACACGCCCCTGGAGTACGCACGCACCCGCGATCCCGCGCATCTCAAGGCTGCCTACCTGGAATGGGCGGAACCCGAGGCCGCGCGCGAGCAGATGCGCGGGCATATCGCTCATCACCGGTCATTGCTCAACCAATGGCAAGAACGCATCGCGGAATTGGAGCAAGGCAGCAACTCCATGCTCACCAAGCGCTTGAAGAACACGCCGCGCGAGGAGTGGGAAGCCACTGTTGCCTACAAACGATTCACCTATGAAGGCCTGATCGCCCGGGCAGAAGCTGAAATCCAGTGGGCTACGCGCGGGCTGGAACTCATCGACCTGCTGAACCCCTAGGCTGCCGGCCGGCGCAATAAAGCCGCCGACCCGGCACGGATCGGCGGCTCAGAGCGCTACTTGGGATTCGTCAAGAACTTCGTCTTGGCCTCTTCGGGGCGATGCCCTTGCTTGGCCTTCTGGATTTCCGCGTAGACATGGTGGCGAAGCTCGGTGAATCGCGGCAACGACCGGGTTTCCAGCTGGTCGCGCTCCGCCGGCAGATCGATCAGGATATCCTCCTGCACCACGGTTGGCGAAGAAGACAAGATGATCACGCGCTGGCCCAGGTAGATCGACTCGTCGATGTCGTGGGTTACGAACAGCACGGTGACCCCCAGCTTCTTCCAGACATTGCGGATCAGGTCCTCGAGGTCTGCGCGGGTCTGCGCATCAACGGCCGCGAATGGCTCATCCATCAGCAATACCTCTGGCTGGTAGGCCACCGCGCGGGCGATCGCCACGCGCTGCTGCATGCCGCCGGAGAGCTGCCACGGGTAGGACTTGGGCACATGGCTCAGCCCCACGGCTTCCAGCGCATCGTCCACCAATTTCTTGCGTTCGGCCTTCGGGACGCCGGCGTTCTTCAGCGGCAGTTCGACATTGTCCGCCACGCGCAGCCACGGGAACAGCGACCGGCCGTATTCTTGGAAGACCACGGCCATTTTCTTCGGCGGTCCGGTGACTTTCTGCCCGTCCAGCAGCACCTCGCCGCTGGTGGCGCCCAGCAAGCCGGCAATGCACTTGAGCAATGTGGTCTTGCCCGAACCGGAAGGACCGACCAGGCACACCAGCTCGCCATGCCCCAGGTCAAAGGTGAGGTCCCGGACCGCTTCGATATCGCCGCCGTCGGTGTGGTAGACCTTCTTCAGCCCCCGGACCGAGAGCAGCGCTTCGCCTTCTGGCAGGGTGCGCCCGCCGGCGGTTCCATTCTGGCTAGACAGCATTTTCAACCTCTTTCAGACCGTTGTACCAGCGCAGGACGCGGCGTTCGATCCACTGGAATATAAATGACATGATGACCCCGATCAGGCCCAGCACCACGATGCCGGACCACATTTCCGGTACGGCGAAGGAACGCTGGAACTGGACGATCGCGAAGCCCAGCCCGGAGGAGGATGCGAACATCTCGGAGATGACCATAAGGATCAGCCCGATCGACAAGCACTGGCGGATGCCAGCCATGATGGTCGGGGTGGCGCTTGGCAGCACCTGGTAGCGAATCCGGGCTAAACCGCTGATGCCATAGGAGCGGCTGGTTTCGTTCTGCACCGGATCGATGGCGCGAACGCCCTCAATGGTGTTCAGCAGCACCGGCCAAATCGCGCCGGAGATGATCACCGCGATCTTCATGCCGTCGTTAATGCCAACCAAGAGCATCAGCACCGGAATCAGCACCGGCGGCGGCAAAGCACGGAAGAACTCGAACACCGGTTCGGTAATCGCCCGGGCGGTGCGGTTCATGCCGACGAGCAACCCGAGCAGCACACCGAGCACAATGGCCCCGAGCACGCCGAGAACCAGGCGCTGGACGCTTGGCAGGACGTCGGTGAACATGCGTTCGCCAACCCAGGTCTCGATGAAGGTCTTGCCCAAGTCTGCCGGGGTAGGAACGAAGAAGCTCGCTCCACCAAGGGTTGCCGCGACCCACCAGAGGATGAGCAGAACCGGCAATGCCAGAATGAAGGAAATCGACTTCAGGAGTTTCATGCGGCGTTCTCTCCCCGGACTGAGGCGTGCCAGGAAAGCACGCGCTTTTCGATGATGCGCATGCACAGGTTGATTGCCACGCCCAGCAGGCCGGTGGCAACAATCAGCGCGTACATTCCGGCGATTGCGCCGCCTGACTGCGCCAGCTGGATTTCCTTGCCCAGACCCGGTGCGCCGATGATCAGTTCCGCAGTAATCGCCAGGATCAGTGCCACGGCAGCGCCCAGCCGGATGCCAGTCATCAGGTAAGGGAGCATGGTCGGGAAGATGACGTCGCGGATGCGCTGGATCCGGGAGAATCCATAGGATCTCGCGGTCTGCATCGCCACATTATCCACGTCTGCAACTCCATAGAGCACCTGGATCAGCACCTGCCAGAAGCAGGCATAGATGATCAGCATCAGCGAGGATTCGATTTTCGTGCCGAACAAAAGCACCGCGAGCGGGATCAATGCCACCGACGGAATTGGACGCAGGAACTCGATGGTGGAGTTGGTCGCACGACGCAGGAAGCTCGACATGCCGATTACCAAGCCCAGTACCAGCGCCAGCAGCACCGCTGCGGCCAGGCCGATGAACCATGCCAGCATGGTTTCCCCCACCGCGACCCAGAAGGCGGTCAAGGCAAGATCAGCGAACAGCGTCATCAGCACTTCGGAGGCGGGCGGCAGGTAAGCCGCCTCGACAATTCCAAGAGCCGGGACCAGTTCCCAGATCCCCAGGAAGGTCACGATGCCAATCAATCCCCAAAAGCCATTGGGGAATTTCGAGCCCGATTTCCTGCGCTTGGCTTGGCGCGCCTCAGCCGGCGCTGTGCTAGTGATGGCACTCATGGCAGGAGCTTCTCCAGGTCGACTGGCTTGGACAGGGTGCCATAGCTCAGTGCCGCATCGCCGAGTTCTTGCACGGCCTCGCGGTTGAAGTCAGGGCGGAAGCGCGGCAGCACCATATCGGCGCGGACCTCCTCGCTGATCTTGGTGTAGGTTCCGACAACTTCGCGGACCTCGTCAGGGTTCTCCTGCGCATACTGAAGCGACTTGTCCATCGCCTTGGTGAACTTCTCGGTCACCTCGGGATTTTCCTGGGCGTACTGCGCAGAAGTGAAGTAGCCGGCAACATCCAGCTCCGGATCGAATTCGGCGAAGTTCGCAGAGAGCATTTTCGCTCCGGCGTCCAAGGCCGAACTCTGGAACGGCTCCAGGATCCAGGCGGCATCGACGATGCCGTTTTCCAGTGCAGCAGGAGCATCGGGGAAAGGAACCTCGACGAACTCGATGCTTGCCGGGTCTCCCCCGTCTTCTTCGACAATTGACTTGATGGTGGTATCGCCGATGTTCGACAGGTTATTGACCGAGACCTTCTTGCCGGCCAAGTCCTTGGGCGAAGAAATCTTGGAATCATTTTTGACCAGCACGGACCCGACGTCGGATTTCACATCACCTGTGGTGGAGATGCCATTGGCGACGAACTTCATGTCCAGTCCCTTGTCGTTGGCGACCATTACCGAGATCAGATTGGAGAAGGCGAAGTCATAGCTCCCGGATTGGATGCCCGGGACGATAGCCGAACCGCCAGTTGCGGTTTCGATTTCCAAGTCCAGGCCTTCTTCGGCGAAGAAGCCCTTGGATTCTCCCAGCCAGATTGGTGCGGTATCGACGATGGGGATTACCCCGACGGTGATTTTTTCCAGCGAGCCATCTGATCCTGCAGCATCTTCCCCGGCCGAGCCGCCGCTAGGCGAACCGGAGCTGCAGGCAGCAAGCGCGAGGACTGATAGCGAAGCGAGTGCGAGCTTGAGCGAGTGTTTCATGGCAACTACCCCCAATTGAGTGTCATTGCTGCTGCGGCGTCCGGAATCTGGAACCGCAGCAGCAATAGCGTGAAGTTGTGGAATTACTTGGCGATGAGGTTGTTCATGTCTGGGGCCTTCTCCAGGAATTCGAACTTGGCGGCCAGATCTCCGAGCTTTGCCAGTTCCTCAATTGGGGTTTCCGCTTCCCAGGTTTCCATGAGCAAGCCTTCGGCTACCTTGGCATCCATATTGATGAAGTCTGGCAACATGGCCCTGGCGGCATCCGGATCACTATCGGAGGCCGGCAGTACTTCCGCCATAGCTGCCTTCCACTTGGAAATGACTTCCGGATTCTCTTCAGCGAACTGGCCGCTGGTGAACGTCACCATGGTTGGCAGCCCCGGAATTGCTTCTTGGTTTGGATAGCCAAGCAGTTCGTTGTCCTTATCGCCCAAAGCACGCGAGAGGAACGGCTCTGGAAGCCAGACGGCGTCAACGTTGCCGCGATCCAGCTGCGCCTCCATGTCCGGGAAAGGCATTTCGCTGAACTTCAGGTCTTTCGGATTGGCTCCAGCCATTTCTGCGGATTCCATAATCGTCAGGTCGCCCTGGGTACGCAACGCGTTGACCGATGTGGTTTTTCCAGCCAGATCTTCCCAGCCGCCGATGCCCGAGTCCTTGCGCACAACTACTCCATTGACATCCTCCCCATCAGCCTTGGAAGCGGAATAGCCGGTGACGATCTTCATGTCCAGGCCTTTGTCCGCAGCGGTCATCACCGATAGCGGATTGCCCACGGCAATGGCCAATTCTCCGGTGGATACCGCTGGGAGCATCGCGGCACCGGCGTTGGAAGTGCTCAGTTCTACATCCAGGCCATGCTTTTCAAAGGTCCCGGCGTCGATACCCTGCTGCACTGCAACCGACGGTGCGATTGGCAGAATGCCTACGGTGATTTTGGTGAGCGAGCCATCCTCGGCGGCGGCGGATGTGCTTCCCTCTGATTCTGTCGAGCCGGACAGCGAACCTCCGCCACAGCCCACCAGGCCGAGTGACAGGACCGCTGCGCCTGCAAGCAGTGTAGACCAGCGCTTTTTCATATTTCCCCCTAGAAAGCCATTGCCGCAACCCCGAGTGGCGGGTCGAAGAAAGTGTGTGATTTGAACCACAATTCAAGACTAAGCCAACTATTGAGAATGTCAATGGTTGATTTTATGATGATTTATTCTCTGCGTATGGGCGGTATCTTGCACTTATGCAAACGTGAGGCCACGGAATCCGCCACGAAGCCGTGGAGCGCTCAGCTGAACTGCTTGCGCAAGTCGGCTTTGCGTATCTTGCCGCTTGCGGTGCGCGGCAACTCATCCAGGAAGACCGAGGTGCGCGGTATCTTGTAGCGCGCCAAGCGTCCGTCGAGATACGCCACAACATCCTCTTCGCCCAGAGATCTACCGGACTTCAGCACAATGACTGCACGCGGGACTTCGCCCCACTTCTCGTCAGGGACGCCAATCACTGCCACCGATTCAATTTCAGGTAGTCCCATAATGGCTTGCTCGACTTCGGCAGGATAGATGTTCTCCCCGCCGGAAATGATCATGTCCTTAAGCCTGTCCGAGATGAACAGGAAGCCTTCTTCATCCACGTGGCCGATATCCCCGGAACGGAACCAGCCAGATTCATGGAACGCCCCTGAGGTAGCCTCGGGACGGCCCCAATACTCCTTGATCACGTTGGGGCCGCTGATCAGGATCTCGCCAACCTCGCCGGCTGGCACCTCATTGCCCAGCGAGTCCGCGATGCGAATGTCGGTGAAGAAATGGGGCAGGCCGGCCGAACCCATTTTCGGTCGGGAGTACATTGCCTGGAGCATGGTGGCGCCGGGCGCAGTTTCGGTCAAGCCATAGCCGCCACTGAATCCGAGCCCACGCGCTTCATAGGCTTCAAGGACACGTAGCGGCACAGCGGAGCCTCCGCAGGTGAGCATCTCCAATGAAGACAAATCCGTTTCCTCCCATTTTTCATGCTCGGCTAGCAATTGGAAGGTCGTTGGGACGCCCGAGAGCTGGGTGACCTGGTAGCGCTCCACCGCATCCAGCACGGCAGCGGGATCAAAACGCTCCTGGAGGACCACTGTTCCTCCCTTGAGCAGCATCGGCAAGGCGCCCATGCCCAGCGCCGCTACATGGAAGAGCGGTGCAATGAGCAAAACAACAGATCTGCTGGTGACATCGTAGTCAACGATGACATTGTAGGAATTCCACGTCATGTTGGCATGCGTGAGCACCGCGCCCTTCGGCGTTCCGGTAGTGCCCGACGTATAGAGGATGATGGCTGGATCCTCTAACTCGACGGCGATATCGTCGTGACCGCTGCGCCCTGCCTGAAGGGCCCGTTCATAGGATGAGTCCGCGCACGGAACCGAAGCGACTTCCCAGGCGGTACTGACCGGGCTGCCTTCGATGGATGCATGCGCTTCGCTGGCGAAGTTCTCGACATAGATCAGCACCTCGCTGCCTGAATCGCGCAGCGCAAAGTTCAGTTCCCGCGGCGCCAGACGCACATTGAGCGGAACGAACAACGCCCCAAGCTGGGTAACGGCGAACATGGTTTCCAGGTACGCAGCATGGTTGGCGCCAAGGAACGCTACACGGCTACCGCGGGCGACTCCGCTGGCCGCCAAGGCACTGCTGAGCTTGTCGATGCGTTCTGCCAGCTGCGCGTAGCTCAAGCCGACTCCCGCATGAATCACCGCAACCTGCTGCGCGGATTTCATCCGACGCCGGTGAATCCAGTTGCCAAACCCCTTATTCAACATCTGCCACTCTTTTCATTAGGTCGTACGTTGCCGTTGCGGCTCTAGCTCAGCTGGCTCTTTACCTAGGCGTAGAAGCGGTAGAGGCCCCGGGAGACCACGGCCGGCTTCGTGCCGCCTTCGACTTCGATGACCTGGTCCACTGCAATCTGGTATCCGCCCTTGACCTCTTCCACCTCGGCGATAACCGCCTTCATGCGGATCTTGGAACCCACCGGTACGGGCGAAGGGAATCGAACTTTTTCCAGGCCGTAGTTCACCTTGGTCTTCACGCCGGTGACATCGAAAAGCTCGGTCCAGAACGCAATCTGCAGGCTCAAGGTAAGGTAGCCGTGGGCAATCGGGCCACCGAAAGGGCCCTCCTTGGCCTTCTGCGGATCGGTGTGGATCCACTGGTGATCATCAGTGGCGTCAGCGAAGGTGTTGATTTGTTCCTGTGTGACCACGCGGTATTCGCTGTAGCCCAGGTCCTTGCCCTGGGCGCTGGCGAGGTCTGCGTAATCCAAAACGGTTGGTGCCATGATATTTCTCCTCTAGATGGGTTCTTTGGTTGCTCGAGTTCGCGAATGCCGCTTTAGCGGAATGCGCTGACGCCGGTAATCGCGCGTCCGATAATCAGTGAATTGATCTCGTGTGTGCCTTCATACGAGTAGATCGCTTCGGCGTCGGCATGGTGGCGCGCTACGTTGTTCTCCAGCAAGATGCCATTGCCGCCGCAGACCTCTCGGGCGAGGGCTGCCGTTTCCCGTAGCATGCGTGCGGTGAACATCTTGGCCATGGCCGAGTTTTCATCGCGGTAGATGCCCGCTTCCTGCTGCTGGGTCAGCCGCACCACCAAAGCCAGGCTCGCGGTGGCGTTGGAGAGCATATGCGCCAGCTTTTCCTGGATCAGCTGGAATGAACCCAGCGGCTTGCCGAATTGGCTACGGCTGGCAACGTAGTCGCGAGCCGATTCGTACGCGCCGAAGCAAACGCCTGTGGCAATCCAGGCGACGTCTGAGCGCATGTTGCGCAGGCAGGCCGCTACGTCGGCAAAGGAGTTGATCTTGGCCAGTCGCCCGCTGGCTGGCACCCAGACATTCCCCAGCTCGATGTCGGCGTTCTGCATAATGCGCAGGCTGGTCTTTCCCGGAATTTTCCTGATTTCCATGCCCGGCGCGTCCGTTGGAACCAAGAAGCATTTGATCTGCGAATCGGCTGCGTCGCGGGCAAATACTGCCAGCACGTCCGCTTGGCTCGCGCCCCCGATCCAGCGCTTCTGCCCATTGATCACCCAGCCAGCCACACCATCGCGTTGCTCCTGCTTGGCCGAGGTGGCTAGCCCTCCGGCAATATCCGAACCGTGTTCTGGCTCGGTCAGGGCGAACACTCCCTTGCAGGCAAAAGATGTGATCCGCGGCTCAAGCACGGCTACCTGCTCCGCACTTCCACCCAGGTTGACGGTGGTCCGGAATAGGCCGGACTGCGCGTTGTAGTAAGTCGCTACGGAGGCATCCATGCGTCCCAGCTCGAAATTGCGGAAGCCCGAGTAAAGCGCGGAAGGCTTCTGGCCCGTGGCAAGCACTTCGGCCGGGTTCATCAGATCAGCATCGATCAGCGGTGCCACGATCTGTTCCGGGAATTCTCCGCGTTCCCAATAGTCATCGACTATCGGACCCACATGTTCTGCCAAAAGGGAACGCAAACGGTCCAGGGCCGCACGCTCAGCGTCGGTGAGCAGGTCCTTGAATCCATAGAAATCACTAGTTGCTGCCGGTTGGATCATTCTTCTATCCCCAACACGCGCAGTGCATTGCCCTTCAGGATTCCCGGTCTCACCGAGTCCTTCAACTCCAATTCTGCAAAGGCCCCCAGCCACTTCTCCGGGGTAATCAAGGGAAAGTCCGTGCCGAACAACAGCTTGCGCGACAGCACGTTATTGCCCATCTTCACCAAGGAGCTGGGGAAATACTTGGGGCTCCAACCGGATAAATCGATGTAGACATTGGCCTTGTGCGTGGCAATGGAGTTCGCTTCATCCTGCCATGGAACCGAGGGGTGAGCCATGATGATGACCAGGTTCGGGAAGTCCGCGGCCACATCGTCGAGCAGCAGCGGATTGGAGTAACGCAGCTTAATGCCCCGACCGCCAGGCAGCCCTGCTCCCATGCCGTTCTGCCCTGTGTGGAAAATGCATGGGAGGCCTAGCTCCTGGAGCTTTTCCCATAGCGGGTAGAACGCTTCATCGCTGGGATCGAATCCCTGGAGCGAGGGGTGGAATTTGAAGCCGCACACTCCGAGCTGTTCAGCCTGGTACTGCGCATCGCCGATGGCTTCGGCTCCTCGGCGGGGATCGACCGAGCCAAAGGGAATAAGCACGTCATTATTTCGGGCGCAGCCCTGGACCAAGTCCTCAATGGAGTTCGGATCATGCCCGAGCGCGGTGCGTGCATCAACGGTGAACACCACGGCAGCCATGTTCGACTCGCGATAAAGCTGCGCAATGCGATCAATGGAGGGTGTACGCTCCGATGATTTGAAATACGCTGCCGACGCTTCGAAAAGATCCTCCGGCATTGCCTTGTGGCCGCATTCGTCGACTTCAAGGTGCACATGCATGTCGATGGCTTCAAGCGAAGCGAAATCGATGCCCAGTTCATAACGCAAAGTCATAATGATTCCCCCAGTTCCCTACTTGGCTGGTTCCGGGCGCAGTTCTTCCGGAAGTTCCGGGAACTTCTCCCCAACGGACTGCTGGTGGGATCCGAAGCGCGCAGGGAATTCATTGGCCAGCGTTTCATAGTCCCATCCGCCGTCGTGCAGCTCGGTGACCACAGCTTCAGGGTGGCTCCAGACCTGCAGGCGGTCCCCGCCGACTCCAATGGCCTGGCCGTTGATCTCTGCAGCCGCGTCCGAGGCCAGGTAGGCGATCAGGCCGGCCACATCATCTGCGGTGCCAAAGCCCAGATCCTTGCGGAAGAAGTCCGGCATCGCTTCGCCGCGCTCGTCGGCTTCCACGGCAGCTGCAAAGAATGGAACGGTTTTGGTCATTTCGGTGGCTGCCACCGGGATCACTGCGTTGGCAGTAACCCCGGCTCGTTTCATTTCCAGGGCCCAGGTGCGCACCATGCCGACAATGCCGGCCTTTGCCGCCGCGTAATTGCTCTGGCCGAAGTTGCCGCGCTGGCCGGTCGGCGAACCAATTGCGATGATGCGTCCGGAGACATTGTTTTCCTTGAAATACCCGTAGGCCTCACGCACGCAGGTGAAAGTGCCGCGCAAGTGGACGTTGATCACCAGATCAAAATCTTCGTCGGTCATCTTCAGCAGGGACTTGTCACGCAGCACACCCGCATTGGTGACCAGAATATCCAGGCGACCGAAGTTCTCGACAGCGCCGGCAACCAGCGCCTTCGCGGCCTCGGTCGTACCTACCGCCGCCGCAACTCCCGCCGCCGTGCCACCGGCTTCGGTAATGGAAGCAACCGCAGCATCCACGGCCGCAGGATCGACATCATTGACAATCACCGAGGCTCCCTGACGCGCCAGTTCTTGCGCATAGCTCAGGCCCAGTCCGCGTCCGCTTCCGGTCACGATGGCAACTTTTCCTGCTAGGGACATGAGAACTCCAATTCGGTGAGGTGTTTCAATTGCTCCACTTGGAAGAAAAGTGGGAACCTTGACTACATACATAAGAACTTTAATCCTTGAGAAAGTCAATGGTTTATTTTTTCATGAAAAGTGGGGACAATGAGATGACTAGCAAAATCACGGCCAAATCAGCGAAGAAAGAACTGTTCATGAAATGCGACCTCGTTCAGGAGCTGAACTTCCTAGTGGCGCGCATGCGCTCCCTGGGTTCGACCCGGGCCAACCATGCGCTGAAGCCACTCGGCCTCAAGGTGCGTTCCTACTCGGTACTTTCCTTGGCGTGCAGCGACATCACCCCCACCCAACGCGATCTCGCTGAATTTCTCGCGCTCGATCCAAGCCAGATCGTGCCACTAGTGGACGGGTTGGAAACCAGTGGACTAGTCTCCCGAATTCCAGATCCCAGCGACCGCCGCTCCAAGGTGATAGTAGCCACCGCGGCCGGCCGGAAGCTCTACGCGCAGGCGCGCAAGATCACCAGGCAAAACGAGGACGAGACCTTGGAAGCGCTAACCCCGCAGGAGCGGCTGCAGCTGCGCGATCTGCTATCCCGGGTAGCGCTGGCTGACGCGGAGTAGCACCCCATTTTTCTCATTCATTGAGAACCCGGCTGTCTGCCCGATCACATGCCCCGCATCATGAGGGAAGTTCTTATTACTTCCTTAGACCAGATGCATCGGTCCGGCAACGCAGCCGGCAGTGCGGCTTCTGGTCCAGACGCTAGCGAGGCAGGTCCCATGGCTCAGAATCCGCGCATTCTCAAGACCAAGGTCGGCATCATCGGCGGCGGTCCAGCAGGGCTCATGCTCTCCCACCTGCTGGCCGCATCCGGCATCGAGAACATCGTCGTGGAAATGCGCGACCACGAGACCATCCGCAACACCCACCGCGCGGGCATCCTCGAAGCCCAGGCTGTCAAGATGCTCACCGAGTCCGGCGTGGAGGGACGGGTCCTCACCCACGGCGACGAGCACGCCGGCATCGACCTGCGCTTCAACGGCCAATCCCACCCGCTGGACTTCCGCGATCTGGTCGACGCCACCGTCACCCTGTACGCGCAGAACGAGGTCTTCGTTGACCTGGCCGCGGCGCGCCAGCGCGACCAGGGCGACGTGCGCTACTCCTGCGAAGTCACCGAGATCCTGGACATGGAGACCTCCACCCCGAAGTTCCGCTTCACCGATGAGCAGGGCAACCTCTTCGAGGTGCACGCCGATGTGATCGTCGGCGCCGACGGCTCGCGCTCCTTCGCCCGCCGCCAGATGCCCGAAACGCTGCGCAAGGATTTCAAGGTCGCCTACCCCTTCGCCTGGTTCGGCATCCTCACCGAGGCGCCGAAGTCCGCGCCTGAACTGGTCTACGCGAACTCCCCGCACGGCTTCGCGCTGATCTCCCAGCGCAGCGAAACGGTGCAGCGCATGTACTTCCAATGCGACCCGAACGAAGACGTGAATGCCTGGAGCGATGACCGCATCTGGGCCGAGCTGCAAAAGCGCGTGGACGGGCCGGATAATTTCCAGCTGAAAACCGGCGAGATCTTCGACAAGACCGTGCTGGGCTTCCGCTCCTTCGTGCGCGAACCCCTCTCCCACGGGCGGATGTTCCTGATCGGCGATGCCGGACACACCGTCCCGCCCACCGGAGCCAAGGGCCTGAACCTGGCCTTCGCCGATGTGAAGGTGCTCTTCGAGGCGCTGGATTCCTTCTTCTCCACCGGCAGCGAGCAGCTGCTGGACGGCTATTCGGACCTGGCGTTGAAGCGGGTCTGGAAGGCGCAGAACTTCTCCTACTGGATGACCTCCATGCTGCACACCCCGGTAGGCGGGGACCCTTTCATGGCCAAGCGCGCCCTGGGCGAACTGGAAACGGTCACCTCCTCGCGCTTCGGCCAGCAATACCTGGCCGAGTCCTACACCGGCTGGCCCCACGCTTAGCCTTCGCCCTTGCCAAGCATTTCCTCCACCACGCCCGTACGCCCCCTTCGAAAGGAGCACGCAGTGAGCACCGAAACCACAGCTAACGAGTCGTTCAGCGATTCCCACGTGCTGGACCCCGCAGCCACGACGCTCTCGCAAGAATCCATCAGCCAGGAAATCGCCGATATCCATGCGGCCTACCGCCAGTCGGTGGTCGAGGGCAAGAAAGCCGAGACCCAGCCGCGCATCGACTTCGCGCCCTACCGTTCCTCGCTGCTGCGCCACCCGACCAAGAACCTGCGCCACGTGGACCCGGAAACCATTGAGCTGCACTCCCCGGCCTTCGGCCAGCGCGACGTGCACGCGCTGGAATCGGATCTGACGATCCAGCACAACGGCGAGCCGATCGGCGAGCGCATCGTGGTCGCCGGCCGCGTGCTCGATGGCGACGGCCGCCCGGTGGCCGGGCAGCTGGTGGAAATCTGGCAGGCCAATGCCGCCGGACGCTACATCCACAAGCGCGACCAGCATCCGGCCCCGATCGATCCGAACTTCACCGGCGTGGGACGCGCCATCACCGGCCCGAACGGCGAATACTCCTTCACCACCATCAAGCCGGCACCCTACCCGTGGAAGAACCACCACAACGCCTGGCGCCCGGCGCACATCCACTTCTCGCTGTTCGGCACCGACTTCACCCAGCGCATGATCACCCAGATGTACTTCCCGGGTGACCCGCTGTTCAGCCTCGACCCGATCTACCAGGCGATCACCGACAAGGAAGCGCGCGACCGCCTGGTCGCCAGCTACGACCATTCGCTGACGACCCATGAATGGGCTACCGGCTACAACTGGGACATCGTACTCACCGGCTCCAACCGCACCTGGATGGAAGATGAAGAGGGAGACCACTAGCATGGCTCAGGCACCAGAACTGAAGCTGGCCCCCACACCGGGTCAGACCATCGGCCCGTTCTACGGCTACGCGTTGCCCTATGAGAAGGGCAATGAGCTGATCAGCCAGGCCCATCCCCGCTCGGTGCGCCTGCACGGGATGGTCTATGACGGCAACGGCGAGGCCATTCCGGACGCCCTGCTGGAAATCTGGCAGGCCGACGAGAACGGCAATGTCGTTTCCCGCGATGGCTCGCTGGTTCGCGACGGCTACACCTTCACCGGGTGGGGACGGGCGGCGGTGGATAACGCCGGGCACTACACCTTCACCACCGTGAACCCGGGCGCTACCGAAGAGGGCAAGGCCCCGTTCATCATGCTCGCGGTTTTCGCCCGCGGCCTGCTCAATCGCCTGTTCACCCGCATCTACCTGCCGGAGGACACCGAAGCGCTGGCTAGCGACCCGTTGCTGTCATCGCTGGGCGAAGCAGAACGCGCAACGCTGATTGCTGCTCGCGAAGACGATGGCTCGCTGTGCTTCGATATCCGCCTGCAAGGCGGGAACGAAACGGTGTTCCTCTCCTACCCGCGCGAGAGCTAGTTGCCACCGCGACACCCCGCTGGATTGCCCCAGCGCCCGCACTGTTACGGGCGTTGGAGCGCCCGGCGGGGTGTTGCCCGTTGCCGGGCACTACAGTTCTAGATAGACGGCTTATACGCTCAACAGCTAAGAATCGAGGCACCGAATGGATGGCGCAGACTACGGCGTGCTGGCCCCCGCCTGGGCAGGAACTGCGGCCGCGGCCTTGGCCAGCGATGCGTCTTTCGTCCAAGCCATGCTGGATGCCGAAGCCGGATGGGTGCAGGTCCAGGCGGATGCCGGCCTGTGCAGCGTCCAGGATGCGCAGGCCGTGCGCGAGGTGGCCAGCGTGGACCGCTACGACCTGGCCTTGCTGGCCTCCAGGACACCGGATGGGGCCAATGCGCTCATCCCGCTGCTGGGCATGATGCGCGACCTGCTCAAGCATGACGGGGCCGCGGCAACTGCGGGCACCGCGTTGCACCGCGGTGCAACCAGCCAGGACATCATCGACACAGCGCTGATGCTGGTCCTGTCCAAGACGTTCACGCTCACGCTGGCAGATCTGCGCAGCACCGCTGGCGGGTTGGCTGCCCTGGCGCAGGCCCACCGCGGGACCGTGTGCATTGCCCGCTCGCTGACCCAGCATGCGCTGCCCACCACCTTGGGCTGGAAAGCGGCCAGCTGGCTCTCGGCCGTGCTGGATGCCGAGCAGCAGCTGGATGCCGCGGCGCGGCAGCTGCGCTTGCAATGGGGCGGTGCGGTAGGCACGCTCGCCTCCCTGGAGCAGCTGCTCTCCGGCCAGCCGGAGACAACGGCCACAAGCCAGTCGCTGTCCTCGGATCTGGCGGCCCTGCTGGGCCTGCAGGATCCGGGAACGCCCTGGCACACCAACCGCATGCCGATTCTCCAGCTTGGCTCCGCACTGGGTGCGGCCATTGCCGCGCTGGGGACCCTGGGCGCTGATGTGCTCACCGCCTCCCGTCCGGAAATCGGCGAGCTGTCCGAACCTCGCGAGGCCGGCAAGGGCGGCTCCTCGGCCATGCCGCAGAAGCAGAACCCGGTGCGCTCGGTACTGCTGCGCAATGCGGCATTCAGCGCCCCCGGATTGCTCTCCACCCTGTTCACTGCTGCCGGCACCGCGGTGGATGAACGCCCCGATGGCGGCTGGCAAGCCGAATGGAGTGCCCTGCGCGAACTGGCCCGGCTGGCATCAGGGGCGGCATTCCACGCTTCGTTCCTGGCCAACGGCCTGGGAGTGGATCGCGCTGCCATCGAGCGGAACCTCGCCCTGGGCGGAGATGCCGTGCTCTCCGAACGACTCGCTGCCGCCCTGGCTGATCTGGTGGTCGGCGGAAAACCGGCCATCCAGGCATTGGTGCGCCGCAGCCTCGACGAGGGCATTTCCCTGCGCGATCTGCTGCGCCTGGAAATCTCCGTGCATGACTTGAACGACCAGGACCTCTACGAATTATTTGATCCAGCTGGCTACCTCGGTGCCGCGGATCGCTTCACCGAAACCGTACTCGCCGATTACTCGGCACGGAAGGAATCATGGCAGTCCCGCAACTAACCCCCTCCTTGCTGCACACCGACAAGGCACTTCCCACCCTCATCGTCGGCCCCTCGCTGGGCACTGCGGCCCTGCCGCTGTGGGCTCCGGCCTTGCCTTACCTCAAGGACAAGTTCCAGGTCATCGCCTGGGACCTGCCGGGGCACGGCGAAAGCAAGCCGTCCACCGAAGCCTTCTCGCTGGCCGAACTGGCTACCGGCGTCACCAAGGCCGTCGAGGCGCTGCGTGCCGACGGCGTCATCTCCGAGGGCAGCAAGCTGTACTACGCCGGAGTGTCGGTCGGCGGGGCCACCGCCCTGCAGCTGGCCGTGGACCACGCCGGCTTCTTCGACGCGTTGTCCTCCATCTGCTCTGCGGCGAAGATCGGCACCCCCGACGGGTGGACCGACCGTGCCGAGCTGGTCGCCAAGGCCGGCACCCCGACCATGGTCGCCGGTTCTGCCGAGCGCTGGTTCGCACCGGGATTCATCGAGAAGGAGCCGGTGATCAGCACCGAGCTGCTGCACAGCCTGCAGAACGCTGACCGCTTCGCCTACGCCCACGCCTGCGGCGCCTTGGCAGGATTCGACGTGCGCGGGCAGCTGGCTTCAACCAGCGACCCGATCATTGCCATCAACGGCGCACAGGACCAGGTGTGCCCTCCGGCAGACGCGGAGTTCATCGCCGAAAATGCACCCCGCGGAACCATGGCGGTCATCGATTCGGCCGCCCACCTGGCCCCGGCCGAAGCACCCGAAGAGACCGCGGCCTTGCTGGCCGAGTTCTTGCTGGCCAACTAGAAGCGAGGACTTGCAGAAATGGCTGATTCACCGCGCCTTCCCGGCGATACCTATGATGCTGGCATGGAGGTACGCCGCCAGGTGCTGGGCAACGAGCACGTTGAGCGTTCCACCAGGAACTCGAATGAGTTCACCGACGAATTCCAGGAAATGATCACCCGCTACGCATGGGGCACCATCTGGACCCGCGACGGCCTGCCGCGCACTACCCGCAGCGCCATCACGCTGACCGCAATGATCGCCGGCGGCTACTGGGAAGAACTGGAAATGCATGTGCACGCGGCCCTGCGCAATGGCATGGCTCCCGAAGAAATCAAGGAAGTCTTCTTGCAGTGCGCCATCTACTGTTCCGTTCCGGCGGCGAACGTGGCGTTCAAGGTCGGCAAGAAGGTGCTGGAGGAGTACGCGGCAGCCGAAGGCCACTAGCGGTGGCACCGCGCCGCTAGCGGCGCGCCGCCGCGGCTTGCCGGATCGAGTGCAGCAGAGCCCACGGGACGATGCCGCTGGTGCGCGGGTTGCGTGGCGAGGGGTGGTTCTTGATCGAGAAGCTGTACTCGCCGGCTGGGCCGCGCGCCTCGACTCGGTGCTCGGTCAGGCCTGCCTCCGGGTCGGCGATCAATCTGGCTGTCACCGCATCCCAATCCCCCACAGCCAACGCCACCGCCGCGGCCACATTCAATGACTTCGGGAAGTCCTGGGCCGCTGCCGCGGCTGGACCGCGAAATACCTCTACCGGTCCGGCGGCCTGCTCCAATTCACCGCGCCGCTGCGCATCCATCCACGGCTGCACCAAGGTGGCCGGCAGCTTGCGCGTCGTCACCAGCACCTGGTCGATGCCGCCCATCCGGGCAGCCGCGCCCAGCAGGTCCAATCCGCCGATGGCCCCGGCAGTGCTGGAAAAGCGTCCAGGTCCGGCGGCCTGCACTTGCGCGGCGAACTCCGGGTCAGCCAGCGCTCCCATGGAACTGGCCAGCAGGTCAACCCCACAGGCCAGGATGCGCACCGCATTCTCGCGCAGGGCTTGCTGGCCCGCGCATTCGACCACCAGGTCGCAGCGCTCCAGGGCCGACTCCCAGCTCAGCTGCTCATGCTCCAGCCCGGTTTGCGGACGGCGCAGGATCACCCCTTCGAGCTGGGCACCGTGCACCGTCCCGGCTGCCAGTTGCTCCGCCACCACGGAGCCGATCGCCCCGTGGCCCAGTATTCCCACCCGATACATGCTGCCCGTGGCCATGCCCGTCCTGTCCGAAAAGATCGATGTAAGCTACCGCCAGCTTAGGCCAGCTCGCAGGCTCGGCACGAACTGCCAGCTGGCCAGGGTGCGGGCCGTTGCCGCTAGTGCCGGGAAGCGGTCGAATGGTCCGTGCGTTCCATGAGCCGGGAGGCGCCATATCCGATGAGGATGCCCCAGAAGGCGGCATGGATGTTGAACAGGTCCAGACCGGAAATGGTCACCACGAACGTCACGAGGGCGCCCAGGGTGAATTTGGTGGCGAAGGCCGTCACAAAAGCCTGCTGCAGGGCCTTGAGCATGGCGATGCCTCCCAAGGCCAGCACGAAAGCCTCCGGGGTGGCCAGCATGAAGCGCGTCAGCGTTGGAGCGAACAGGGCGAAGAGCAGGGACAGGAAGCCATAGACCACCGCTGCGGTGTACTGGCGGTACTTTTCGCCAGATGATGTGAGCAACGCGTTGGTTGGCCCGGTAACGCAGGCGGACACCGCGCCGAAGCAGGCATTGAGGATCGAGAACCCGCCCGAGGCCAGCGCAAAGGCATTGACCGGGGGCCGGTGCCCGGCAGAGCGCAGCACCGCGACACCCTGGCCATTCTGCACGATCAGCACGGTGATGGCCAACGGCACCACCAGTTCCAGCTGCGCAGCCCAGGTGAATTCCGGAGCGGTGAACACCGGGGTGGCCAGCACGGGCCCGCCAGCTGCGTCCAACGCGAACTGGCCACTGGCGGCCACCGCGATGACCCCGGCGATCAGCGTGCCCAGCACCGGGGGAATTCTTCTGCCCAGCGCCGGCACCGCAGCGAGCAGGACGAAGACCAGCACCATGGGGCCGGCCACCACCGGGTTGGCTTGGGTGGACGAGACGATATCGGTGCCGAAGCGCAAGAAGACCGCGGCCACCATGGCCATCACAATCGGCATGGGTATGGCCGCCATGATCCGGCGCACCACCCCGGTAGCGCCCAAGGCCAGGACCAGCACCCCGGAGACGAAGAACGCCCCGACCGCCTCGGGGAAGGACAGGTGCTGCAGCGCAGGGCCCAGCAGCACCGTGCCGGGGATGGACCAGGCGAATCCCAGCGGCTGGCGGTAGAGCAGGGACATCACGATGGTCGCCAACCCGGCGGAGAGGAAGATCCCGCAGACCCAGGAAGCCATCTCGGCCTGGGACAGCCCGCCAGCGGCACCCACCGCAAGGGTGACCGCGATGGGGCCCGAAGCGGAGAACACCAGCCCGATCACGCCATTGCTGGCATATACCCCGCCCACGTCGCGCAGCAGGTCGCGGATTCCGGCAGGCCGTTGCGCGGCCCGCTCCAGCAGCGGTTCGCGTGGTGCCCGCGCAGCTGCTGGAGCCGATTCGCGGGTGGGCAGGTTATCGGCGGGTTTGGGCATGTGCGCTCCTGGGCGATGATGGCAGTGGCATTAATAGTCCACCACCATTGCACGGCTCCAGGGGCCGTGGGACGTGGCGCATTGATCCGGGGTATGGCATTCCTAGGATAGTTCTGGCTGCTGGCTGCCACTGCACGCAGGGCTAGGATAAGACCGGGGCGATGCGGCCCGCGGATGAAAGGAATGCAGGGATGAATTCCAATACCGAGCTCGGCGAATTCCTCAAGGCCCGGCGGGCCCTGGTCAGCCCGGCAGGCGATGGCGGCCCCCGGCGGCGCGTGCCTGGGCTGCGCCGCGAAGAGGTCGCGGTCCTGGCCGGCGTGAGCACCGACTACTACACCCGGCTGGAACAGGGCCGGCACAAGCGCCCCTCCGAATCCGTGCTCGGCGCGTTGGCCAAGGCCCTGGAACTGGATGAGACGGCCGCCGGGCATTTATTCAACCTGGCCCGCTCGGTGTCCGGCTCCGGGCGCAACAGCCCGTCGAGCAGCATCCAGCGGGTACGCCCCTCATTGCATCAGCTGCTGGATTCCTTCACCGGGCATCCGGCCTTCATCCGCGGACGGCGTACCGAGGTGCTGGGCATGAATGCGCTGGCCGCCAGCCTGCTCACCGACTTCCTCGCCAAGCCGGTGCGCCACCGCAGCCTGATCCGCTGGGCCTTCCTGGATCCCGAAGCCAGGCAGCGCTACGCCGACTGGGAGCAGATCGCCGCCTCGATGGTCGGCACCTTGCGCCTGGATGCCGGGCGCCATCCACATGATCCGCTGCTCGCGCAGCTGGTCGGAGAGCTGTCCATGAACAGCGAAGAATTCCGCACCTGGTGGGCCGATCACCGGGTGGTCGAGCGGCGGGACGGGATCAAGCGGTTCAACCATCCCCAGGTGGGCTATCTGGAGGTCAACTACGAGGCCTTGGACGTGACCGGGGCACCAGACCAGACCCTGTTCATCTACACCACCGAGCCGGGCTCGGACTCCGAAGCGAAGCTGCGCGATCTGGCCGCGCTGCTCAACGGCCAGGGACCGGTGCCCAAAGCCTAGCTGCGTGCTGGGATCAGCGATTTGCCGAGCCAGCTGTGCTCCAGCTCGTTGAGCGGGCGCGACGAGACGCCATCGGTTGCCAGCGGCACCATGACCGTGGTCGAGTCGAATACCGGCTGCCCGTCCTGGTAGCCGATGCCCCGCACGGTGAAGGACTTGTTGCCCAGCCGGCTGATGCCCATGCGGATGAGCATCTCGGGCTGGTAGTACAGCGGGCGCAGGTAGTCGATCTGGATGGATGCCACCACGGTGCCGAATTCGAATCGGCCTGTTGTCCCGTCCTCGCGCGTCCAGCGGATGCGGGCTTCTTCCATCAGGGTCACGATGCGCGCATTGTTCACATGTCCCAGGGCATCCTGGTCCGACCAGCGCAGCTGCAAGATGACTTCGGTAGCCGCGGCCAGTCCATCGTTTGTCGTTTCACTCATGGAACCCATTGCACCAGAAACCCGGGCTGGCTACTGCGCCCGTGACGGCTCATGAACTTGGGCCATCGCCGGAAGGCACCCACCGTGCATCCTCGTTGTTGGCGTCCAGACAGATCCATTCCTGTGCAGGCCCGTAGCACCGCAGCTCATCGGTGAACCAGAACGCCTGGTCCGGGTCCCACCCGGCAATCACGCTGGCGTATTTATCATCGATGTCGAGGCATTGCCCGGCGAGCGCCAGATAGGCGCCGATACCCAGATGCACCCCGTCGTAATCGCGCGCCACGGCCAGCCAGTCGGGGATCTTCCATGCGCCGTCGCGCCCGGTGGACAGGTACCAGTCGTGGCGCTTGTGCGCGGTGACCTCGATGCCGTGCTCGCGGCAGAGCCGGATCCAGTCCTCGGCCGTGGCGATCTCCAGCACCTTGGCTGCGGGAGGCACGCTCGTGAACCTGACGCTGGCTTGCTCCCATCCAAAACCGTCTTCCACGCAGCTCAGGCCCACTGGCTCCCGGTCTGGGAACACACCGGTAGTGGAGGGCAGGCGGCTGCTGGGCTTGGACCACCATTCCCCGCTGAAGCTGCCCAGCGGGGTGCTGCTCATTTCGGCGGCATCGCGGGCTTCGGTCGCCAGGATGCCGGCCCTCCACTCCTGCAGTAGGCCCAGGGCATTGCTGCCGGGAGCCTGCGTCCTGCCCTGCGGGTCATGCTGGTCGAATTCGACCTGGAATTGGTTGCGCAGATCCACGGGATCCAGCCACCAGGCCGCGAGCCCGCTGTCCGCCAGGTGCCGGGCCACGCGCTCAAGCGGCGCGGCCAGTTCCGGCAACGCCAGCAGGGTGTCTTCCCCATCCGGTTCCTGCCAATAGCGGGCACTGTCGACCGAGCGGACCAGCGCTTGCTGCAGCAGCGCTGCGGTGGCCGGAACCAAAGTGGTGCCGTCCAGGCGCCGGGCGATCTGCTGGACACTGGTTTCGGGCATGCTGGATTCATCCGCGCCAAACAGGCCAACGCTTTCGCCGCGTTCTACCGCCACGTGATACGCGGCGTAGAACATCGCCGCATGCAGCGGATGCTCCCCGAACGCCGGTAGCAGCTTCTCTTCGCTGGCAGTGGCGAACTCCCACAGCATCCTGCGCCCGCGCGCGCCTGCCATGAGCGCCTGCACTAGTTCCATCCGCGCCACTTCATTTCACTGGTTCGAAAACAGTAAATCCCGCCAAGACAGTCGATAACTATTTACGGGATCGATTATTAGACATTACCTGAGCAGGGGTTGCAATTCACCTGCCATTGGCACCGTGGAAGACGGCCGGCCAAGGGGCCGGCAGATTGTCCCCACCCGGAGGAACGTTCGTGAAAATCTTCGCTCGACCCGGCAAAACCAATCATCTCACCCCACTGCATCTCACCGCCGGAAGCCTAGTTGCCATTGCAGCTTCCACCGCATTCATCGGCGCCACCCCGGAACTCGAGGCAGTGCCGGCAGCCAAGTCCGCCGCGGACTGGAGCTCCTCGGCCTACCGCGGGTCAGTCGAGGTGATCCCGGCAGGAACTGGCCGCAGCGGCACCGCGCAAGAGACGCTCGACGGAGTGGTCTTCGAGGATCGCAACAAGAACTCCACGCAGGATGCCAACGAGCCTGGCCTACCGAACGTCACGGTTTCCAACGGCCGCGACGTCGTGGCCACCGATGGGCAGGGACGCTACGAACTTCCGGCATACAACAACATGACCGCGTTCGTCACCCAGCCCCGGGGCTTCCAGGTTCCGGTCGACGACGACAACGTCGCCCAATTCTTCTACACCCACCTGCCTGAAGGCTCCCCGGACCTGAAGTACGACGGCATCGCCCCGACCGGGCCGCTGCCCGAGGCAGTCAACTTCCCGCTGGTGGCCAGCAGCGCCACGCAATCGCCCGAGCAGAGCTGCGTCATCGGTGCGGATGTGCAGACCTATACCCAGCAGGAAGTCGAGTACGCCAGGGAAGGCGCTTTCGCCGATCTGGCGGCCCGCACCGACTACACCGGCTGCGGCGCCTTGTTCATCGGCGACCTCGTGGGCGATGACCTGAACTTCTTCCACCAGACCCGCGAACTGTCCTCCATGCTCAACGGTCCGGCCCGGTTCCTGCCGGGCAACCACGACATCGACTACGACTCGCTGGACGGGCAGCACGAGTACGATTCCTTCCGCGCCCAGTTCGGTCCGGAGTACTACTCCTACGACACGGGCAAGACTCACGTCATCGCCCTGAGCACCATCGATTACCCGACTGCGGTTCCGGCCAAGAAGAGCGACTACACCTACGATCTGGGCAAGCGCCAGCTGCAGTGGCTGCGCGCGGACCTGGCCGAGGTACCCAAGAACAAGGCCATCGTCCTGGCCGGGCACAGCCCCCTGCTGGAGTTCTTCTACAGCGACGAGCATTCCACCAAGCAGGTCCGGGAGATCTACGAGCTGCTGGAAGGACGCGAGGTCGTTTCCCTGGGCGGGCACACCCACATGTCAGAGAACCTGCGCGCCGGGGACCTGATGGATGGCTGGCGCGACGAGGTCGGCGAGGCAGGCCTGCCGTTCACGCACCTGACTGTCCCGGCCATTTCCGGGCAGTGGTATGACGGACGGGTTACCGAGAATGGCTACCCGACTTCCATCCAGCGCGACGGGACCCCTCCGGGAGTGCTCACCTTGGACATCAAGAACACCAGTATCACCGAGCGCTTCACCGTGACCGGCGGGGATGCCAGCAAGCAGATGTCCCTGGGCTTGAACACCCCGGCGTACCGGCAGTGGTACGAGGAGAATCTGGAAAAGGAGCGCGGCACGGTTCCGGCCCTGGATGACCCGTTGGCGGTGAGCCGGCAGGGACTGGCCGAGGACACCTGGCTGACCACGAACTTCTGGATGGGCAGCACCGGCTCCGCTGTCGAGGTCTCCATCGACGGCCAGGACCCGGTTGCGGCCGAGCGGACGCAGAAAATGGCCGGCGAACGCCCGCTGTCAGGCGCCGAGTACTCGGATCCGGCGGCCATCGCCGAGCAATTCGTCCATGGTGGCGGCTTCGCCGAGAAGACCAGCCACCTGTGGCGCTTGGAACTGCCAGATGATCTCTCCGTCGGGGCGCACACCGCCACGGTGACTGCCACCGACGTGCATGGGCGTTCTTTCACCGAGGAATTGGATTTCACCGTCATCCAGTAGAGCCATCTTTCGATCTTGTGCCTGCATGATGCAGGCACCAGCTTTTTGTTACGCCCGCAGTGGGACAGCATCGGCTGCAGGTGCCTAGGATGAAGCCATGCGCATTGCAATCCTGGATGATTACCACAACGTAGCCCGCTCGCTGGCCGATTTCGACGGCCTCGCCGCCGCCCTGGACGCCGAAGTCACGGTCTTCACCGAGCACCTGGGCCACGAGGACAGTACCGTCGTCCAGGCGCTGCAGCCCTTCGACGCCATCGTCGCCATGCGCGAACGCACGCCTTTCCCGGCCGCCCGGCTGACTGCGCTGCCCAACCTGAAGCTGCTGGTCACCACCGGCCGCCGCAACGGATCCATCGACCTGCAGGCTGCCAAGAACCAGGGCATCGTGGTCAGCCACACCGGCTACGTGGCTACCGATGCCGCCGAGCACACCTGGGCGCTGATCCTCAGCGCCGCGCGCCGACTGGACGTGGAGCTGTTCTCCGCGGACCGCCCGCTGGCGGCTGGCTCGGGCTGGCAGACCACTTTCGGACTGGGCCTGTCCGGCAAGACCCTGGGCGTCTACGGCCTGGGGAATCTGGGAGCGAAGGTTGCGAAGGTCGGATTGGCCTTCGGCATGCGGGTCATCGCCTACAGCCAGAATCTCACCAAGGCCCGCGCCACCGAAGTGGGCGTAGAGCTGGTCTCCGAAGCCGAGCTGTTCTCCACCAGCGACATCGTGACCGTGCACCTGAAGCTCTCGGAGCGCAGCACCGGGGTCATCGCACCCAAGCAGCTGGCGTGGATGCGTCCCGATTCCATCCTGGTCAACACCTCGCGCAGCAGGATCGTGCAGACCGACGCGCTCATCGACGCACTGGACAGCCGGCAGTTGCACCTGGCCGCGGTGGATGTCTTCGACGTGGAACCGCTGCCGGCCAAGGACCGGCTGGCCGCTACCCGGGGCGTGATTGCCACCCCGCATATCGGCTATGTGACCATCGAGCAGTTCGAGATGTTCTACCGCGACGCGGTGGAAGACATCCGCGCGTGGGCTAGCGGCGCACCGATCCGGGTGCTGGCCTAGGTACCCGGGGACACTGCACACTGCTGAACGGCTGCCGGGCCCGCCTATTCGGTGCGGCGGCCTGGAGCGAACGTCCGCTTGGCAACCACCACCGTTGCCGCAGTGATCACCATGAGGACGAGCACCGTCCATGCCTGTGTTTCGCTGGATCCGCCGAGGGCAAGAACGGCGCCGCCTGCCAATCCTCCGCCAGCCACCGCGAGGTTGAATACGGTCACGAACAAGGATTGGGCCACGTCGGTATTTTTGCCGGCGCGATCTGCCAGGCAGGTTTGCAAGAGCACCGGTGCTCCTCCGAATCCGATCCCCCATAGGATTATCGCGGTGGCAGCCGCCAGGCTGCCCAGTTCAGGATGCGCCAACACCAAACCGGCAATTCCCATCACAGACAGGTAACCGAGAATCAGGACCCTCATGGCGCGGTCAATGACGAGTCCTGTGATGGTGATTCCGGCGAAGGATGCCACCCCGAATAGCAGCAAGCCCAAGTCGAGGTTCAGGCCACTGGGAGATAGCACAGGCGCGATGTAGGTATAGAGCACGTTGTGGGCCAGCACCCAGAACAGGGCCACGAACAGGACCATGCGAACTCCGCGAATCCGCAGTACGCTGCCTAGCGACGGCTTGCGCGTTTCTGGCCGCCCAGCAATTGGGGGCAAAGAAACAAGGATCCAGAAAAACAAGGCAAGTGCCGCGACCGAGATGCCCAGAAATACCCATCGCCAGTCAACGATTGATCCAGCCCAAGCTCCCAATGGGACCCCGAGCGCCAAGGCGATCGGTTGGCCTAGCCCTGCGATGGTCAGCGCACGTCCCTGCAATGATTCGATAACGAGGCTTCTCGCGTACCCGGACATGACGCCCCAGATGAGAGCCGATGCCGCACCAGCAGCAAACCGGGCAAGGAGCACCAGGGGATACCACGGAGCCAGTGCTGTTACGGTGTTGAAAAGTACAAGTCCCAGTACTGCGCAGAGCAGGACCTTCTTCCGGTCCATGCGGCGGGTCGCAAAAATCAGCGGAATGGCAGCGAGGAGCGAACCGACTGCGTATAGGGTGACCAGCTGGCCAGCGCCTGCAGGTGAAGTCCCGAGCCCTGAAGCCAACTGCGGCAATAACCCGGCCGGCATGGTTTCTGTAAATATTGCCAGGAACCCCGCTGAGGACAGGGCCAGGAGTGCACCCCACGGAAGGCGGGCTCTCGCTTGGAACGGCTGGTAACTGATCGGTGACGTTGTTGTCATTGGGCATCATTCCGAGATTGAAGGGCGAAGTGATTGCTGAAACGTGGTAATCGGATAGTGAATTGGCCCGCGGCCAGTGCAGCCACCGCCAGCGAGAAGCCAAGGAGCTGGCCGGCGTTGAGCGATTCCCCGCCAAGGCCCACCCCGAGCGCCGCTGCAACCAGCGGGGAAAGCATCCCTAAAAGGGCCGTGGAAGTGACCGGAAGACGCCCCAGGCCACGGAACCAAAGGGTGTAGGCCAGCAGTCCGCCTACGAGCCCGAGCCACAGATATCCGGCAAGGCCCGAAGCCGGCACGCTGTTGGGGAATCCTTCAAGCAGCATTGTTGGCATCAGCAATACGAGGCCACCGGCAGTCAGTTGCCAACTGGCGAAACCCATTGCCCCGAGACCTGCAGGCCGGCCCCACCGTTTGGCCAAGACCAGGCCAAGGCCCATGGCGAGGCATCCGCCCAATCCAGCAAGAATTCCTACTGGGTCAAGCCTGGCGGCGGGTCCGAGGACTACAAGCCCTACGCCCAGAACACCGGTGACGGCCCAAGCCAACTGCCATCCGGAGGGGCTTTGCCTCAGGATCAGCACTGCGAGAATTGCAACGACAAGCGGTTGCACGGCCCCGAGGGTGGCGGCCACTCCTCCCGGAAGCCGGCTCGCGGCCACGAACAGAAGTGGAAAGAAGAGTCCGACGTTCAAGAAGCCGAGCACGGCGGCTTTCCACCACCAGCCACCGCGAGGGAGCTGCCGTACCAAAAGCAGTCCGATGATCCCTGCCGGCAACGAGCGAACGAGCGCGGCGAACATCGGGTGCCCCGGGGGAAGCAGTTCCGTCGTCACCAAGTATGTTGTGCCCCAAACGGCCGGAGCCAACGCCGTCAGCAGGGTAGTGCCGGCACGAGAGCTCGTCATATGCGCAGGTGAAGGAGCCGTAGTTGTGATCATGCTTCAACTATCACGGTGAACTCATCAATCAGTCCAACACATAGTTTTCATGTCAACAATCGTGTGCCACGATAGATGAATGGAATTGCAGCAACTTCGCTATGTACTTGCCGTCGCAGAACACAAGAACTTCACGCGCGCTGCCCAAAGCTGCCATGTGGTCCAATCGGCCTTGAGCCACCAGATCAAGGTATTGGAGCACGAAATCGGGACTCAACTATTCGCTCGGACTAGCCGGAAGGTCGAACTGACCGAAGCCGGGGTTGCCTTCCTGCCATCGGCGCGAGCAAGCTTGGAAGCAGCAGAGCGCGCTGTCTCCGAGGCCCTGGCCACCACCGGCGAAATCCGCGGCAAGCTCAGCGTCGGAATCATTCCTACGGTTACCGGGATCGATCTGGCAGCTGCATTGGGGGAATTCCACCGCGACAACCCCGTAGTCCACGTCAGCTTAAGCACCGGGGACAGCAACGCGTTCATCGAGTCCATTCGGGCCGGTTCCATGGACGTTGCCGTGCTTGGCCTGCCCGGCAGCACCGCTCCAAAACAAGTAGCTTCCCGGATTCTCGCTCGTGAACGACTCGTTGCCGTGCTCGATGCCGGGCATCGACTGGCAGAACATCAGCGCCTGGGTCTCGTTGACCTATCTGATGAGCTTTTCGTGGATTTTCCTGCGGATTCACCGGGGCGAGCGCAGTCGGACATAGCGTTCGACTCCGTGGGAGTGTCCCGACACGTCGCATTCGAAGCAACGAACGTTGATCTGATGCTTGATCTCACCGCTCAGGGCCTGGCGATTGCCTTGATGTCCGAAGCGCTGGTTCCGGCCAATCGCGGACTTGTTGCCATCCCGCTGTCCGACGGGCCCTCACGCACGGAATACCTTGCCTGGAGTGAATTCAATCCCAGCCCGGCTGCCCTCGCCTTCATTGCCATACTGGAGAAGAACTTCAAGGTCCGATAGAGCGTCGACGTCTTCTGGCGGCACGGCATTGGCAGGACCGGTGAAACTAGGGCTTCTGCGGCCGCGGCACGAAGTAGTAGTGCAGGATCGCCACGACGGCGGCCCATGCGGCCCCGATCAGCAACCCCACCAGCACGTCAGAGACCCAGTGGTGCCCGATGTAGATTCGCGAAGCTCCCATCGCCAGGACGAATAGCGCCGCGACGATGGAGATCAGGTACGCGTAGCGGCGCAGCCCGTAGATGATCGCCAGGTAGCTGGCGATGCCGATCAGCGCGGCCGAGTTCAGCGTGTGCCCGCTGGGGAACGAAAAGGTCTGCGGCGGCGCCGGGCCTCCGGGAACGCCTTGGGGACGCGGCACCTGGAGGCTTGTCTTGAGAATAACGGTCAGCAGGACCGAGACCAGTGCAGTGAACGCGATGGCCGCCAACGGCCACGCGCTGCGGGTTTTCCAGCACAGCAATGAGGTGATCACCAGCATGATCATGGTCATTCCCGGTGTGGATCCCCAGAAGTACAGGAAGTCGGAGACCGCAAACAGGAACGGCGACTGGTGCTCCAGTGCCCATTGGTAGGCTGGGGCGTCCAGATCCTTGGCCCATCCGCCCGCGTGCAGGGAGACCAGCACCCTGCGGGTGAAGTAGAACATGGCGACGACCAGCCCGAAAATGATCCATAGCACCTGTGCGCCGCGGGAACGTTGGCCTTGCCGGAAATACCATGAGGATCGCATGGCTTCCATCGTATCGGGATGGGCGCGAAGCGCTGAACTCGATCGATGCGGAACAATGGAAGCATGACGATCAAGGTGCTGGCAGTTGGCAAGAAACACGAATCCTGGGTGGACGAGGGTATTTCCCGCTACGGGAAGCGGCTGAAGAAGCCCTTCGACCTCACCTGGCAGCTGCTGAGCCACTCCTCGCGCGAGAACGACGCGGCCCGCACCGAGGAGTCGGCCCGCATCTTGGCGAAAATCGATGACCGCGACTTCGTGGTTCTGCTCGATGAGCGCGGAAAGAACGTGGACTCCCCTGCGCTGGCCAACACCCTGCGCACGCCGATCGATGCTTCGCGCAATGTCGTGATCATCATCGGCGGTGCCTACGGAGTGGACGCATCCGTGCATGCGCGGGCCAATTTCACCTGGTCGCTTTCGAAGCTGGTCTTCCCGCACCAGCTGGTGCGCTTGATCCTCACCGAGCAGCTGTACCGCGCGCAGGACATCCTGGCAGGCGGGAAGTACCATCACGTTTAAGCCATTCCCTTGACTTTCCAACTTGGAAAGACAAGACTTTCCATAACGGAAAGTGGGGAAATCATGGCTGAGGGGCAAGAACGAATCGACAAGCTGACCGCCGCGGAGCGCCTGGCCTCCGCGGACCAGGCCTCGAACAAGATGATCGCTGCCGGCACTTCTTCCCGGGCCACCCTCTTCGTGTACGTGGTGCTCGGGAGCACCGCGATGAGTCTTGAACATGTCCTTTCGCCAAAGATGGCTCTGGCGTTATTCGCGGTGGCTGTCGTTGCAGCCCTCGTGCACTACGTGATTATGCGCAGCCGCGCCAAGATGCGCCCTTTGCTCAGCAGCTCGGCAACCTACGGCTGGTACGCGTTCCTGGCGTCAATGATCGTGATGTGCCTGCGCTTTTGGGTCGCCGAGGACCCTTGGAGCATCGGTGCGAAACTAGTCGTCTCCTGCACCGCCTTATGGCATTTGCTTTCCTCCGCGCAAGCGGCATGGGACAAAGACCGTGTGCAAGATGCCCAGGAAATGGCGGTGTAGCAGGTGAGCCATTCGCAGAATCCGCTGCCCGATGAGGCGGCAGAACTACTGTCGCAGGCTGAGCGGTCATCAGCCGACAGTGTCCACTCCACCGAAGCTCCTAGGGCGTTCATGATTGTCTTGGGTATCGTCTCGGCGGCAATCTTTTCGCTCTACGGAGTCATCGACATCGCCCTTTGGTACTGGTCGCCGGTGCTCTTTGTGCCATTGATCGCCTGGTACGCCTACTGGTCGCGACAGCGGCCCAAGTCCCGTCCTGCATTGAGGCACTCGGGCAAATACATCGCTGTCATGCTGTTCATGATGCTCACCCTGCAATTGTGCACCTTCTGGATTCCCCAGACTTGGCTGTTCGCGATACCCAAATTCCTCGCATTGGCCGCTGTCTTCACCGGTTCCCTGTGGATCATGCGCCGCGAAACCATCAAATCCCGCATCAAGGATGGAAATGAACAAGCCATCTAGCAATGCGCAATTCGACGAGCTGATCCATGCACCCATCCGGCTGCGCATTTGCGCCAGCCTCGCCCCGGTGCAGTGGGCAGAATTCGCGCACCTTCGCGGCATCCTCGATGTCGCCGACTCCGTCTTGAGCAAGCACCTCAAGCAGCTCGCCGATGCCGGGTATATCGGCATCGAGCGGTTCACCAAGCTGGGGCGCAGCCATATGCGCGTTTCGCTGACCAAATCCGGACGCCGGGCCTATGCCAGCCATGTGGCGGCCCTGCGGGAGATCACGGCGGGCGGATAATGGCCGATCTTGTCGTTCGCAGACCGTAGTATCGATTCCATGAGCGATGTCCTGTCCCGGTTCGGCGCAGCCACCCGCAAGTGGTTCACCGACGTCTTCTCCGCGCCCACGGTTGCCCAGAGCGGCGCCTGGGAATCCATCTCGGACGGGAAGCACACCCTGGTCATCGCGCCTACTGGCTCGGGCAAGACCCTGGCCGCGTTCCTCTGGGCGCTGGACCGGCTGCACCACGCGGAACTTGACGCTCCAGCATTGCCGGGGATGGACTCCGATGCCGATCATCCAGCAGGCAATGGCACCAAGGTGCTCTACATTTCTCCGCTGAAGGCCCTCGGGGTCGACGTGGAGCGCAACCTGCGTTCTCCGCTCGCTGGCATCCGCGCCACCGCGCACGAAATGGGCTTGTCCCAGCCGTCGGTGTCGGTGGGAGTGCGCTCGGGAGACACCCCGGCCAACGACCGGCGCAAGCTGCTCAAGGACCCGCCCGAAATCCTGATCACCACGCCCGAGTCGCTGTACCTGATGCTCACCAGCCAAGCACGCAAGTCCCTTGCCGAGGTGCACACCGTCATCATCGATGAGGTCCACGCGATTGCCAATACCAAGCGCGGAACCCATTTGGCCCTGTCACTGGAACGGCTCGACGCGCTGCTGCCCGCCCCGGCCCAGCGCATCGGGCTCTCTGCCACCGTCGAGCCGCCCGAAGAAGTGGCCCGCTTCCTGGCCGGATCCGCCCCGGTGAACATCGTGCGCCCGCCGTCCACCAAGAAATGGGAGTTGGCGGTGCGCGTCCCGGTGGAAGACATGACCGACCTGCCTTCCGCGGCCGGAGCGCATGATCTGGGTCCGGGTTCCTCCCCCGCGGCATCGGCGAGCATTTGGCCGCATGTGGAGAACCAGCTGGTGGATCTGGTGCTGGACAACCATTCGACCATCATCTTCGCCAACTCCCGCCGGCTGGCCGAGCGGCTGACCGGGCGGCTGAACGAAATCTACGCCGAACGCGAGGGATTCAGCGCCGAGGATGCAGCCACCTCCACCCCTGCAGCGCTGATGGCCCAGGCCGGCTCCACCGCTGCCGCGCACCCGGAAGCTCCGTTATTGGCCCGTGCCCACCACGGCTCGGTGTCCAAGGATTCGCGCGCCCAGATCGAGGAAGACCTGAAGCTGGGCAAGCTGCGCGCCGTGGTGGCCACCAGCTCCCTGGAACTCGGCATCGACATGGGGCTGGTGGATCTGGTGATCCAGGTCGAATCCCCGAACTCGGTCTCCTCGGGGCTGCAGCGCGTGGGCCGTGCCGGGCACCAGGTCGGCTCGGTCTCCCGGGGCGCTTTCTTCCCCAAGCACCGGGCGGACCTGCTCTCCACCGCCCTGGTGGTCACCCGCATGCGCCAAGGAGCCATCGAGAAGATGGTGATCCCCGCCAACCCGCTGGATGTGCTGGCGCAGCAGACCCTGGCCGCGGTGGCCATGGACGACTTGGACGTAGAGCAATGGTTCGACACCGTGCGCCGCGCCGCCCCCTACCAGCAGCTGCCGCGCAGCGCCTATCTGGCCACCTTGGACATGCTCTCGGGCAAGTACCCTTCGGATGAATTCGCCACGCTTAAGCCGCGGCTGATCTGGGACCGGGATGCCGGCACCCTCACCGCCCGGCCCGGGGCGCAGCGCCTGGCCGTGATTTCCGGCGGCACCATCCCGGACCGCGGGCTGTTCGGGGTTTTCCTGGCCGGATCCGAGGATGACAAGGCGCCCAAGCGCGTGGGCGAGCTGGACGAGGAAATGGTCTACGAATCGCGCGTCGGAGACATTTTCGCCCTCGGGGCGACCAGCTGGCGCATCGAGGACATCACCCACGACCGGGTGCTGGTCACCCCGGCCTTCGGCCAGCCCGGAAAGCTGCCCTTCTGGCACGGCGACGGGCTGGGACGCCCGGTGGAACTCGGGGCGGCGCTGGGCGAATTCACCACGAAGCTGCTGGCCAGCGAACGCACCGAAGCGGCCGAAGTGCTGCACGGCAGCGGGCTGGATCCGTTCGCCGCGAACAATCTGCTCAACTACCTGGACGAGCAGCGCCGGGCCACCGGCCAGGTGCCCAACCACCAGAATTTCGTGATCGAGCGCTTCCACGACGAGCTGGGCGACTGGAGGGTCATCCTGCACTCCCCGTTCGGCTTGGCCGTGCACGCCCCGTGGGCGCTGGCCGTCGGCGCGCGGGTCCGCGAACGCTGGGGGCTGGACGCCTCGGCGATGGCCGCCGACGACGGGATCGTGCTGCGCATCCCCGCCATGGACGATGAGCCGCCCGGGGCGGACCTCTTCGCCTTCGAAGCCGACGAGATCATCGAGGTGGTCACCTCGCAGGTGGCCAATTCCGCGTTGTTCGCCTCCCGCTTCCGCGAATGCGCCGCCCGCGCCCTGCTGCTGCCGCGGATCAACCCGACCAAGCGCACCCCGCTGTGGCAGCAGCGCCAGCGTGCCAGCCAGCTGCTGGATGTGGCCCGCAACTACCCGGACTTCCCGATCATCCTGGAAACCGTGCGCGAATGCCTGAATGATGTCTATGATCTGCCGGCGCTGTCCAGGATCCTGTCCAGCATCTCCTCGCGGGCCATCCGCCTGGTGGAAGTGACCACCGAGCTGCCTTCGCCCTTCGCCCAATCCCTGCTTTTCGGCTACGTGGCGCAGTTCCTCTACGAATCCGACGCGCCGCTGGCCGAACGCCGCGCCGCCGCCCTGAGCCTGGATCCGGTGCTGCTGGGCGAATTGCTCGGGCGCAACGACGTGCGCGAGGTACTGGACCCGCAGGTCATCTCGGCCTTGCAGGAGCAGCTGCAGCATCTGGCAGCCAACCGCCGGTTGGCGGGCATGGAAGGCGCCGCGGACCTGCTGCGGCTGCTGGGTCCGCTGGACGCCGGGCAGCTGGCCGCCCGGCTGCGCGATCCGGCCGATGACGAGGCGGCGCTGGATCCTGCCAGCGCCCGGGCCCACGCCGAGGCCCTGGTTTCCACGCGCCGGGCTTTCACCCTGCGCCGCTCCGGCCAGCTGGTGTACGCGGCCATCGAGGATGCCGGCAAGCTGCGCGATGCGCTGGGCACCCCGCTGCCCACCGGCATCCCGGCGGCCTTCCTGGAGCCTGCCACCGCTCCGATCCAGGACCTGGTCTCGCGCTTCGCCCGCACCCACGCCCCGTTCACCCTCGGGGAGCTGGCCGCGCAGCTGGGACTGGGCGTCGCGGTGCTGCGCCCGGTCCTCGACCAGCTGGTGGCCGCCGGCCGCTTGTCGCTGGGGGCCTTCCGCCCGCTGGAGCTCGTCCCCGAAGGCGTGGCCGGCGACGAATACTGCGACGTGGCGGTGCTGCGCACCATCCGCACCCGATCCCTGGCGGCGCTGCGCGCCGAGGTGGAGCCGGTGGACCAGCACACCTACGGGCGCTTCCTGCCGGCCTGGCAGCAGATCGGTTCTTCGCTGCAGGGAGCCGACGGCGCCTATGAAATCGTTGCCCAGCTCGCCGGCGCCGAGGTCCCCGCCTCCGCCCTGGAATCCTTCGTGTTCCCGGCCCGGCTGAGGGGCTACCAGAATTCCTGGCTGGATGAGCTGTGCAGCTCCGGGGATATCCTGATCTGCGGCGCCGGAGCCGCCGGCGGCAAGGACGGCTGGCTGTCGCTGCACACCGCCGAGCATGCAGCGCTGAGCCTTCCCCAGCCCGATGCCAGCGCGCTGCAAGCCCTGGACCTGCGCGTGCTCCAGGCCTTCGAGTCCACCGGCGCCTACTTCGCCGAGGAGCTGGCCGGGCGCATCCACCGCAGCGATGAGCCGGCGGCCAGCAGCCACGAGGTCGCCGAATCCTGCTGGAGGCTGTTCTGGGCCGGGTACATTTCACCGGATACCATGGCGCCGATCCGCGGCTACCTGGCCGGCGGAAGCACCGCGCACAAAATCGCCAAGCCCGCCCCGCGGGCCCGCGCCGCACGATTGAACCGGCTCTCCGGGCTGAACCGGCTGGCCCGGGAGCAAGCCGGCGGGCCGGCGCGCGGCTCGCGCGGCGCGGCCCGCTGGTCGCTGCTGCCCGCACCGGTAGCGGACCCAACGATCAGCGCCCACGCCACCGCGGAAATCATGCTGGAACGCTACGGGGTGCTCACCCGCGGCTCGGTGGCCGCCGAGTCGGTGCCCGGGGGCTTCGGCCAGCTCTACCGGGTGCTCTCGAAGCTGGAAGAGGCTGGCCATGCCCGGCGCGGATACTTCGTCGAGAAGCTCGGCGCCGCCCAGTTCTCCACCTCTACCACCATTGACCGGCTGCGCGGATTCCAGCTGGCCGATGACCCGCGCCGCCAGCCGGTGGCCACGGTGCTGGCTTCCACCGATCCGGCGAACCCCTATGGCGCGGCGCTGGCTTGGCCTGCGACCGAAACCGGGCACCGCCCCGGGCGCAAGGCCGGCGCAATCGTCGGGCTGCTCGACGGTGCCCTGAGCCTCTATCTGGAGCGCGGCGGGCGCACGGTGCTGACCTTCGGGCAGCTGCCCGAACCGTCCTGGCGCATCCTCGCCACGGCGATGGTCGCCGCGCTGCGCACCGCCCAGGTCGACAAGATCGCCATCGCCACGGTCGACGGGCAGCCGGTGCAGGACCATCCGGTCGGCGCCGCCCTGCTGGGCGCCGGTTTCTATGCGACGCCCCAAGGCATCCGCTTCCGCCGCTGACCCGCTATCGAAGGAGCGTTGCCCATGCCCGAAGGCGATACCGTCTACCGCGCCACCGCCCGCTTGCACCAGGCGCTGGCCGGCGAAATCCTGCTGGCCTCCGATTTCCGCGTCCCGGCCCTGGCCACCGTGGACGTCGCCGGGTACACGGTGCGCGAGGTCATCCCCCGGGGCAAGCACCTGCTGATGCGCCTGCAGCCGCCGGCTACTGCGAACCCGGCCTTCGCCCAGCCTGCGCTGACCTTGCATTCGCATCTGCTCATGGAAGGGCGCTGGGATCTCTATGCGCCAGGCGAACGCTGGAAGCGCCCGGCGCATACCGCCCGGGTGGTGCTGGAAACAGCAAACGCCAAGGCCGTGGGCTTCGAGATCGCCCAGGTGAAACTGCTGCCAACCGAACAGGAGTCCGAGGTGGTCGGCCATCTGGGACCCGACCTGCTCGGGCCGGACTGGGATGCGCAACGGGCGCTGGACAACCTGCGCGCCGATCCGCAGCTGGGCATCGGCCAAGCGCTGCTGGACCAGCGGATCATGGCCGGGGTGGGAAATGTCTACCGCAGCGAGATCCTGTTCCTGCGGCGCGTGCATCCGCTCACCGCGGTGGGCGAGGTGGCCGGCCTGCCGGCATTAATCGAACTGGCTCACCGCTTGCTGGTGGTGAACAAGGACCGGTCGCGGCGGGTCACTACCGGGCAGCCGCGCACCCGCGACCCGCTGTGGGTCTACGGCCGGGCGTCGAAGCCCTGCCTGCGCTGCGGAACCCGCATCGGGCTGCTGCGCATTCCCTCGGCTTCCACCGGTGCTGAACGGGACTGCTACCTGTGCCCTTCCTGCCAGCCAGCGGCCTAGGCGGCGGGGCGCGGCTGCAAGCCTAGAGGTCGACTTCGCCCTGCACGCAGCTGTTCACGTCGCCTCCCACCCAGACCACGCCGTCCTCCACGCGCAGATGCACCCGGCCCTGGTACCCGATCGCGGTGCCTTGGGCGGCGATGTAGCGTTCGGGAGCCAACCCGGAATCGGCCAGCCACCGGGCCAGGCCCGCATTGAGGCTGCCGGTGGCCGGGTCTTCCCACACTGGGTCCCCGCCGACGAAAGCACGCACTTCGAACTGCGTGCCGGCCCCTGGCTCCTGCGGACCTGCAACCCCGATGGCCAGCGTCCCCAGGGCGTTGGGATCCGGGTCCAAGGCCAGTACCTGCTGCGCACTGGAGAGCCTCACCCCGATCCATTCCGGGCCGTTGACCAGCCATGAGGCATCCTGGATCTGCTCCCGGGGAATCGCCAGTACCTCGGCGATGCGCTGCACCAGCAATTCGGCAACCGGTTCGTAGCGGGTCAGCGGCGGTGCAGCGAACCATAGCCGTGGCGGCTCAACGCGCACCTCCACCAGCCCGGCGGCGCATTCCTGGATGACCCGTCCCTTCTTCTTGGGAACCCCGCCGGCCTTCAGCCAGGCAAAGGCCGAGCCCAGCGTCGGGTGGCCGGCGAAGGGGAATTCCTGGGTGGCAGAGAAGATCCGCACCCGGTAGTCGGCGGCCGGATCCTCCGGTTGCATCAGGAACGTGGTCTCGGCCAGATTGGTCCACTTGGCAAATCCTTGCATCTGCCCGCTGGCCAGGCCTTCTGCATCGTGGACCACAGCCAAGGGGTTGCCCAGATATGCAGTGGGAGAAAAGACGTCGACTTCGCTGTATTTACGCATGGCCATCGAACCAACCTAGCAGACCGCGGCCTGCGCGGTCCTGGCAAAGATGGGAGAATAGCCCCTATGGCTATGGAATCCCCGCTTCCCGTGCGCAACGGCGTCAATGCAACTCGTCTTCGCCTCCCGCGGACCGGTTCGTGGGCAACTGTCGCAGATTACTTGCTTGAGCGCTTCGGCCATGTGGATCCAGAGGGCATCCTGCGCCGCTTCGATGATCAGCAGATCGTTGGCTTGGGCGGCACTCCGCTCACTCGCCAGACGCCCCTGGGCGAGCACGAATTCATTTGGTACTACCGTTCCCTGCCGGTAGAAACTCCCATTCCCTTTGAAGCCAGGATCCTGCACCAAGACGAGCATCTGCTGGTCGTGGACAAGCCGCATTTCCTCCCCACCACACCCGGCGGACGCTTCATCCAGGAATCCGCGCTGGTGCGCCTGCGCAACCAGACCGGCATCGATGATTTGGTGCCGATGCACCGGCTGGACCGGGCCACCGCCGGGGTCATTCTTTTCGCGGTGAATCCGGCGACCCGCGGCGATTACCAGATGCTCTTCGAACGCCGCGAGATCGCCAAGCGCTACAAGGCGGTGGTCGCCCTGCAGCCGGGCGAAGGCCTGGAAACTGGACGGGTGCTGCATCCAAATGGGGAGCATTCGCAGGTCAAACCGGAATCCGAGCTGCGTGGCCTGCTGCAGCGGATGCCGCTGCTCTTCGAGAACCGGATGGCCAAGGTCAAGGGCCAGCTGCGTTCCATTGTGGAAGAAGGCGAGCCGAACGCCCAGACCCTGGTCAAGCTCGAGGCGATCGGAACGAGCACCGGTTTCCATGCCGGGCTGGAGGTCGCCTTGATGGATCTGGAACCGCGATCGGGCAAGACCCATCAGCTGCGAGTGCACCTGGCTTCCTTGGGCCTGGGCATCATCAATGACGCGTTCTATCCGCGGCTGTGGGATCTGGCCCCGGATGACTACCGGCGCCCGCTGCAATTGCTGGCGCACACCATTTCCTTCACCGATCCGCTGACCGGCCACGCGCGCAGCTTCAGCTCGCAACAGCGGCTACTGGAAGCGCCGTCGGTCCCATAACCTCTTCTCACGGGGGAAGAATTGCCCTAGGCTGGTGCCTATTATCCCGTGCCCCGTAAGGATGAAGGCAAGATGGCCGAACACCAGCGGACCCCGCAACTCGATTCCCTGGTGGAGTCGGCCCAGTCTGCCATTGCTTCGGCGGCAGAACGGTCCTCCTTCGTGTTGCCCTACTCGGCGCCAGATCATCGCCCCAACCCTGCAGTGGAACCTTTCGACACGGTCCGCGGATACCTCTTGGGCGCGTCGGGCTTATTGCTGCTGCTGACCTCGTTGGCGTTGCCTTCCGGCTTGCATGGACGCGCGCCGTCCAGCCTGCTGGATACCAGCCTGGTGCATTCGGTGTTGTGGCCGGCAACTGCCATCGCGCTGGTCCTGAGCGCCGCGTTTTCGCTGCGCCGCGATCAGCTTTCGGCGCGACGCCAACGAATCATTTCCGTTTATTCGATCCCGGCCACAGCGATGATGGCCTGCGCCATCACCCTGGCCTCCGGGTTCTTGGCCATCAGCGCTGCCATCCTGGCAACCATCGCTTCGCTGCTGTCCCTGTACGGCGTGCTCCAGCTGAACAGGAATACTGCGCGAAACCGCTTGGAGCGCTGGGCAACGGATGCCCCGGTAAGCTTCTTTGCCGGTTCCAGCCTGGTCTATGCCCTGCAACTCTGGTTTGCCGCCGCCGGATGGAATGACGGCGGGCAGGGACTTCCTGCTGTGGTGGTGGCGGCCGGAATTTCAGTGGTTGCCGCCGCCTTCGCCCACTCGGAGCGCGGCCGCCACGCCTTTGCCAGCGGCTTCGGAATCTGCATGATCGCCGCTGCCATCCAGGGCTGGCTCAATGAGTCCGCACCGCTGTGGGTCTGCGCGGTCTGGATCTTCATGGCCTTGCTGGTCTTCCTGATGGCCGAGAACCGCCGGTTCCAGATCAGCCATGCCGAGCACCGTGCGCAGCGCGGCAAGCCCATAGAGTTCTAGGACTGGCCGCGCCCGCCACGGGTGCCTAGCGTGGCGCCATGCGGATGGCTCCATCAAGGCGAATGGTTTCGCCGTTGAGCATCGGGTTGGCCACGATGTGCTCCACCAATGCCGCGTATTCTTCCGGACGTCCAAGACGCGAAGGATGCGGCACCTGGGCTCCGAGCGAGTCCTGGGCAGCCTGCGGCAGGCCGGCCATCATCGGCGTGTGGAAAATGCCCGGTGCGATGGTCATGACGCGGATCTGGTGGTTCGCCAGCTCGCGAGCCAGCGGCAGGGTCATGGCCGCTACTGCTCCCTTGGAGGCCGCATAGGCCGGCTGCCCGATCTGGCCGTCAAAGGCCGCCACCGACGCGGTGTTGATGATGACCCCGCGTTCGGTGGTTCCCTGCTCATCGCTCAGCGCTTCGCTATGCGCCATGGCTTCTGCGGCCAGACGGATCACGTTGAAGGTGCCGTTGACATTGATGTCCAGCACCTTGGCGAAGCGCTCCAGCGGCAGTACTCCGTCGCGGCCCAGCACCTTGCCTGGTGTTGCCACACCGGCGCAATTGACCAGCACCCGCAGGGTGCCAAGTTCCTTGGCACGTTCGATGCCGGCAGCCACCTGCTGCGCGTCAGTGACATCAGCTGGCACGAAGCGGACATTCGCGCCGATCTCGGCGGCGATTTCATCGCCATCCTCACGCGGCAGGTCGAGTACCACCACATGCCTGGCGGCGGTGGCCAGCTTCTGCGCCGTGGCGCGTCCCAATCCCGATAGGCCGCCGGTGACCAGAGCGACTGAATCCTGCAACTGCATATTTACCCCTTTGTAGACAGTGGTCTTGTGATCTACATTACTGGCCAGTTGCGTGGAGGCGAAGACTCTTGCCCGCGGGCATGGAAAAACCGCTGGACCCCGCGATGGGATCCAGCGGCTCTTGCACTGTCCTGCAGCCTAGTGGCTCGGAACCGTCGCAGGCTCGGCTTCGACTCCAGCCGATTTCTTCTTGCCGCCAAGCAGGAAACCGATCACCACGATGCCGACGCTGCAGCCGGCACCGATCAGGAAGCCAGGTTGGAAGCCTTCGACCGAAGCGGTCAGCGGATCGCCGCCAGCTGCGATCTTCGCGGCGGTGGATGAGGCGACAACGCCAACCAGCAGGGCGGTGCCCATGGCGCCCGCCAACTGCTGCAAGGTCGAGAGCAGGGCCGAACCGTGCGAGTGCAGGCTGTGCGGCAGCGGGTTCAGCGCAGTGGTGAAGGCCGGGGTGAAGATGAAGGCCAGGCCCAAGCTCATCACCAGGTGCATGACAACCAGCAGCCAGATCGGAGTGTCCACATCCAGGACCACCGCGTAGCCCAGCAGCGAAACCAGCAGCACCAGGGCGCCGGGAACGATCAGCGGACGGGCGCCGACCTTGTCGTAGAGCTTTCCGACCAATGGCGCCAGGACACCCATCAGCAGACCGCCCGGGAGCATGATCAAACCGGTGGTCAGGGTTTCAATGCCCAACACGTTGGTGAAGAACATCGGCAGCAGGATGATCACGCCGAACAGCGAAATCATCGAGAACATCATCAGCACCAGCGAAAGGGTGAAAGCCCTGTAGTTCAGCGGACGCAGATCCAGCAGCGCCTTGTCTTCCTTCTGCAGGTTCAGCTGCAGGAAAACGAAAGCGAGCAGGCACAGAATCGCGCCAACAAGGATGCCCAGGTTCAGCGGGGTGACGCCAACCGACAAGCCGCTGAGGCCGTAGACCAGGCCGCCGAAACCCGGGATGGCCAGAATCAGCGAAGGAATGGACAGCGGCGTCGAGGCGCCGTCAACGTCCTTGGACAGTCGAGGGGTGCCGATCAGCAGAGCCGCTACCGCGATCGGGATGATCACGATGAACATGAATCGCCACGACAGGTACTGCAAGATCAGTCCGGATACCGTCGGGCCGATGGCCGGGGCTACGGAGATCACGATGGAGACATTGCCCATCAGCACGCCGCGGCGCTCAGCCGGGACCAGATGCAAGATGGTGGTCATCAGCAGCGGCATCATGATGGCGGTGCCGCTGGCCTGGATCACGCGGGCCACCAGCAGGACGCTCAGGCCCGGCGCGAGGGCAGCCAGCAGGGTGCCCAGAGTGAACAGGCCCATGGCCAAGACGAAGACATTGCGGATGCTCATCCGCTGAAGCAGGAAGCCGGTCATTGGAATGACCACGGCCATAGTCAGCATGAAGATGGTTGACAGCCACTGAATCGCGTCAGCGGTGACATTGAATTCATCCATCAGAACAGGCAGGGCCACGTTCATGATGGTCTCGTTCAGGATGACCACGAAGCTGGAAACAATCAGCACCGCAATCGTGGTGAAGTTCTGTTTGCTCAGTCGTTCTGGAGCGTTCGTCACGGCAGGAATCTGCTTCCACGAGGATTCGGAAAAGGAAACGCTATCTGACGCTTGCGGCTGCTTCGCCGGGCAAGAAAGTTCAAATAGCTCTATCGATTTTATCGCTTGGGATTGCGGTGCACTAGGGGTGCAGGAAACCTTATAGGTGAGTTCGGCAACACAGATCCAGCTTCACGGAATGTCGAGGGTTTGTGTACGAAGATAGAACCATGAACGTGCGCACTCCTGACCCATACCCTGGATGGCTCTCCGAAGAAGACCTCTACGAGGCACGGCAGCGCCTGCCCATGCTCTACGTCGAGGCCATTCCCGTGCGCCTGGACCCGCTGGGCTACGTCAACGAGGTGGGCCTGCTGCTCACCGGCGATGATGACGGGCGCATGCTGCGCACCTTCGTTTCGGGGCGAGTGATGTACCGCGAGACCATACGCGCCGCGTTGATCCGCCACATCGAAAAGGACCTGGGCACCATGGTGCTTCCGCAGCTTCCTGCTTCACCGGTGCCCTTCACCGTTGCAGAATACTTCCCGGCGCCGAGCGAAACCGGTCTGACCGATGATCGGCAGCATGCCGTATCCATGTGCTACATCGTGCCGGTTCGCGGCGAGACCAGCCCTCGCTCCGATGCGTTGGAGCTGACCTGGCTTTCGCCCAGCGAAGCGCTCAGCTCGGACATCCAGGGCGAGTTCGCTGGCGGTCGAGAAAATATTCTCCGTCAGGCATTAGCCCATGTCGGAGTGAATATCTAGCCCTGCTGCCCGCTATTTGGAATGATTCCCTGCCGGCGCTTGATGATTGATCCAACCCAGCTTCCCAAGAGCACCCCGAGCATGCCCACGGTGCAGCCGATCAGGGTCTCGACCACGCGGTCGTACATCACCGAGCCGCTCAGGCCCGTCACCAGCGAGACGCCCACGAGCGCCATCGGGGTAATGAAGACCTGCGCCAGGAAATAGTTGCGCATGACCAGCAGCTCGGCCATGAATTGGCATATGGCGATGAAGCCGAGCAGGATCCAGACCTGCGGGTTCAGGAAGATCAAGACCGCCATCAGGACCATGCCTGCCAGGGTGCCGAGCATTCGGTGCACGCCGCGCCGGATGCGCAAGGTCGTGGTGTGCCCGACCAGGGGAACCACCGCGGCCACCATCGCCCAGTAGTTGTGCCCGGCTTCCAGGCTGCTGCCCACGGTATTGGCCAAGGCGCCGGCCACGCCGGCTGTCAGGATGTAGAACAGCCCTTCCCACCAGATGGCCTTGCGGACGTTATCCGATAGTGGCGGCAGCGGGGTGCGCTTCCACAAGCTGGTCCACTGCCCGAGTGCACCGGCCGCACCGATGGCTACCGACAACAAGATCGTCAGGGCCGACACGAGCAGGGCTTCGCCGATTGGCGCGGGGACGGGGATCGAGGCAATTGCCGCGAATGCGAAGATGTGGAACAGCGAACCGCCGGGCCGCAGCCGCATGAAACCCACCAGCACCGAGCAGGCACCGGCCACGAGAGTCGTCGCGCCAACTACTTGCCACTGCTTGATTCCAGGGTCCGAATGGTCGATCCACCAGTGCGAAGCGGCCAGCGCCAGAGCGATTACCGCGAAGAACAAGGCCCCGGAACGCACCTGCATCCGCAACCGGTTCCAGTAGCCGTCCACGCGCCCATACACGCCGGTAAAGGCGCCGAACACGGCAAAGACCACAAGGTCCAGCCGGTCAATCGCGAAGAGCGTGATCAGAGGCGCAAAAACACCGATGCCGGTGCGCAGGCCGATCCAATGGTCCTTGCGGGCAGGCCCCAGCGTAATGAGCGCCTTGGCGGATTCCTTCAGATTCTCCAGACCCACATCTTCCTTCCGTCGCGTTGGACACAACACGTACGCTCCATTATTCGCGCTTTGCCTTGTGAAGCGTTAGGTTTTGGCGCACATTGCCCCTGTCGTTTTCCTCACCGCGCGGTTAATACGGCACACTTGGTACGTGTCCGAAAAGAACTTTGACCCCAGTGCCCCGCATGCCCGCCAGGATGAATTCGGCTTTGAAGTCGGAACCCGGCTGACCGCTCCGGACGGTTCCCCGATGTTGGGACGTACCGGCGTTATCCGTACCCCGCACGGCGACGTCAAGACGCCCGCGTTCATTGCGGTAGGCACCAAAGCTACCGTCAAGGCAGTCACCCCGGTGCAGGTCCAGGAGCTTGGCGCGCAGGCTGTGCTGTCAAACGCCTACCACCTGTATCTTCAGCCGGGCGCGGATATCCTCGATGAAGCTGGCGGACTAGGCAAGTTCATGGGCTGGCAGGGGCCGACCTTCACCGACTCCGGCGGATTCCAAGTCATGAGCCTGGGCTCGGGCTTCAAGAAGGTCATCGACATGAAGTCCGTAGACCAGTCTGGTCCGGACGACGCCGTGGCCCCGGGCAAGGAACGCCTGGCCAATGTGGACGAGGACGGCGTCTGGTTCAAGTCCCATCTCGACGGCACCAAGCACCGCTTCTCCCCTGAGATCTCCATGGGCGTGCAGCACCGGATCGGCGCGGACATCATGTTCGCCTTCGACGAGCTGACCACCTTGCAGAATTCCCGCGGCTACCAGGTCGAGTCCCTGGAGCGCACCCGGCGCTGGGCCGAGCGCTGCATTGCCGAGCACTTTGCATTGACCGACTCCCGCGAAGGCAAGGAATACCAAGCCTTGTTCGGCGTCATCCAGGGCGCCCAGTACGAGGACCTGCGCCGCAAGGCCTGCCAGGACCTGGGGGCCATGGCCTTCGATGGCTTCGGCATCGGCGGCGCCTTGGAGAAGGAAAATCTGGGAACCATCGTCGGCTGGTGCGCCGAAGAGCTTCCAGAGAACAAGCCGCGCCACCTGCTGGGCATTTCCGAGCCGGATGACGTCTTCACCGCGATTGAGAATGGTGCCGATACTTTCGACTGCGTCTCGCCCACTCGCGTTGCGCGCAACTCGGCGTTCTATACCCCCTGGGGCCGTTTCAATCTTTCCGGCGCACGCTACAAGCGGGATTTCACTCCGCTGGTGGAAGGCTGCGAGTGCTATGCCTGCAAGAACTTCACCCGTGCGTACATTCACCACCTGTACAAGGCCAAGGAACTGCTCAGCCACACGTTGATTTCCATCCACAACGAGCAGTTCACTGTTTCGCTGGTTGAATCCGCGCGCCAGGCGATCGAAGATGGAACCTTCTTCGAGCTCAAGGACAAGGTGCTCTCCAGCTACTACGCTGGCGAACCGGATCCGCAGGGCCAGCCGGCCGCCCTGTAGCCAAGGGCCGCAAAGCAGTCGAGGCATCGATTCTCCACGCACTGGGCAGTGCAAGGAGAATCGATGCCTCTGGCTTTTCTAAGCCGAAGCCCTCTGCCCTGCGCGTGTCATCGGCAAATGCATGATCCCGTCGTCGTCATAGTCTTCTCCGGAGCGGAGGAAACCGAACTTTCCGTACCAGCCCTCCAGCTGGGTCTGGGCGCTGAGCTGGATCTCCGCCTCCGGAGCGCAAAGCGCCACGGCACGCTGCATGAGTTCCCCGGCCAGGCCCCGGCCTCGGGCTTCTGCGGCCGTTGCAACCCGCCCAATGCGCGGAGTGCCGCTTGCGCTGTCCATGATTCGCACAGTACACAGCGCTTTCCCGTTCTCGGTGGCCACCAGATGCACAGTGCCGGCATCCAGATCGCGGCCATCGATGTCCGGGTAGCACGATCGCTGCTCGACGATGAATACCTCGGCACGCAGTTTCAGTATTGAGTAGAGCAATTCTGCGGAAAGCCCATCGGGCTCGTGGATGGAAATCAAATCGTTCATCCTCCAAGACTACCTACGCCCCCGCGCCCAGCTTCCTGCCGGAAACTTGAACCAGGGCACTTGCACCAAAGAGCATTGCCGCGATCCACAGCAACGGAGGAATGGGAGTACCGGGGCTGAGCACCAAGAAGAAAATTGGCGAGAACGTGGCAGCTGCCCGAAGGAAAGTCGCTGTTTCCAGGAAAAGATACGTGGCCACGGCCGAGTCGCTGGTGGCTCCCCCGAGTAATGCATCCCAGTCCCGTTCTTCCCTGCTGGCGTGGGCACTGCTTGCCGCAGCACACCCCAACGCGGCGACCAGGCCTGCGGCGATCCAAAGCCAAATGCGATCCAGCTGGATCATGCCCAGCATTCCCAGCCCGCCGGTCAAGAACAGCAAGGCGGTGGCTGAAAATAGCATCGCATACAGCGTTGCTGCCCGCATCAGGCGCTGTTCCGAAATCCCTAGAAGCTGGGTGAGCTGCCGTTCGGAAACGAGCGGTGCAATGGTCGCGGAAATGCTCAAGGTGAGAACCAGGCAGAGCACCAGGTAAAAGGCCGCTGCGCTCAGCGGGTTGGCAATTCGCTGAACCGTGGCGGCCAACGCGAAAGCCAGGAGCAGGAACCCGGCCACCGAATGCCAACGGCCTCCCCTCAGCAAACGGAGGCAGAGAATGCGCCACGCCACCGGCAACTTGGCGGTGAGCTTGCCACCGCGTGCGCGCCTGCGGCTAATAGCGGATGTCGCCGGAGCCGAGAGGCCTCGCGAGTCGCCCTGCATCAAAGCCCCCACGGCGAATTGCTGGTGCTCTCCGGCAAAACGCAACGCCTGGCCCGGAATCTGGTCAAAATGGCGAAACGCACCGTACGTACTCGCGCCGCTAAGTACCAGGACAACGAGCAAGGCGAGCACCCAGGCAGCCGGCTCCAAGGTGGCCGCAGCCATAGCGCCAACCAGGCTTTGGACCCAAGGAATCTGGAACATCAAGAGCATCCACAACACGGCCAAGGCGATGAGCAGCCCGAGGCCCGCCCAGTCGCAGATCCGTCGCGCAGCTATTTGCTGGTTCTTCCCCTGGATCGCCGTGGCCGCGTTGGCAAGCCCGACACCGGCCACTGCGAAGCAGGCGAGCCCAAGGACTGCAACGGGTACCGGGAGCGATCCGGCCAGCCCCAGCATCACGATCAGCCACAGCGCACCGGCAAAGCTGCTCGCGAAAAGACCGATGAGCACCGCATTTCGCCACGTCGGCTGACGGATAGCCCGGAGCTTGACCGGCAGCGGCAGCCACCAGTCGGCCTTGGCCGCACTGAGCCCGCAAGGCCCCAGATAGAGCATGAGCCGAAAGGTTGCCAAGCCGGCCAAGGCCAATAGCACGAAAGAGAGGTCCTGCAAGCGCCAGACGGCGCTGGGCAGCTCTTGGTGCGCTACGCCCTCGCCCAAGAGCACAAACAGCATGCCAAAGAGTGCGCTGAAGAGGTAGGCCAACGCCACCAGCGCGGCCAGCACCCAGACATAGGCATCGGAAAAGCTGTCGAATTTCTCGGAGAAATTCCGCCGCTTCTTCGCTCGATTGACCACTTCTCGAGGATTGAAATCAACGGCATGGCTTGCAACCCGGCTAGCGCTCAAGCCACTGCGCCCCTGCCTGCGGATCAAGCAGTTCGCCCTCGTCTTCATCCAGAAGCAGCACTTGGTCCACGCAGCTTCGCAGCATCAGCGGATCATGGGTCACCGCTAGCAAAGTTGTTCCCTTGGCGCGTACCCCGGCAAGCCGCTGGTACAGCTTCTGCCTGATACGAAGGTCCAGGCGTTGTTCCGGTTCGTCAAGAATCAGCAGTTCTGCCGGACGGATCAAGGCCGCGGCGAGCAGCAGCTTACGGCGTTGGCCAGAAGACAGCTCGCCGGGAAGGTGATCGGCAGCAGCAGTGATTTCGAAGAAGTCGAGTTCTGCTTGGACTAACTGGACCCAATCATCCAGTCCGTGTCCACGAGCGACCATTTCCAGATGTTCGCGCACGGTGAGTTCTTCGAAGAAGGCGCCATCGGTGACCTGTACTGCGACGGTACGGCGAAAATGCTCCGAGCTTTCATTCACGGGAAGGCTTTGGAACTCGACGGTGCCTTCCACCGGAATGAGATGTCCCAGGATCGTGCGGATCAGTGTTGATTTTCCGCTGCCATTGGCACCGATAATTCCTAAGCCAGCACCGGGAGCCAGCTGCAGGTTGATCGGCCCGCAGATCACGCGATTGGGATAGCCAATGGTCAAGTCGCGTGCTTCTAGCTGAACTTCAGTGCTTTGACCTGTCTGCATGCCATCGATTCTAGTGTCCGGATACAGCTGTGGGCATCGCCCTCACGGATGATGCCCACAGGATCACTAGCTTGCGACGGCCGCTTGGCTGTAGCCAGGTTCGCGCTTCTTGAACCATTTGATGACCATCGAGGTCACCGGAACAAACAGGACCTCCACGGCAGTCTTGTAGATGAAGCCCACCACCACGTAGTTGATGAATGTCGGCGCATCGGCGATGCCGATAACTGGCGCTGCAATGGCACAGAAGATCAGGGTATCCAGGAACTCCCCAACACCGCTGGAGCCGATCAAGCGGAGAATCAGCCCACGCTCGCCGGTGCGTTCCTTGAGCTTGACCAGCACCCATGAGTTGGCCAGCTGCCCCACCAGGAAGCCGCAGGCGGAGGCAACGACGATCTGCCAGATCGGGCCAAGGGTGCGCTCAAATGCGTCTTGCCCGTCGTAGAACTCGGCTGATGGCAATTGGATCATGACCCAGAAGCAGAACACTGCGAAGAAGGCTAAGGCGAAAGTCACCAGGATTGAACGGCGAGCCGCCTTCAATCCGTAGACTTCCGCAATGACATCGCCCAGAATGTAGGCCAGCGGGAAGAGGAAGAAACCGCCATCGGTGACCAGCGGACCGAAGCTGACACCTTTGGAGGCGCCGATATTCGAAAGAATCACGACCGCGCCCATCAAGGTGAGCACCGTGGAGAAGTAGGGAGAACCCGAAGAAGCGAAAACCGCGTTCTTGGTTCGAATCAGATTGTTGCTGGCGTTGGAATCGCCCATGAAATTTTCCTTGTCAAAGTGGTTCGCCAGAACATCGCTAAAAGGCACGGCCCTGCCCACGAATCAAAAGGGTGAAGGTTCCATGCCTGCGCGCTGTCCCGCTGTATTAGCACTTACGCAACAAGTATCCCATGCATAACTGCGGCCACGTTCTCACCTGTCGAAGACCAACCATGTTTCAGAAATCAAAGAATTCCAAAATTCATATCTCACTTGAATGTCTTCGAACTATAAATTCGAGGAAACAAATAGTGCAGTGACCGTCCTCCCGTACATCAGCATGAAAATTTTCCTTTTTTGAACGCGTTCAAATAATTGGTAGAATCGGATCCACCTACTTCCATCCAAAGGCTCCATGACAACGCAACCACGCACCGAAAAAGGCCAGCAGACCCAAGCCAAGCTCTTGGCAACTGCCTTGGAGTGCTTTGCCACGGACGGATATAAAGCCTCGAGCATGCGTGCCATTGCTTCGAACGCAGGGGTTTCCCTGTCGCATGCGTACTACTACTTCAAGTCCAAAGAGGAGATCGTTGCCCAGCTCCTGCTGAACCTGCGCAGGGAGCAATATGATCTTTGCGCGGGGATGCTCGCAGAGGGAAATACCCTCGAAGCCAACATCCGCGCAGTACTCGACACGGGCGTCGAAGCGTTGGCTCCCTATCACGATTTCGGGCCTGCGTTCCTGCGTCTGATGCTCGCGCGCGATATGGGCAACGACGAGATTTCCAGCATTGAATTGGAGATATGGGAGAAGGTCGTTTCCGGATCCCGCCCGTTGCCCCCATTGGGCATACGACGCGATCTGCCGAAGTTCTTACTGCTGGTTTCCCGCCAGATCTTCTCGGCGTGGGCTTTCGACCAGTCGGCGCAGCAGCGCCGATCCAGACTTCTGATGAAGAACATGGCACCGGTTGCCGCCAAGTTCGCGGTGCTCTGCCGCTTGCCTGTGGTGCGCTCGCTCTTTGAAGATGTGCTGGCACTGATGGATCCAGGGCCAGCAGGGATTGCCGAGGTGTCCATGGCAGATCCTTCACCGCTGAGACGGCCGAAAGCCTCCTGAAAAGCCGCGGATTGCGCGCGTCGGCAAACACCCTGACACAGAGTTCCGTATCACCGCGTCTTAAGGCGTAAAGTCAAACATGCCGATAGGTGATCCCTAGCGAACCAAAGGAGAATGCAGCACTATGAGCGCAATGGCACGAGCACTGCCAAGCTGGACCCACGACTACGCCACGCTGCGTGATCGCATTGCTTCCTTCCCGAACCAGCACGAGATTCGTTCGGTGAATCAAGACGGTGAAGACGTGGAAATCCTCCGCTACTGGCCTGATGCTTCCTGGTCCGCGCCAAAGGACGCGCAGCGCTTGATCCTCTTGGGCACTCCCAACGACAGCACCGCTGCAGAACTCGCCACTTCGGGTTGGCAGCCAAGCACGACCATGCATCTGCTGGCCGGCAAGCCCGACGACGTCGAGCAGGTAGTCAAGCTCGCCGATACGTCCGGGCTTTTCGAGGCTCCAATGGATAACTATGACGTCGTTGAGGTGACCGACTTCGACCGTCCGGTCGCCCGAGGACGCATGCGCTACGGCGAAAACTACGGCCTGCTTACCGACCCGGACCTTTTCTCCCCCGCTGATCCCGATGCGGCTCGCCGCGCGGTACTGGCTAACTTTGCAGGCGCAGCTTTCGGCCACGGGCTGCCCTGGCTGCTGCTGGTAGCCACCGCAGAACACGCCCAGCAGCTTCCCGAGGGCTGGTCCAAAGCGACCACGCTCAGCTTCTGGCAGCACGGCTAATCCCATTCCCTACCCGCACTACCCGCAATTGAGACTATGACTAATACAAACACTGCCTCTCCAGCCATGACCCTGACCATCGCTGGTTCCGAAGCCACTGGCGGCGCAGGCGCCCAGGCCGATTTGAAGACCTTCCAGGAACTGGGAACCTTCGGCATCGTGGCTTTGACCTGCATCGTCTCCTTCGATCCCAAGGACTCCTGGAACCACCGCTTCGTTCCCGTTGACCAGCAGGTAATTGCCGATCAGCTCGAAGCCATCCAGGCCTGCTACGAGGACAAGCTCAGCACGGTCAAGCTGGGCATGATGGGCTCGCCAGCAACGATCAACACCGTTGCCACCGCGTTGAAGTCCCAGCAGTGGGACAACGTACTGCTGGACCCGGTGCTGATTTGCAAGGGCCAGGAACCAGGCCACGCACTGGACACCGACGAAGCCCTCAAGGCTGCCTTGCTGCCCTTGGCTACGTTCGTCACCCCGAACCACTTCGAGGCTGAACAGCTCTCGGGAATCAAGATCACCACCGAAGATGATCTGATCGAAGCTGCCAAGAAGATCCACGAGGTCTCCGGCGCGGCGGTCCTGGCCAAGGGTGGAGTCCGCATCGCTGGCGAAGACGCCGTGGACGTTTTCTACGATGGCACGACCCTCGAGGTCTTGCGCGAGAAGAAGATCGGCGAAGTTGCGGTCTCCGGCGCGGGCTGCTCGCTGGCCGCAGCCGTAACTGCAGAGCTGGCCAAGGGCGCTACCCCGCTGGAGGCAGCCCGCACAGCCAAGGCGTTTGTCACCGAAGGCATCCGCAACCGCGTTTCTGGCAACACCCCGTTTGACGCACTCTGGCAGGGCGGCCGCCGCTAGGCCCTGGCTGCTGGAGTGTTTGCTGGCCACTGCCGTTCACGGCGGTGGCCAGCAAACTGCTTTAACCGTGATCCCAGTCATTGGCCTAAGCCAACCGCACTTGTTATGGTTATTCCGGAAGTGCTCAGAATCAATGCGTGGAGAACCACAGGAAGGAGCGGTCGGCTATGCAAGCCACTTTGACGCTCTGCCCGTTCGTCTGCGTATCGAACGGGGTTGGCAACACATTTTCCGCTTAAGGCTCCTGCCTTAGGCAATGTTCCAGTGCCCCCAATTTTTCGTTCCCTTGCAGACCTCAACACCTTGACGATTCGTGATTCCGTGCGCCCATGAAGCGCGTGCGGACTATTTGAGGATTTCCCATGCAGCCATTGACCGAAAAAACCATCCGCTCTTCCTTCATCAACGCCAGCCGCCAAGAAGCGAAGAAATTGACCCTGCCCGAAAACTTTGCCTCCCTCGAGTGGGATTCGCTGGAGTACCTGGGTTGGCGCGACCCGAAAATGATGCAGCGCGGCTACCTGCTCCACACCGATGAAGCGGGGCAGACCCGCGGCATCCTCTTGCGCCCCACCGACGGTGGCCGCAAGCCGACCAACGCCACGATGTGCGAGATGTGCCGCGATGTGAACATCCCCTGCGCGGTAGGCATGTGGACGACCAAGCGCGCTGGCCAGGCTGGACGTGACGGCAATACCTTGGGGACATTGATCTGCCTGAACTTCGAGTGCTCCCGCAATGTGCGGATCCCGCCTCCGAAGAATCCGATCTACCCGGACCCAATGGTTGTCGTTGCCGAGCGCATCCAGCTGCTCGACGAGCGCGTGCATAGCTTCCTGAACCGCCTCTAGGCAACCGCAGCCTTCAAGCCAATTCCGGCGCCGCCCGCCCAGCAAGTAGTGAACTGATGAGTAACAAAGCGTCCAAATTTTCTCAAAAATGGACGGGCCCATCAGGCCTTGCTGGGCGGGTTTGTCGCAGTGGTTCGCGGATTTTATTGTGAAATTCCCAAGCCAGCACAATATCCAGCCAAAGGTTACTATTCAATAACCCCTTGATATATGAGCTACGTCACCTAAGATTCCAGCTATGGGTATACGCACTAGCGGACGTTTACCCCGGACGATCATCAAGGCTCGCACCGCTTTTATGTCGCCCGCCCATGACGGGAGCAGCACCGCTATCCAGCCCAGCTAGGAGAATCATGGTCACTCGCCGCACGCAGAGAGTGCCGCGCCTGATTTTGGGATCAGCCACTGCGCTTGCACTGGCTGTTACCTTGTCAGGACCGGCAAGCGCAGCAGGAATCCCCCAACCAGGCGACGGCGAAAATGCCGCGTCCCTGCCAATCACCAGTTCATCAGCGCTGTCCAACCTGAAAGTCTCCGGACCTCTTGCCAAATCAACTGGTGAAGTGTCTGTTTTCGTTCAGTTCCAGGGTGATGGCGCCTTCGAGACGGTGAAGAAGTCCGGCAAGAAGAAGGACACTGCCAAGGTCAAGAAGATCGGCAAGGAGGTCAAGGCCAAGGGCAAGCAGCTGGCAGCCGAGGCCAACTCGAAGGTCATCTACACCACGCACAACGCACTGCAGGGTGTCGCACTGACCGGTGATGCCGCTGATCTGCGCAAGCTTGCACAGCGTAGCGACGTTGCCAAGATCAGCTCCATCGTTCCCAAGAAGCCCTCCAACCGCAGCTCGGTAGTTGACACCGGCGCCCTGGAATCGTGGAAGTCCCTGGACAAGACCGGTGACGGCGTCAAGGTGGCTGTACTGGATACCGGCGTGGACTACACCCATGCCAGCTTCGGCGGCCCGGGCACCTTGGAAGGCTACAAGGAAGCCCAGGCCTCCGATGAGCTGCCCGGTGCAGATTCGGGCCTGATCGACACCAACAAGTTCATTGGCGGTTGGGACTTGGTTGGCGATGACTACAACGCCGACTCCGACGATCCCACCTACCAGCCAATTCCGCATCCGGACCCTAACCCGCTTGACTGCCAAGCTGCCGGACACGGCTCCCACGTTGCCGGAACCACCGCAGGCTATGGCGTCAACGCCGATGGCTCGACCTTCACCGGGGACTATTCCTCGCTGGACGCCGACGCGCTGGCGCAGATGAAGGTCGGCCCGGGCTCGGCCCCTGACGCACAGCTCATCGGCATCCGCGTCTTCGGTTGCGGCGGCTCCTCCTCCGTGGTTGGCCAAGCACTGGACTACGTACTTGATCCGAACGGCGACGGCGACTTCTCGGACCGCGCCGACGTGGTCAACATGTCCCTTGGTTCGGATCATTCCCCGGCCAACGACCCTGAAAATGACATTGTCGACGCCCTGAGCGCAGCCGGCATCCTCTCGGTTGTCGCTTCCGGCAATGCCGGCGATGTCACCGACGTGGGCGGTTCGCCGGGCAACTCGCGTTCCTCGCTGACCGTAGCCAACTCCGTTGGCTCGCACGTCACCCTGGACAAGATCCAGGTCGATGGTCCCGACAATGTCGCCGGTTCGGCCTCGGGCCAGTACTCGGCGAACTTCAACTACACCAATGCTGATCCGGCCGCCCTGTCCGGAGAAGCAGTGATGGCTCCGGCCGATAACGCATTCGGTTGCGACGCATTCGAAGAAGGTTCACTGGAAGGCAAGTGGGTTTGGCTGCAGTGGAGCGAGAACGGCGAGTTCCCTTGCGGTTCCGGCGCCCGCTTCAACAACGCTGAAGCCGCCGGTGCCACCGGTGTCCTCTTGGATGCAGAAAGCAACCTGTTCGATGCAGGCATCGCCGGCAACGCGACCATCCCAGGTGCGCAGTTCACCTTGGACGAGTCGAACAAGCTGCGCCCAGCAGCTGAAGCTGGCACGCTGCAGGTTACCCTGTCCCCCGAATTCGTTGGCGGTTCCTCCAGCGAGTCCGGCGTTGCAGACACGCTGAATTCCTCTTCATCGCGTGGCGTCCACGGTTCCAACGGCGTGGTCAAGCCGGATGTGGCTGCCCCAGGTACCCAGATCGGCTCGGTTGGCGTGGGCACCGGTACCGGCACCGCCGTGATGACCGGTACCTCGATGGCCACTCCATTGGTTGCTGGTATCGCCGCGCTGGTTCTGGAAGACAGCGACTACACCCCATATGAAGCCAAGAGCATCATCATGAACACCGCGGCCACCGACATCAAGGCCGCCAATGGCGAAGCCTACGGTCCGAACCGTGTTGGTTCCGGTCGCGTGATGGCCGATGCAGCACTCCAGAGCCCTGCTTTCGCCTACGATTCCGAGGCAGCGGATCTGACCAGCGTGGTCTTCGGCGTTATCGAGCTGGGAGGCAAGAAGCCGTTCAGCGCGCAGCGCGAAATCACCATTGAGAACACCAGCGGCAAGGCGCAGAGCTACGACGCCAACTACGTGGCCGCTACCGAGATCCCAGGCGCAAGCTTCACCTTGGATCGCAGCAGTGTCACCGTGCCGGCCGGCGGCAGCGCCAAGCTGAACGTCACCCTGAGCGTTGACCCGCAGCAGTGGGCCAAGACCATCGATCCAACCATGGCTACCAGCCAGTCCGGTCTGGCTCGTGCCTGGGTTGCCGATGCCAGCGGTCGCGTCGAGCTGACTGCCAGCAATGCTCCGACCCTGCGCATTCCAGTCCAGGCAGCACCCAAGCTGGCTGCTGACATGGAGGGCAAGCTCAAGAAGATGAAGAAGGGCGCGGATACCACCACCCTGAGCCTGAAGGGCAAGGACATCACTGCTGGCGAGGGCGCTACTTCGGTCACCTCCCTGCTCGGCGCCTTCGAACTGGGTGCTTCGAGTGAACGCGGCGACGATTCGCTGGACAGCATCCCGGCGGCCCGTTCCGTGGACCTGCAGCACGTTGGCGCATCGAGCACCGCTGCCCGCACCGGTGTGGCTGACGGCCTGCTGAACGTCGGCATCTCCACCTGGGCCAACTGGGCCCACCTGGCTGGCGGCACCGAGCTGGATGTCGAGATCGATACCAATGGCGACGGCGAAGCCGACTTCGTTACCTTCAACGCCGCATTCGACGAAGTTGACCTTGACCTGGCAGCAACCTTCAACCTCGCCACCGGCGAGCAAGTTGATCTGCAGCCGGTGAACGGCATGCTCGGCGATGTCGATACCAACACCTTCGACACCAATGCAGCGGTCTTCCCGATCTCCCTGTCAGCCCTGGGGCTCGATGAGGATTCGTCGGAGATCTCCTACCGTGTGCTGGGCTACTCCTGGTACAACACCGATGAGAACGGCTCGATGATCCCGGTTGACCAGACCGACTGGATCGACTTCAACGTGGCAGCGCCACAGGTTGATTTCGGTGCAGAAGGCACCTTGTTCACCGATCTGTCCGGTACCCAGATCCCGGTGACCGTTGCAGACAGCACCAAGGCATCGAAGGCACTGTTGCTTCACCTGCACAACGGCAATGATGACCGTGCACAGGTTCTGGAAGTAACTGACGGAAAGAAGAAGGGCAAGAAGTAGGCCTTCCACCTCCCAAGAGCAGGCCCGGGGCACTTCCTAGCGAGTAAGGAAGAGCCCCGGGCCTACACCTTTAAGATCCAGCCGTGCAGCTTATTGCATGCGCAGCTTCTCTTCGAGAACCAGTACTGCGCCTTCTCTGACCTTGGCCGCGAATTTCCCATCGGCCTTGGCCTCGGCGGCCAGGGCCTTCGCCATGGTGATGGCCGGAGCCGATTTAACGCATAGCGGAACAGTTCCGCCGGCGGCCACGAACTTCACTGCGCGCTCGCCCACCGGCAGGTAGCCGACCTGCTTGGCTTCACAGAGATCATCGGAAATCACGATTCCCCCATACCCCATTTGCTCACGCAGCAATCCGGTGATGATCTTCGAAGAGAACGGTGCATCGTTCTTTCCATCGAGCCGGGAGTAGCGGGCGTTGGAGACCATGACCCAGGACTTGCCCTGCTCGATAGCCTGCTCGAATGGCTGCAGATCGCTGGAGTCCGCATCGATCTTCGTATCGGTCACTTTGGTACTGGTATCGGTGTTCCCAGCGACGCGGCCCAATCCAGGGAAGTGCTTGACTACCGGTTGCACGCCTTCGGAGCGCAGCGCTTCGTTCACCGTCGAAATGGCCTTGGAGACCCCCGAGGCGTCATGCGCGTATTCGCGGCCAAAGTAGCCGATGGGTGCGTTGCCGGTGCCGATACTGGCAGGAACAACGTCCGCCACCGGAGCCAAATTCACGTTGATGCCGGCTTCAGCCAGTTCTTTCCCGGCGGCGCCCACTTCACGCTCCAGCTTCGATACAGGCCACCCTCCCTGCGTCAACGCAGTCGGCAGTTCGGTGAAACCGGGGCCCTGGAGCACCCGGACAAAGCCCCCTTCCTGATCGGTGGCCACCCAGACCGGCAATTGCCCGGGAATGCCGGACTCCAAGGCCTGGGTAATTTCCTGGACCTGGGCGGCGGTCTGCTTCACCGGCAGTTGCGAACGGCCACGCAGGAAGACATTGGAAATTCCCTGCTTCTTCATCGCAGAAATTTCCGCAGCGGTTGCTCCTGTTGCCGCGACACCGGCCATCACGAGGCTCGCTGCCTGTTCGCTGGCGCTCAGCTCGTCGGCCAGCGCTTCTGCTTGCTGGCGCAGCGAGGGTTCCTGGCTGCGGCTAGGCGATGGGCTTTCTTCTGCCCCGGAGTTGCCGGACGGGCTGGGAGTTGCCTGCTGCGCAGGAGTCCTCGTACTGCTCGGGCTGCTGGAGCTGCCCGCGGACGTGCTCGAAGCTGGTTCTTGGGCATTCGGCGCACTGCAGCTAGCGAGCATCACCGTCATCAGGATTCCGACTGACATGAGCTGCTTGGCACGGGTAGTCATGAAATCATCCTCCCACCGTAAACTGCGAAGTTGCCGAAGAGCCGAGAACCTTTTGCCATGGGCAGAACGCTAGGCACGCACCACCAGCAGTTCATCCCAGTCGGTGGTGTAGCGCTGCGAAATATGCTCTCGTTTCATTGACCATTCAGGGATTTTGGCCATCCCGGCATGCCCCAGGCCAATGGATTTGGCACCGAATCGAAGGGAGATATCCTGGACTACCGAAGAGACGTTCTCTTGTTCCTCGGCAGCCGGATCGGGACTCTGGCCAAAGAGGTCCAGCTGTGGCTCGCCCGGAGAATCGCTGAGCCCGGAGAGGATCACTCCCCCGCGAACATAGTCCATTCCCGGTTTCATCAGATCCCGCATGGCGGCAATTGCCAGCTTGCTGAGCACGATGGGATCCCGCGTCGGACGCGGCAGGCGCACCTGGGCACTGGGGAATGAGGCTTCTCCCCGGGCGAAGCGGCTGGTGCCCGCGGTGACGGTAAGCAATGAAGCGTACAGGCCTTCGCGCGCCAAGCGGCCGGCAGCCTTCTGCGCATAGATGGACATGACTTCTTCCATCGCTTCATAGGTGCGCACCGGCGTGGAGAAGGAACGGGTGAACATGACCTGGCCGCGATCCGCGCGTTCCTCCACCGGACCAATGCAACGTTGCCCGTTGAGTTCGAAGACCGTGCGCTGCAAGACGACAGAAAACTTCTTGCGGATCGCCAATGGGTCAGCTGCTTGCAGGTCCGCGATGGATTCAATGCCCATGGCTGCCAGCTTGGCACCGGTTTTGCGGCCCACACCCCAGACATCGGTGACTGGAACCCGGTTCAGGATACTGCCCAGGACCTCGGGATCCATGAGCTGCTGGACGCAGACTCCGCCCAGTCCCGGATTGTGCTTGGCAATATGGTTGGACAGCTTCGCCAGGGTCTTGGTGGATGAGACACCCACGCAGACTGGCACCCCGATAGTCTTGTCAATGGCGGCACGGATCTGGGCCGCGGTGCTGCGCACCTGCTCCAGGTTGCCTTCCAGGCCGACGAAAGATTCATCGATGGAATACACCTCGTGCCAGGTCCCGAAGCGTCCGAGCAATTCCATGACACGGGCAGAAATATCCCCGTACAGTTCATAGTTGCTCGACCGCACCGCAAGGTTGTGGGAGTCCATATAGCGTTGGACCTTGAAGAAGGGTTCTCCAGTAGGAATGCCCAGATCCTTGGCTTCCTGGGAACGGGCCACCACGCAGCCGTCATTGTTCGACAGCACCACCACGGGACGATTGCGCAGCGAATAGTCGAAGGCCCGCTCGCAGGAGACGTAGAAATTGTTGACGTCCACCAGGGATACGTGGTCAGCGGACATGATGCAGGCACCTGGTAATGACGCCGAAGACACTGACCTCATCGCCTTCGGCCAGTACTACGGGCAGGGGCGATTCATCGCTGAGCAGCCCAACCTCGTGGCCGTCAATCTGCCAGCGGCGCACCAGCATCTGCCCGTTGAGGTTGACGATGACCACAGAGCCGTGGCGCACGGCCAGCGATCGGTCCACGATCACTTCATCGCCGTCGAAGATACCAGCTGACCGCATGGCGTGGCCCGAGACGCGCATGATGAAAGTGGAGACACGGTCACGGACCAGCAACCGGTTCAGGTCCAGTCCGCCGTCAAAATAATCGCGTGCTGGCGAGGGGAAACCCATCGCGGATACCGCTTGGACCGGCCCTTGGGTTGCTCCCGGAGGCATCAGCTCCTGTTCTTCAGCCACACCCCACCACTTTCTAGTACAAATATTCGAATACTTGAATTGTAGCGTGTTATCCAGCAACCTTCATGTTTCCGGCGAGCGCGCTAGCCCCGGGACTCCGTGGCAGAGGTCCTCCCATGGACCCTGGCCTGTGCTTTCCAGCTGTACAGCGCGGCGGATACAACGATAACCAGCAGCGTCGCGGCACCGGAGATCACGATAATTGCCCTGGCCGGGCCAATCAGCAATCCCGGGGTGCCGATGAGATAGCCCAATGCGACCATGATGTTGATGAGCATCCGCAGCTGCGCCCAAGCAGCACCATGGCGGGATTCCGGCACGTATTCGTAAATGGCTGTTCGCACTCCGGTATTGTGCAGTGCATTGCCCAGCCCGCCGGCAAGGAACACCAAGGCCAGGCCAGCCGCGTTGGCCCAGAGCCCTTCCGTGAGGATCGCGGCGCCCACCAGCCCTCCGCCGAGCAGAATCGGCAAGGCGCTTCGGGTACCGAAGCGGCGATTGCCTCCCAGCAGGGAACCGAACACTGCGCCCACGGACCAGGCACCGAGCAATACCGCGTATCCAGTGTCGTTATCGGTGATCCCGCGCAGGTAGAACACCCCCGAAACGCCTTCTGCTGCGGTAAACAGCACGATCGCTGCCACCGGGAGCAGCAAGATCCGCAATTGTGGATTGCGCGTCAATGCAGCTCCACCGGGCGATACCGGTCCACCCGGATCCGGCTCGTTCCCTGCGTCTGCTCCTTTCCCGTTGGCGGCTTGCGAGCGGGACAGGAAGATGGCCGCCAGGGCCAGTGCCAGGAATCCTGCCGCCGCGTACCAAAGCACCGCGCCGATCCCCGCTTTCGCGAAGACGAGTGAAGCTATCGTCGGCGCGATGATTCCCGCCAGGGACGTCGCTACGACAAGGAAGCTGCTGGCACGAGCAATGCTGAAGCCTCCGCGGATGCGCGGAATGATCTTGAAAATGACCGCTCCGTTAACCACCGCGCAAATACTGGCCACAGGCATCAAGGCGAGGCTCGCGAAGATATTGGAGGCAATGGCCATCACCGCGAAAATCGCCACATGCACGCACAGGTACAGGATCCACACCCGGACAAGGGCTGACCCGTCCACCCAACGCCCTATAGCCGGAGCGGCAAGGATCGGCGGAACCAAGCCGGCGAGGAACAACGCGGTTACGCCCCAGGACCCCAACTGATCCGCGGATTCCAGGGTCAAGGCAAAGACCGCCATGCCCTCGCCGAGCATGGAGAGCAATGCAACCACGCAGAACAGGACGCAACGCACCGAAGACTGCACCTGGCCCCCTTCCTCCGCGCGCATGCCACGCTGGCCTAAAGGTTCTAGTCTATGGGTAGGGGGATTCGCCTCCGAGGACATATTGCGCCAAAGGAGTCTCGTGAAAGTATTACTGGTCAGCTGCGGAGATGTCGCCACCGAGGCAGGACTGCGGCTCCAACAGGAGGGCCATCGCGTCACCGGCTGGCGGCGCAACAGCCAGAAGCTGCCCGCAGGATTTACCGGCCACAGCGTAGACCTGCTCGATGCCGCCCAGTGGCCAAGCATCGATCCGCAGACCGAAATCGTCGTGCTCACTCCCGTGCCAGCCACCCGCGATGCCGATGGCTACACGCGCGGCTATCTGCAGGTCGCCAAAGAACTGGCTTCACGGCTGACAGCCCAATGCCCCAATCTTCGCCGGCTTATCTACATCTCCTCCACCGCAGTGATGGGCGGCGCCAACGGAGAACTCGTCGACGAATCAGCACCGCTTGCCCCAGCTAGCCCCACCGCGCAGGTCCTTGCGCACACCGAGGCAGCGCTCGCCGGCAGCGGCCTGCCGGTAACAATCCTGCGGGCGTCGGGAATCTACGGCCCGGGCCGCACCCGGCTCATCGATCACGTCACTGCCGGAGCCGCACAGATTCCCGCGGGCTCGCATTGGACCAACCGCATCCACCGCGATGACCTGGCCGCGGCCATCGTTCACGTTGCGGCGCTGGGAGAGCAAGCCGCTGGCCTCTACCTGGCCAGTGACAGCACCCCAGCCCAGCTAGGCGAGGTCTACCAGTTTTTGGCCAAGGAACTTGGTTTGCCTGCGCCGGAAGAGGCAGGACAAGCCCCGGCACGACGTGCTGCCGACCGCCGGCTCGATAATTCCAAGCTGCTAGCCAGCGGGCTTGAACTGCAGTATCCAGGATTTGCCGAAGGCTACCGCGCGATCCTTGCCGGGACATCAACCCGCCATGCCTAAAGCGCGTAAAAGACAGCCTTAAAGGAAAACCGGCTTGCAGCGCATCGCCATGATGCACCGCAAGCCGGTTGTTTTATTTCGTTCCGGGTGTGGACCGAAACGCTTAGAACCCCTTGCGCAAGGGGTTGAAGTGCCGGGCGATGCCTGGAACCTGCTGGCCAGCAATCTGGGCAGCCAGGATCTTGCCAGTCAGCGGTCCCAGCGCAACGCCCCACATGCCGTGGCCGCCGCCAACCGACACGCGCGAGGATCCGGTCTGGCCAATGAGTGGCATGCCGTCCGCGGTGCATGGGCGTCCACCCACCCATTCTTCTTTGCGGTTCTCCCAGTTAATCCCCTGGTAGACCGGGGTCGCAGCGGCAACGATGGCCTCAATGCGCTTCGGCTCCAGCTTGTGGTTGGCGTCGCGGAATTCCATGGTGCCGGCGATGCGGAAACGATCGCCCAGCGGGGTGCAGGCAACGCGCTGGGTCGGGAAGTAGATCGGGTGCGTTGGCATGTGTTCCGGCTCCACGGTGAACGAGTAGCCGCGGCCTGCCTGAACCACAACGTTCACACCGAACTTGCTGGCCATGTCGGTCATCCAAGCACCGGTAGCCAGCACCACGTGATCCGCGGTGATTGAACGGCCTTCGGAACCGATGACGGTGACCGAGCCGCGATTGTCGCGCACATCGGTGACGTTGAAGGCTCCGATGATGTCGCCGCCGCGGGCGATGACGGATTCGGCCAGTGAATCCATGAACTTCGGCGGGTTGATGTAGCGCTGGTTCTTGATGGCTACGCCCGCAGCGACCTTATTGGACAGGGTCGGCTCGATGCCGCGCAACTCGTCGCCGGTGAGCAATTCGTAATCAACTTCGCCGCCGGTCTTCTCGATCATCTCGAATTCATGCAGCAGCGCATCGCGGTCGCTGAGCGAGGTGAATCCGGTCAAGAATGGATTTGCCGGCTTGGTCGGCTCCTGCACGCCCGGCCCTGCCGAAGTCGCCTGCGCGATTTCGTCGAAGGCATCCAAACCGGTTGCGCCGATTTCCGAGTAGACCCGCATGGCTTCTTCCCACTTCTTCGGGGTCGAGTGCCAGGCAAAACCGATCAGGAAGCGGAGCAACTTGGCATCGGCCTTCAGCGGAATGTACAGCGGGGATGCCGGGTCGAGCATCATCTTCAGGCCGTTCTTGAAAATTGCAGGCTCCGCGATGGGCAGGGTCAGGGCCGGGGTCAACCAGCCGGCGTTACCCCAAGAGGAACCGGACGCGACGCCGCCGCGATCCACGACGGTGACCTTAATGCCCGCTTCCTGCAGGTACCAAGCGGTCGACAGGCCAACAAAGCCAGCGCCTACAACAACGACATGATCTGGCACGCCTACTCCAGCCATGATCCACTCTCCTAGCATTTCGACGGCCTCTCCACACGAGCCCGCATGTCTTCACTGTCGCGCGATCCTCAGGGAAAATCAACGCGTCCTGACGATTCGACGGTGAGCGCCACCACACCGGCAGGAGGTTCGTGTTTCTTGCGGTAAATGATTGCCTATTCCGAACTTTCAACAAGTACTTCCTCCCGTACGGGCACTTTCCCCAGAGGCTGCATCACTATCGCCCATCGGGAACTTCGCCCCCAGCGCGTCCTGCGTAGACTGGAGAGAAGCGAATTACCAATCCCGCCGATCAGCCATTTCTAAGGAACTGCACCACACTCATGGCCTCACGTAAACCAGCCAAGAAGAAGCCTGCCCAGGGTCATCCAGCCCGCCGTTCCGGCGCCAGCAGCGTGCCTTTTGAATCCGAAGTGCGCCAAGCTCTTCAGCCGTTCAAGTCCTCGCTCTTCCGCCACTTCCACGAAGAGGGCCAGGCAGCTAGCGAGACCCGCGCAGCGCTCGAAGGGCTCACTACCCTGCTGACCGTGCATGCCCAGTTGCGCCAGAGCGTTGACGTCAAAACCCTGGATCCGACGATTCTGGGTGAACAGTTGGGCCACTTGACGTCGCTGGGCAAGGAAGTTTCGGAAGCCAGCGCTGCGATCCTCAAGCATTACCTGACTTTCCTGGGCACGACCGCTAATTTCGGCGGAAGCGTGGATGACTTCAAGCAGACTTTCGAGTTCCTCTCCCGCATGGCTGGCGATTCACCCATCGTGGCGCCCTATCTCGAAGATGATGAGGCCAACGGCAGCCTCGAAGCGATGCCCTTCGTTTTTGCGGCTCGCGAGTTGATCAGCTGGGTTGGCGAAGGCAAGCCGACCACCCCAGCTGGCGTACTCACCGGCGATACGCTGCAGGATGCGGCCAGCGCGCTGGGCCTGTTCGTCAAGGTCGATGAATCCGCCGGCGTTCCAGAAGATGCCCAGTGGGAGCCGGAAGACGGCACTGCCGTTTCTTCGCTGGCCGACATTCCACGCCTATCGGCATACTGGGACGCCCTGATCGGCACGGCCATGCTGCGCTACCAGGAACCGAACGCAACCCCAACCGAGTCGCTCAGCGATGCGCTGCTGGCATCCAGCGGACAAGGCGCCCGCTTGGTCAAGGAGCTGATTGCAGAGGTTCTCTACTCGCACATCCTGATCAACACCTTGGAGCAGCCGGGCAAGGCGCAGATCGCCGAGATGTTGGCCGGCGTGTTGAGCAATGCCGCATCATCGACACCGCCACGTGCCGAGTTCGCGTTGCAAGTTCCGACCGAAGATGACCTTCCCGCCGAGCAGCATCACCTGATTGCCAGCCTTGAGGAGGTTGTCCCCCAGGTCGAGTCCCTGCTGCGCGTCTTCGAACGCGAAGGCCTTGTCGAGATTAATGACGAGATCACGATTCCTGTGGTCTTGCGTTCTTCACTGGAACGAGCGCTGGCCAAGGTTTCTGATCACGTTTTGAAAGACACCCAAGAGGCAGAGGCCTCCGAGGTTTAGACCACCAGCAACGGCAAAGGGTGCGAGAGCTAATTCGAGTTCTCGCACCCTTTGCCGTTGATTCATCGATTAGGCGCTGCGCGTGGCCAGCTCGGCGTCGTACCACGGCAGGCGATCGAACCATGGGCCCCGCTTGGTTCGCCGGCCTTCACGGCCAAAGAATCTGCGGTTGCTTCTGCGTTGATCGCAGCATCTGCCGTCTTGCTATCAAAGCCGCCCTTAGGCTCCACGGCCAGGCCTTATTGTTGCCAAACAACCGTATCCGCCTGGGTACTCATGCGCTCTCGCTTCCCAGACAGGAAATGCTCTCCATAGGCGCAACACCCCGCCACGCAGGCCCATTCCGGCCTGAGGTGTGAGGCAGAACGCAGAAACACGGGCTGGGTTTAAGTTATAAAAGGTACGTTGCATTACTGACAGACAACGGCGTGCGATGGGGGCACAGCGCCGATGAAAGATCAGTCCGTTTACGCAATGCAACGTACCTTTTAATCACCCTCGGATCCTTAGTGATGCCACTCGCAAAACACCACCAAGTACCTTCCCGGTGATCGGTCTTCACCGATACATGACTAACTTATCGCGTCCTGCGAAAATCCGAAATCATACTTTAGTAGGAGGGCAGGGGTCAGAACGGGATGCTTGCGCGCAGTGCCCAAACACCGTTTTCGGAACTGGTTGCAAACTTTCCACCAAATGCACGCATCCTGTCACCCATGCCAATCAGGCCTGTCCCGCCTTCGGGCAACCCACTCGCCTTCTTGTCGAAATTCCCTATCTGATTAGTAATTTCCAGGATGCCCTCTGCCCCTTGGACCGTGAGTTCGAAGGTGCACTTCCCGCCCAAGGCACCGTGCTTTATCACATTTGTTGTACCTTCTTGCATGACCCGATAAATCGCAGTCTGTGCAGAACGGGGCAATTCGGAAATTTTCTCGTCAGTGGTGGAGCTCACCTCGAAATTTGCCTCTTTTAGCCTCTGAACGAAAAGTTCTGCACCCTGAAGCGCGTAAACAGTAGTAGCGGCCGGCTTATCAATGCCCTGGGACGAGGGATCTGCCATGGTCCCATCAGCCCTCAGGACATTGAGCATCAGGCGTAAATCGTGCAAAGTCTCAGTACTCAGTTTGGCGATGACATCCAGAGCTTCGAGGGCCTTCTGCCCATCGTTTGCGAATTTCGCGGCCTTCGACTGCATGGCCACGACCGTGATGTCATGCGCGACAATATCGTGCAGATCCCGGGCAATGTTCTTTCGCTCCCGGTCGACAGCAAGACGAGTCTGCTCTTTGACCGTATGCATTTGCCGAAGAGCGAGCTCGTTCTTCTCGCGCAGCAAGTAAATATTCCTCGTTAAGAAGAACGCCATCGCCGTCAACGGGGCAATCCCGACAAGCAGAACCGCGTCTTGCCCGGACTGGATGCCGAACTGCACCATCCACGCTGCGGACAAGGTTAGGAATAAGGCCCTAACACTCATGGCACTGGCCGTAGCTGCCAGCGCCGAAAAAATCATGAATGAAACGACAGTCCAGAAGAACAAGGCGCCGTCCGTGAGGAAGAAATAGGCAACTGCCACAAACAATCCGACGGATACGGCAACCCAGCGAAGACCAAGCGCAAGAATTGCGCACAGTCCTACGCCGAGCAACGCGCCTCGAACCGAAATATCCGACGAACCACTAAATCCGTCTTCCAGCAGAGTCACGAACTCACTACTGGAAACAGCGATCAGAACCGCAATACCAGTCCAAACAATGACACCCCGACCAGCGAAGAGCTTGGTCAGGGTGTCCTTTAGTCGTCCATTCATATGCCGAATAATTCCCGGCTCAGATGATCAAGTCAAATAAACCGCGTTATGGGCAGGCGACGCCGTAGCGTTTGCAGAACCACTCCGAGAAGGCTGAGCCAAAGCCAGCAGGAGTAGCAACGTTGCCACTGCTGGAGGCTGGAGAGCTCGCAGCAGATGCAGGAGCTGCCACGGCGGTCAATGGTGCCAGAACTAATGCTGCTACGGCCAGCATTTTCAAACCCTTCATAACAAACTCCACATCAGATCAACTTATATACTTTCAGGTGAACAGGCCAACATGAGGCCACCCACATCGAATCAGAGGAATCAGATGGAACAAATAAAGGTCCTTATTGTCGATGATGAACCTCTAATTCGGCATGCGTTGGGCACAATCCTAGCAACAGACCCCGGAATTGTAACGGTTAATTCTGTTGAAAATGGACAGGCCGCCGTCGAGTATTGCAGCGGCAATCAAGTGGACGTTGTGCTCATGGATTTGCAGATGCCGATAATGGACGGGGTTAGCGCTACTAAAGCAATCAAATCTGCCGAAGACAGCCCCTCAGTGCTTGCCATTACCGCCTTTTCTTCGGACGACTATCTGGTTCCGGTACTGACCGCTGGGGCCAGCGGATACTTGGTAAAAGACTCTGAACCAGATGAAATTATTCATGCGATCCATGCCGTTCACCAAGGAACTGCAGCCATTTCCCCGTCGGTTTCTTCTGATCTAGTTTCTGCGGTTCGCGAAGCTTACCGGGATAATTCCCAAGACATTCAAGAACTGGCCTATGACTTGGGAATTACCAATCGGGAATTCGAGATTCTAAAACTGCTCGCACGCGGGCTAAACAATACCGAGATTTCAAGAACTCTGACTATTTCCGAAACCACGGTTAAAACCCATATGGCGAAGATTTTCGTTAAGCTGAATGTTCGCGATCGGGTCCAGGCCCTGGTTGCGGCCGCGCGTATGGGCCTTATCGAAATCCCGAAAGACTAGCGCCTGCTTTCCAGCTATTAGTGTGAAGTCAACCTCTTTGACACCTTGCCCGGCTGGTTCGGGAATATCTGCGCGCCATATGCGTTGAACATGAGCATAGACCGCTCAAGTTTCTATTAGGAGGCTCACTTGCCAGCATTTTTCGGCGCACCGTCAGATGGCTCGTTTGAGGAATTCCTCTCTCGATTCCTGTCTTCACGTGCCCAGGCAGCACGTCCCATCGACCTCACGCGCCTGCTTTCCGCCCGCACCCACGAAGCGGTAGCCACCGCGGCAGCGATTTCCCAGGAGCATGGCCACGACGAGATTGATTCGCTGCACCTCCTGATGGCCCTGCTGCGCACCGAACCAGTCGGCGAGCACCTGACCGCCATGGGTATCGACATCGAGGCTTTGAGTGCAGATGCCATCGCGCGCATGCCCAAGTCCCAGGAGAAGGGCGAGAAACCATCCCACCTATCGTCGGCAGCTCAGCGCAGCCTCTTTGACGCCTATCAGGTTGCTCGTAACTACGGTTCGACCTACATCGACCCTGATCATCTTTTCCTGGCCTTCGTTTTCAACCCGGAATCTCCGGTCAGCCAGCTCCTGGCGCAGCACGGCATCACCGGCCAGTCCTTGCAGCAAGCCGCCATGGAGCAGGCCCAGCGTGGCCAAAACGATGCCCAGAACCAGTCCGATTCCGAGTCCGACGTGTCCATGCTCGAACGCTACGGAACCGATCTGACCCTGCTGGCCTCCGACGGCCAGATTGATCCGGTGATCGGACGCAAGGAGGAACTGGATCAGGTTATTGAAATCCTGGCCCGTCGCACCAAGAACAACCCTGTGCTGATTGGCGAGGCCGGCGTGGGCAAGACCGCCATTGCCGAAGGCCTGGCCCGCGCCATCATCGATGACCAGGTACCAGCCCAACTGCGCAATGCGGCCTTGATCTCCATTGATCTTCCGGGCATGCTCGCCGGAACCCGCTACCGCGGAGATTTCGAGCAGCGGCTCACCGGCCTGCTCGACGAGGTAGCCGCAGCCGAGGGGCAGGTGCTGATATTCATCGATGAGATGCATCTGCTGGTCGGTGCAGGCTCTGGCGAGTCCGGCAATATGGACGCCGCAAATATCCTCAAGCCGCGTTTGGCGCGTGGCGAGCTGCACATGATCGGCGCCACTACGCTCGATGAGTTCCGCAAGGTGGAGAAGGACAGCGCGCTGGCTCGGCGCTTCGGCAAGGTTACTGTCGCCGAGCCGTCGGAGGAAACTGCACTGGCCATTTTGGACGGCCTGCGCGAATCCTACGAGGATCACCACCAGGTGCAGTACACCCCCGAAGCGCTCAAGGCCGCGGTGACGCTCTCTGCCCGCTACCTGAACGACCGCCAGCTTCCTGACAAGGCCATCGACTTGATCGATATCGCCGGTGCCCGGCGGTCCATCGCTGCCGGAGATGCCGAGGATGTGCAGTCCCTGCGTGCCGAATTGGTAGACGCCGAGCGCGAGAAGTCACGCGCTATCGGCGAGGAACGATTCGAAGAAGCTGGCGCATGGCGTGACCACATCGTGGAGATGACCGCGCGCATCAAGGCTGCTGAGGAGGCCGGCGATGCAGGGGTCACCCGGGTAGTGGATGAGAAGCAGATTTCGGAAGTGATCTCCCGATCCACCGGCATCCCCACCTCGCGCATCTCGGGAGATGACAAGGCACGCTTGGCTTCGCTGGAAGATTCCCTGCATGCTTCGGTCATCGGCCAGCACGATGCCGTTGCCGCTGTGGCACGCGCCGTGCGTCGCAACCGTACCGGAATGTCGCCAGCAGGTCGCCCCATCGGCTCGTTCCTTTTCCTGGGTCCCACCGGCGTCGGAAAGACCGAACTGGCCAAGGCCCTGGCTGCAAACCTCTTCGGTTCGGCCGAATCGCTGGTTCGCGTCGATATGAGCGAATACGGTGAGAAGCACACCGTGGCGCGCCTGATCGGAGCACCTCCGGGGTACATCGGCCATGACGAGCCCGGCCAGCTGACCGAGAAGATCCGCCGCAACCCGTATTCGGTCGTGCTGCTCGATGAAATCGAGAAGGCCCACCCGGACGTGTTCAACGTGCTGCTGCAGGTACTCGATGACGGCCGGTTGACCGACTCAGCCGGGCGCACTGTCGATTTCTCCAACACGCTGATCCTGATGACCAGCAACCTCGGCGGCGAGTACTTGGCCAACAAGGCCGGAAACTTCGGTTTCACCTCCGCCAATGCCACCAGCGAGGCTGGAGAAATCCGGGCCAAGGTCATGGGCAAGGTACGCGAGTTCATGCGCCCAGAGTTCCTGAACCGTCTGGACGAGGTACTGCTGTTCTCCAAGCTCTCGCAGTCCGAGATTGGCCAGATCGTCAAGCTGGTCATCGCCGAGACCGAAGCTCGCTTGGTGGACCAGGAGCTGAAGCTGGAGGTGAGCGACGCTGCCGTGCAGTGGCTGGCAAACGAAGGCTACGACCCCGAGTTCGGTGCCCGCCCGCTGCGCCGGCTGGTACAGCGCAAGGTACAGGATGCCATTGCCGACCTGCTGATCAGTGATTCGCTTGCCGCTGGTGACACCGTTTCGGTGGACTACGCCGCTGGCATGCTGAAGGTGCAGAAGAAAGTCGAGATGCCGACTCCACCTGCTCACAACGAGCACGCGCCAAACTACTTCGATAGCTAGGCCGGCATAGCCCATAAAGGGGCTTGCTTGCTCGGGACTTCCGTCCCGGCCAAGCAAGCCCCTTTTCTTCACTTAGAAAGTGCGCTAGTCAGCTGCAGAAATGCAGTCAACCTCTAGCTAAGCAGGAAGACTCCCGGTACCTTTGACTGCATGGCGAACATTGGAATGATCACCCTTGATGCCCTTGACGAGAAAGCTGCCTCGGCTTGGTGGAGGGCTGTTCTGGGCGGGAAATATCTGGGCCAGTACCCGGGGTTCACCATGATCAGCGTCCCTGGCTTCAGCGCGAGGTTGGGGTTCCAAAAAGTTGATGAGATCACTGCCGGCAAGAACCGGGTTCATCTCGACTTGGAAGCAAGCACCAGCCGCGAGCAGGAAGTCGCCCGTTGCACAGCCGCTGGCGCAACACGCGTTGAGGACCACACCGAAGATCCCAGTTTTGGCTGGACCATTATGCGCGATCCTTACGGAATCGTCTTTTGCATTTCCGACCCACACGAGGACTGAGGACATGTCGCTGTTCGCCAGGAAATCATCGGAGGCTTCGACTCACCGGGTGCAGATCCATTTTGCCCAGCCGATGACCGAACGCCTGCGCAAAGATCATGAAGCGGGCCTGCTCGATACATTGTTGCCCAAATACAAGTCTTCCGGAACCATCATCAGCGCCAAGACCACATTGGACGCGGCCGAGGAGCCGATCTCCAGCGACATTGACCTTGAAGTGGCCACCCCCGAACCGAAGAAGCTGTTTTCCGAATTGCTCTCTTCGCTCATCGATGGAGGACTTGAGCATGGTTCCTGGCTGATTATTGATGGACAACGCACCGAAGTAGGCGGCAGTGAGTACGTTTTGCTTCGAACCAGGCTTGGGGCCGAATCGGAATCGGATCTGGAGCCAACAGTCAGGGCCCTGCAGCATGCATTGGGTGACGGCGAAATCGGATGGCATGAGGATGTCTACTACCGGCATGATGGCCCGGTGTTCGTTTACAACGGCGACTCCGCCCAAGCCATCATCCACGCATTGGAAACAGAACTGGTGAAGCACCCGTTGCTGGGCAACGCAGAGATCCTTTCGGTTTCCCCGCAACAGTAAAAGGACTCGATGGAACTCTCCACCACTAAGGTGCCTTCCGAGGAACAAATACTCTCGCTCTACAACGCGGTGGGCTGGAGCGCCTATACAGACAACCCAGACGTACTATTTGAAGGCCTGAAGAATTCAGCATGCGTAATCTACGCCTACGACGTAGACCACCAGTTAATCGGCCTTGTGCGCGTGGTCTCGGATAATGCCACCATCTGCTACGTCCAGGACATCCTGGTGCGTCCATCTACGCATCGCACCGGCGTAGGCCGTGCTTTGTTCTCTGCCGTACTAGTGAAATATGAGCATGTGCGTCAGCTGGTCCTGATCACCGATGATGAACCCGGGCAACGTGCCTTCTACGAATCCATGGGGCTCACGGAAGCGTCGGATTTCCGTCCCGGTGCGATCCGGACCTTTGCCAAATTCTCGTAACAGCTCTCCCTTCGCTGCCTGGCCTGTATAGACTGACCATTCATCGATAATGAGGAGTTATTCTTGCGCACCCGTTCGGTCATTGCCCTGTCATCGTTGGCTTTGCTTCTAGCAGGGTGCAATGCAGCTCCCGAACAAGCAGCGCCAGCCGATTCGACGGCGGCTTCCGTCGCTGGCTCCACTCCGGCGGCACAGCCCGCGGCCGAAACCGGTGAACCCGGTGAAACCGCCCCCGAGCCTGGACCCGCGGAGTTGGACGCCAACGCCAATTCGGGACAGGCCTGGGCAGATTCCAAAATTGAGATGTGGAAAGAAAACTCTGGCATCAAGTCCACCAAAGGCTTCTTGTATCCCTACAACCTAATGACTTCTTGGGAATCTCCAGCACCTGGTGCCATCAATATCTTCTTGGATAACAGCATGAAGTTTGGAACCCAGATGCGGGAAAGCTACGAAACCAACGAGGATGAGCTGCGCATGATGGGCCGAATCATGTTCGAAAGCGTAGGCGAGGCCTCGCCGGAATTGGAATCCGTCACCTTCGCTACTGAAGACGGCAATAACTCAGGAACTTTCACCCGGGCTCGTACTGGTGCCGATCCCGAGGACCGCAAAGCCTGGGCCTCGGAAAAGTACACGCAGTGGCTGTCCGCCATGAACGATACCTACAAATCCCTATGCGGCGCTGAAATCACTGAGCTGGAAATCTACCGCACATGCCTGCCCGCTGACCCCCACGCCTACGTTGAGAAAGTCGAGTCGCCTGCGCTTGGCGAACTCGTCGTCACCCTCGCAGACGGTCCATGGATCGACGGCGAATACGACATGCCCGCATCGATCTTCGTCTCGGGAAATATGATGCTCAAGATCAACGAGCGTGCGGCAACCGGCGAAAAAGTTGAAAAGCTGACGGTACTGGCCAGAAATGGCGATGACACCGATACGGCACTCCGCAAGGACTGGGAAATGTAGTTCATTTCCTTTCATGATCAGTTGATGGGCCCTCAGCCCCTAGGGTGGTACCTATGACCCAAGAACTCTCCATTCCATACGAAGACCTGGAACTCAGCGCGCTCTGGGACCGCGCAAAGGCGGCGAAGGCCGTCATCGTGCTCGCACACGGTTCAGGTGCTGGAAAGGATCATGACTTCATGGCCGGCTTTGCGCTAGCCGCTGCGAATCTGGGTGCCAGCGTCCTGCGTTTTAATTTCCCCTACATGGACGCTGGAAAGAAGTTTCCCGACAAAGCGCCAGCGGCGGTCGCAGTGTGGCACCAGGTCCGCCGTTGGGTTGAAGAACACTTGGCTGAAGGCCTGCCAATCTTCACAGCGGGAAAGTCCTTTGGCGGGCGCATCGCTTCCCTGTCAGTTGCCGAGGGCATGCCATCGGCAGGGTTGATCTTCCTGGGGTACCCGTTGCACGCGCCTAAGAAGGAAGAGAAGCTACGCGATGAGCATCTCTACCCGATTGCGGTGCCGATGCTTTTCCTCGAAGGCACCCGCGATCCCTTTGCCAACCCCGAAAAGATGGAAGAAGTCACCAGCAAGCTGAACCAGGACAGCGAACTTTCCTGGTTCGAAGGTGGCAACCATTCCTTCAAGGTAGCCCGCTCCGGCCGCACCGTTGCCCAGGATGGCGCGTGGCTGGCGGAAACTGCTCTTGCCTTCATCTCCAAGCACATCGCATAGTCCAACGGTCCTAGTCCACCTGCTTTTCCAGGAATCGGTAGACCTCGGTTTCGTCTACCCCGGGAAAGGCTCCGGTTGGCATGGCCGCCAGCAAGTGGGTATTGGCGCGCGTAGCCGGCCACGCATTGCCGAACCACTGGCTGGATAGGTCAGCAGGTGGACGGCGGCAGCAGTTCTCGTCCGGGCAGGTGGATTGGCAGCGCTCCTTGGTATCCCGCCCGCGGAACCACTTCACATGCTCAAAAGGCACGCCAATGGACAAGGAGTACAGCCCCGAGGAATGGCGCTCGGTGCGCGCCGTGCACCAGAAGGTCCCATTGACGGTATCGGTGTACTGCTCGAAGGAACGGAACTTATCCATCTGCTCGAAGACCACGCGACTTGTCCAATACCGGCAAATGGTCTGGCCTTCAATGGCACCGGTGTGATCGGCTGGAAAGTTCACTCGGTCATTCTCATAAGCCTTGTGCAAGATGCCCGATTCGTGGACCTTCTGGAAGTGGCAGGTCATCCCCAGATGCTCGGTGGCAAGGTTGGTGAACCGGTGGGCTGCGGACTCATAGGACACGGCGAAAGCATCGCGCAGATCCTCGATGGCCAACTCACGGTTGTTCTTAGCTCGCCGCAAGTAGTCCACCGTGGACTTTTCCGGCATCATCAACGCCGCGGCAAAGTAGTTGGTCGCGACCCTCTGCGAGAGAAAATCGAAATAATCGGTTGGAGTCCTATGACCCAATACGTGATGCCCTAGCGCCTGCAGCAACACCGAACGAGGATCATGTTCCGAGCGGTTCGCCTGCGTCAGATAGATACGCTTGTTCTTCTGGTCAGTCACCGAACGCGTGGAATGCGGAAGATTGCCCACAAAGCGCAGGCTGAATCCCAGATGCTCGGCGATATCTGCTGCACGATGATGCGAGAGCGGCCCTGAATCGTGGCCAACTGCAGAGAGGACTTTGGCGGCTTCCTGCTCGATATCCTTGTAGTAGTTGTTGCGTTGGCGCATCTCATGGCGCAACGCGGTATTGGCCCGACGGGCTTCTTCAGGGGTCGCGGCCTGCTCGTTCAGGCGGCGTTCCAATTCATGCTGCAGTCCCACCAGGGATTCCAGGACGTCCATGGGCAGACGCGTGCCAACACGAACGGTAGGCAATCCCAAGGACTCGTACAGTGGACCGCGTTGGGCACGTTCCAATTCGATCTCCAAAGCAGCACGGCGCGATGGCGGTTCGGTGCCCAGCAGATCGTCGACTCCAACCCCCATGGCTCCAGCCAGGGACTTAAGCAGCGATAGCTTCGGTTCGCGCTTGCCGTTTTCAATCAGCGACAACTGGCTCGGCGCGGTGTCAACGAGCGCCGAGACATCATCCAAGGTCAGTTGCTTGCCCTTGCGCAGAAAGCGGATTCTGCGGCCGAGAGCAATGGCGTCGAGTTCTGTATCTTCGCTGCCAGCGCCATTGCCGGCTGAGTTCACTGAGCGATTCCATGTGGTTGCAGTCACATGACAAGGTTATGCCAAGGATCGTGAAAATTTCTAGATCTTCCGGATTCAACCCGTAATTCAATCGCCCAGCAGGGACGCGGAAGCAAATATTCACGGTTCTTTCCTTGCTTCCCCGGCGAGCTACTCTCAACAAATGCACAGCCTTTCTGCGGAATCTTCAGCGAAGCGCAAACGTTGAAACTACAAAGAGATCCCGCAAGGAGCACCATGCACGCAGTCTCCACCCGCCCCCTACCGGCCCCGCGCCATGCCCACGATCCACCCCGGACTTTGGTCATCGTCGGCACCGATGGCGCAGGCAAAAGCACCACTATTGAAGCTTTAGTACAGCAGCTGCGCAACGATCGCATTCAGGCTCGTAGGCTCGCAAACGTCGCCGCGCGGAGCTGGCTTACCAAATTCTCTCGCGCCCTGGGAATCACGTTCCCGACTTTCACCCAGGATTTCTTCGAAACTTCCATTCGCAGCTTCAATGTTGCCCGCAATATGCTTTTCGCGGCCCGCTCTCCCGGACTCAGCGTGATGGACCGGCACCTGTATTGCCAATTAGTGCTGCGGCGCTTACGTGGCCATCCTCCGGGACTGCTTCTCCCCTGGCTTGCGGCGAAAAGTACCGAGCACGCGAGAATTGTCCTGCTCGACATCGACCCCATCCTTGCCTTTGAGCGGATCAATTCCCGTGGCAAAGACGACGAAAGCATGGAGTATCTCAGGGACAGTCGAAATGAGTATCTGCGCCTTGCGCAAGTGCACGGTTGGATAACTCTTGATGCCTCGCTGCCCACATCCCAGCTGGTTGAACAACTTCGCTTGGTCATCGGCAAGTAGACTCGTCCCATGAGCGAAGCACAAGCATCTTTTGCACCGGGTTCCATTCTCGAATTGGCGCAAAGCACCAAGAAGCAATGGGAGCTAGGGCAGGTCCGGCTCATTGCGAGCGGCATTCTGGCGCAGGACGGAACGTTGCGGTCCAGCGAACTGCGGGAATCAACCTGGCAACTGTCGATTCGCTCTATCGAGAAATCTGCAGCCTTCACTCCGTCGCCTTCGGCTCAAGTCTTCACGTTGATCGCCGGCGATTTCGTGCAGCTGGATGTAGACGGGCAAGAGCACGGATTGGAACCGCTGCGCCCGTTGAAATTCGAAACGAGAAATTCTGTCCAGGCGAGCCAGCCCGCCGAAGAACTGCTCATCGTGCACGTGGCCGCCATTCCAGAGCAGGTACGACCCACCGTTCGCATTGTCGAGCTGTCCAAAAAGCGCGAGCAATACCTCTTTGATGGGCAACTGGGCCTTTTGGTCCAGGGCTCCGCCAAGCTCTTGCTCGGCGACAGCGAACAGTCGCTGAACCTGCGTGACACCGTCGTTGGCTCTGACGCCGGTGAACCACGCATCTCCGGCCGCGGTTTCATGGCTGTGGTTTCTTTCGACCAGCCCTAGCCCGTTCCGGCTCAATCAGCCATGGTCGCAAGATCCATAAATCTTCGCACTCAGAAACTGCACTGCCGGCCAAGAATATCGGCCATAGCGACAAGTCCAGGCCCCCATCTGGCAAAAGCCAGCTACCAGTCCAGACTCTGATACTTCACGTTTCCTGGCCCGATACACAACGCCTGCCGTGGCGAATCAGCACCTGCGGTTTCCATAAAATCCCAGATCATCAGTGATTCGCCGATTCTCGCAGACCCCGGAATCGGTCTGCTTTGGCTTCGCCCTTATCTAGGCTTGCTGTTAAATTTTACTCTTCTTCGCTAGGGATTGATTCAATATCGGCAGATTTCCATGCCTTGACTCACATTCAGCGCAAGAAGCGATAAATTTCCATTTTTGTGAAGAAGTGAAAATCTTAATTCAAAAAACCTCTGTTGAAGCCCTCGCACCTGCGGAAAAGTAGTTGTCACGAAGAAGTTCACAAGATCACCTTCCGATCGACATGAACCCGCAGCTTGTGCGAAGGAGCCGAAGCAATGACTACTGAAAACACCAACGAAACCTCGATCGACAACCGCATCGCAGCCATCGAGAGCGACTGGGAAAACAACCCCCGCTGGAACGGCGTAACCCGCGACTACAGCGCTGCCGACGTCGTGAAGCTCCAGGGCCGGGTCCAGGAAGAGCACACCCTGGCCAAACGCGGATCCGAGAAGCTGTGGAAGCAGCTCACCGAGGAAACCCCCACCGGCGGCTACACCAACGCGTTGGGCGCACTGACCGGCAACCAGGCAGTGCAGCAAGTCAAGGCCGGCCTTCGGGCCATCTATCTTTCGGGCTGGCAGGTAGCAGCGGATGCCAACCTTTCAGGCCAGACCTACCCGGACCAGTCGCTGTACCCGGCCAATTCGGTTCCCCAGGTCGTGCGCCGCATCAACAACGCATTGCAGCGTGCAGACCAGATCGAGTTCTCCGAAGGCATCCAGACCGTCGAAGACTGGATGGTCCCCATCGTCGCTGATGCAGAAGCCGGCTTCGGCGGCCCGCTGAACGCCTACGAACTGATGAAGTCCATGATCACCGCTGGCGCATCGGGCGTCCACTGGGAAGACCAGCTGGCCAGCGAAAAGAAGTGCGGCCACCTCGGCGGCAAGGTGCTGATCCCGACCCAGCAGCACATCCGCACCCTGAACGCGGCCCGCCTGGCCGCCGACGTGGCTGGCACCCCTTCCGTAGTTATCGCCCGCACCGACGCTGAAGCGGCAACGCTGATCACCTCGGATGTCGATGAACGCGATCAGCAGTTCATCACCGGCGAGCGCACCCCGGAAGGCTTCTACAAGGTCACCAACGGCATCGAGCCATGCATCGCCCGGGCCAAGGCCTACGCACCGTACTCGGACCTGATCTGGATGGAAACCGGCACCCCTGACCTGGAGCTGGCCCGCAAGTTCGCAGAAGCGGTCAAGAAGGACTTCCCGGACCAGATGCTTTCCTACAACTGCTCGCCGTCGTTCAACTGGAAGAAGCACCTGGACGATGCGACCATCGCCAAGTTCCAGCGCGAACTGGGCGCCATGGGCTTCAGCTTCCAGTTCATCACCCTGGCCGGATTCCACGCATTGAACCACTCGATGTTCGACCTGGCTTCCGGCTACGCGAAGGACGGCATGAGCGCCTACGTCGAATTGCAGGAACGCGAATTCGCTTCCGAGGCCGCCGGCTACACCGCCACCAGGCACCAGCGCGAAGTCGGCACCGGCTACTTCGATGCGATCTCCACGGCGCTGAACCCTAACGCCTCAACCCTGGCCTTGGTGGGATCCACCGAAGAAGGCCAATTCCATTAGACCCTGATGGGTCGATGGTGCTAGCCGGCAAAGGCGCCGGCTAGCACCAGCACCATTTCCAAGATTTTTAAGGACGCTGCCATGAACTCCCCCATCACCCTGAACAATATCACCATTACCGCTACCCCCGTTCGCTACCAGGAGCAGATCCTGACCAGCGAGGCCCTGGACTTCCTTTCGGCCCTGCACACCGCATTCGAACCGCGCCGTGCCGAGTTGATGCAGCGCCGCCAGGTCAACCGGGCGCGCATTGCCAATGGCCGCGATCCGAAGTTCCTGGACGAGACCCGCGCTATTCGCGAAGACGATTCATGGCAGGTCGCCCCGATCGCACCGGGGCTGGAAGATCGCCGAGTGGAAATCACCGGCCCGATCGAACGCAAGATGGCTATCAATGCGCTGAACTCCGGGGCCAAGGTCTGGCTGGCCGACATGGAGGACGCTTCCTCGCCAACCTGGCAGAACGTCATCAAGAACCAGGTCAACCTGATCCGGGTGCTGGATCAGGATCTGGACTTCACCGCACCGGATGGCCGCGAGTACAAGCTGAACAGCTACGATCTGCAGCAGCTGCCAACCATCGTGGTTCGTCCCCGCGGCTGGCACCTGCCGGAGAAGCACCTGCTGGTTGCCGGCACCCCGATGTCCGGTGCGCTGGTGGACTTCGGACTGCACTTCTTCCACAACGCCAAGCGCCTGCTGGCAGCCGGACGCGGCCCGTACTACTACCTGCCGAAGCTGGAGAACCATCTGGAAGCACGGTTGTGGAACGACGTGTTCAACAAGGCCCAGGATCTGATGGATATCGAGCGCGGCACTATCCGTGCCACCGTGCTGATCGAGACCATCACCGCCGCATTCGAGATGGAAGAGATCCTCTACGAGCTGCGCGAGCATTCCTCGGGGCTCAATGCTGGCCGCTGGGATTACATCTTCTCGATTATCAAGAACTTCCGTTCCCGCGGACCGCGCTTCGTCTTCCCGGATCGCGACACCGTGACCATGACCGCCCCGTTCATGCGGGCCTACACCGAGCAGCTGGTGCGTGCCTGCCACCGCCGCGGGGCTTCGGCCATCGGCGGGATGAGCGCATTCGTTCCCAACCGCAAGGACGCCTCGATCAACGAGCTGGCTTTCGGCAAGGTCCGCGAGGACAAGGCCCGCGAAGCAGCTGATGGCTTCGACGGCTCCTGGGTTGCCCATCCCGACCTGGTTTCGGTTGCCCGGGAGGTGTACGACGAGGTGCTCGGCGAGAACCCCAACCAGTTGCAGCGCACCCGCGAAGATGTCGAGGTTTCCGGCCCGGCCCTGCTGAACATCGAGAGTGTCACCGGCAAGATCACCGAACGCGGCATCCGCGACAACATCGAGATCGGCATCCGCTACATCGAGTCCTGGCTGCGCGGCAACGGTGCTGTGGCGCTGCGCAACCTGATGGAAGATGCTGCTACCGCCGAGATCTCCCGTTCGCAGCTGTGGCAGTGGATCCACCAGTCGGCGATCACCGATGAGGGCGAGATCATCACCCGTCGCTGGGTCCAGGAACTGGCCGAGGAGACCATGGAGGGGTTGGAGCGCTTCGAGGGTGATCGCTTCGAGGAAGCCGTGGAAATCTTCGAAGCTTGCGCCCTGCGCGATGACTTCCCGACCTTCCTGACCAAGAACGCCTACCTGCGCTACCTGGATGCGCCAGCCCGCACCCTGGAAATGGCAGGTTAGGCAGTACCCGAGACCCGGCCGATAGAAAACAGTCGTCCCTGAACGTCGGCCACGCAAAGCGGCATTCATCCGTTGGTAACCAGTCCAGCGGGTGGATGCCGTTTTGCGTGTGCGGTGGCTAGGCTGTAGCCATGGCTTTCCAGTTCAAGAACCCGGCCGAGGACCTGTGGCAGCCCGATCTGCTGGGCGAGGATTTCTCGCAACGGCCGCTGCCGATGTCGGACGGTTCGACCGCGACGTTGATCAGGCACCGTCCGCGCAGAACGCTGCGCCTGCCGCCGCCATTGCGCGGGATCGCGGTGCTTTATGTGCATGGCTGGTCGGACTACTTCTTCCAAAAAGAGCTCGCCGAGTTCCTCAGCGAAGCAGGAGCGGATTTCTACGCACTGGACCTGCGCCATTATGGACGGAACTTGCCGGTAGACCAGGCCACCGAAATCGCCGAGCACAGAAGCCCGGGCTTCACCACCGATCTGGAGGAGTACTTCGAGGAATTCGACGCGGCACATCGCATCATTTCCAGCGCGCATCCGGGAACCCGCTTTGTCCTGCTCGCCCACTCCACTGGCGGGCTCAGCGCTTCTCTGTATGCGGCAGCCAACCCGCAGAAAGTTGATGCGCTGGCGCTGAACAGCCCGTGGCTGGAATTCCAGGCCAGCGAGATCGGGCGCACCGCCTTGGCGAGGATCGTCCAGGCGGCCAGCAGCCGCAACCCCCACCGCTTCTTGCCGACGGTGGATCCAGGGTTCTACACCCGCACGGTCTCCAGCCAGTTTTCCGGCGAATGGGATTACGATCTGGGTTGGCGCCCGGTCAACGGCTTCAAGCTCACCGCGGGTTTCATCTCTGCCGTCTTCAATGCGCAAGCCAAGGTGAAGAAGGGGCTGGATCTCCAGATGCCCACCCTGGTGATGCTTTCGGCGGAAGACTATTTGCTGCCTCGCTGGCACGACACCGCCACCCGCGCCGACGTGGCCTTGAATGTGCAGGTCGTCGCCCAGCGCAGCATCGACCTAGGCCGGGAACTGCATTTGGTGCGCCTGCCCGGCGCGCTGCACGACGTGTTCCTCTCCTCGCCAAAGATCCGCTCCAAGGCCTACATGGCGTTGGGCTCATGGCTTGCGGTCGTCAAGAACCGGCAGCGTGATTCGCTGGTGGCCTCCAGCATCCGCCGGATTGTTCCTTCCGGCATCTAGTGCGGCTTAGCCCGCGACCTTGCTGGGCACCTGGTCATTGACCAGTTCCAGCTGCCAATCGCCGGGCTCATTGCCGATGATGGCAACCGAGCCATTGCGGATGGTGTCCAGCTTGTAGCCGGCGAAGTGCGAGAGCGTGTAGCGGATAATGGTGCCGTGGCAGATTACCGCGACGTTCTTGCCCGGGTAGTCTGCTGCAATCTGGTTGATTGCGCGCAGGCCACGGTCAACTACAGATTCCAGTGGTTCAATTCCACCACCGTTCTTGTCCGGCCATAGCGCCAGCGCTTCGGCCTCAACCATGCCCTCGCCCTGGGCGTAGTCGCGCTCGATCAGCAGGTCGTAGCTAGGACCAAGTTCCAGTCCCAGCCCGTCGGCAATGATCTGTGCCGTCTCGCGTGCCCGCGAGAGCGGCGAGGAAACGATAGCGTCCCATTGGCCGCCGTCCAGCACCGAGACAGCCTCGCGGGCTTGGGCTCGCCCGGTATCGTTCAGGGGGATGTCGCTGGAACCCTGCAAGCGGCCTTCGAGGTTCCATTGCGTCTGTCCGTGGCGGACGAATCCTAGTTTCATAAGCCCATTCTCCCACCCGGCAGGTGGCCAACAGCAACCGCTGGTGGCCAAGCTCACGATAGATCTGCAACACTTAAGCGCGCCATGGATGCCTGGAGCGCATAAGATTTTCACGGCTGTGCCCTGCCTTTGGCGCGGGCCCGTCCCCATCGAACGCACCCCTTATAGGATCCGAGCATTACTATCGTGAACGAAATAAAGGCGTCTCTCGCCCGCGGGCTGACTGCCCGCCACATCCGCTTCATGGCCCTCGGCTCAGCTATCGGAACGGGCCTTTTCTACGGCTCCTCTTCTGCTATCCAGGCTGCTGGCCCTGCCGTCCTCTTCGCATACATGATTGGCGGCGCTGCCGTCTTCATCGTCATGCGTGCCATGGGCGAGATGGCTGTCAAGCATCCGGTTTCCGGATCCTTCGCTCACTACGCTTCGCGCTACCTGGGCCGCTTCGCCGGCTTCGTCACCGGCTGGACTTTTGCCTTTGAAATGGCCATTGTCGCGATCGCCGATGTGACCGCGTTCGGCATCTACATGGGCTTCTGGTTCCCGCAGGTGGCGCAGTGGATCTGGGTGCTGGCGGTCGTCCTGCTGATCGCTTCGATCAACCTGATGAAGGTCAAGGTCTTCGGTGAAACCGAATTCTGGCTGGCTATCATCAAGGTGACCGCAATTATCGCCATGATCATTGGCGGCGCCGCCCTGATCATCTTCGGCTTCAACGCCCCTGAGACCGAAACCGCAACCGGCATCGCTACCCTGATGAGCGCTGGCACCCTGTTCCCCAACGGCTTCGTGGGCCTGCTGCTCTCGTTCTCCGTCGTGATGTTCGCCTTCGGCGGCATCGAAACCATCGGCATCACCGCTGGTGAAGCAGCTGATCCTGCCAAGTCGGTTCCAGCCGCCATCAATACCGTGCCATGGCGCATCCTGCTCTTCTACGTAGCTTCGCTGGCCGTAGTCATGATGCTCTTTGACTGGCGCCAGATCGACGGCTCAGCTTCGCCATTCGTGCAGATTTTCGACGGTCTGGGCATCCCGGCCGCCGCCCACGTGCTCAACGCCGTGGTGATCACCGCAGCCGTTTCGGCGATCAACGCCGATACTTTTGGGGCTGGCCGTATGCTCTACGCCATGTCCGAGATCGGCCATGCTCCGAAGTCCTTTGGCCGCATCTCGCGTAACGGCGTGCCGTGGATGACCGTGGTCATCATGGCCATTGTGCTGCTGGTAGGCGTGGTGCTCAACGCCCTGCTCCCGGAGTCGCTGTTCACCATCATCGCTTCCATCGCTACCTTCGCCACCGTTTGGGTGTGGATCATGATTCTGACTTCGTACCTGGCCATGCGACGCAAGGAAGCCGCAGCGGGCCGCGGACCGGCCGTTGCCCGCGAATACGCTGTGCCCGGCGGCACCGTTGCCGTATGGATCGCCTTGGCCTTCATGGTCTTCGTTGTCGTGCTCTTGGCCCTGAGCCCGACGACGCGTGTAGCCCTGTACACCGGAATCGCATGGCTCGTGCTTCTGGCCGTGCTCTTCAAGCTGCTGGTACGCCCAGCGGCGCCAATCAAGCAGGACAGCGACTCCTTGCTGAGTTAGCCACCGCGCAATAAAATATGCCTGGTTTCGCATAAAGCGAAACCAGGCATATTTTCTATGTCTTTCTACTTGATCCCGGTGGAGGTTCCGGCCTGAGGCCCCGAGGGCGGCTCCAGGCCATGGGGTGTGCGCAGCTCCTGGAACAACGCCAGGCTGGCCCACGCGAGCATGCCGCCTGCGACGATCCACAAGCTGCCGAGCCCCAGCCGCAGGTAGGCCAAGACGCCACCCAGGGAACCCATGGTGATCATCAGCCAAAGCACTGCGTAGCGCATCCATAGCATCCGGTAGCCGCCGCGGTCCGATCCGGTGGCCAACCCGATGATTGCTCCACCGAGTGCCTGCCCGAGCTTGACCAACGTGCCGGTCATATACGTCAGGCCCAGGGAAACCTCTCCCGAACGAGTGTAGGAAACATTGACCAGGCCCATCGCGGCGGCCAGCAGCAGAGCCGTCAGCTGCGGCAAGAAATTCCCGGAGATGGCCGCGGAGAGCAGCAGTGCCGCACTGGAATACATGGCCACTGGCCGGCGCAGCCTATCGAGCCGGAAGGTAACCAGCGTTGCGAGGATGACACCTGCGACAAAGCAGCCCACCAAGGACATCGCCATCGCCCATCCGGCAAGGTCCCCTGTCATCAGCGCCACGGAGGAACGCGTGGAGTTTCCCGACATGAAGGAGAGGAAGTAGCCGCCGAAGTGCACGAATCCGACGCCATCAACAAAGCCTGCCATCGCCGTAATCGTTCCGGCGAAGAGGATTCCGCGCCATCGAAGGTTCTTCGCCACTTGCCCTGCTTTCTCTCGCCATCAGCACCATCCGGTTTCCGTAGGAGCCCTGCCATTATCTCCCCCGAAATCAGCAGCTGCGAATAAGGAATGCCCGGTGAGCAAAAGTTGTTACCTCAAGCATGAGCGAAAATACTGCTGTCCAGTCCCCGGAAGACAAGCGCATCCGCGTGGATATCTTCTCCGATATTGCCTGCCCTTGGTGCTTCATCGGCAAGCGCCGCTTTGAGCGGGGTGTCGAGGCGTTCGAATACTCCCAGAACGTGGATGTCTACTGGCACTCGTACCAGCTGGACCCGAGCCTGCCTGAGAACTATGACGGCAGCGAGGCCGAATACCTCTCCAAGATGAAGGGACTGGGCCAGGAACAGGTCGCCCAAATGCTTGACCATGTCACCGCCCAGGCTGCTGCCGAAGGATTGAACTACGACTTCGCCAACTTGAAGGTCGCTAATTCCTTCACTGCACTACGCGTACTGGAATACGCCAAGAAGCATGGTGCCGGAAACGAGATGAAGGAAGCGCTGCTTTCTGCCCACTTCGAGAAGGGCCTGAACACCGGAGACCTAGAAACGCTGCTCGAACTGGCCGGAACGCTGGGGCTGGATACCGGGGAACTGCGTGCGAAGCTCTCGTCCGGATCCTACGTTGAGGAAGTCAACGCAGATATCGTCCAGGCACGCGAGCTGGGCATCAGCGGTGTTCCTTTCTTCATCATTGATGGAAAGTACGGCATTTCCGGCGCCCAGCCAGCCGAGGTCTTCGCAAATGCGCTGGCCCAAGTGCATTCCGGAGATGTGCAGGCCCCGTAGCCAGCTATTTGCTGCAGACCAGCTTGCCTTCAGAAGTATCGAGCTTGCGTTCTTTTTCCAGGCCGTCGAACTTCTCCCCCAGCGCCAGGTCCACCCGGCTGCCCCACTTCTTTTCGTCGTAGATGAAAACGATGCCGGGGATCTGGCGCTGCACGGTGAAAGCCTGGGCATAGCCATCAGGCCCGGCAATGACCGCGCCAGCGGTTTCGGAGAGCGACTTCCACCCGGAAGTCAGCGACGAAATCTTGAAGCCGCGCTTTTCCAGTGCCTCGGCAGTGTCACCCGCAAGACCCGAAATATCGGTCGTGTTCAGCACGCGTATTTCGACATCTGAAGGTTTTTGGTACTTGAAATCGATGGCCGGGCACTTGGGGTTTTCGATTTTCGTCTCGCTTGGCTTCGGGCTCGCAACGGCGGCAGGCTCGCCACCCAACTTCAGCGTTCCATTGAAAACGAGTACGGCGCCGGCCAAAACCGCGATCACCAGCAGGGCCATCACGGAGAAAACAATGTTCTGGCGTTTGCGGGCACGCCGCTTAGCCTGGCCGTCCGAGCTGAAACTTAATTCTTGCTCGTCGACAATATGCGCACCGTGCCATTGCCCCGGGTCATCGCGATCACGCATCATTCCACCTTGCTCTGGTCAGCCTTCGGCAGCTGCTGGCCTGAAGGCGACGTCATCGTCATCCTCGTGGCGCTAGCTTATCTAACTAGCGTCCAGATCCAATATGCGTGCGTGTATTACCGAGCGATGATGAAGCGCCGAGCGCAGCGCGCGGTGCATCCCATCCTCCAGATACAACACGCCCCGATAGCGCACTACATGCGGGAACAAGTCGCCATAGAAGGTGGAATCCTCAGAGAGCAATGTTTCAAGATCCAAGGTGGCTTTGGTGGTGACCAAGTCAGCTAGTTTCACTTGCTGCGGGGGAAGTCCGCTCCAATCACGCGCCGAAGAATAGCCGTGGTCCGGGTATGGACGGCCTTCACCTACCGCTCGAAAAATCACTATTCAAGCATACGGACAAACTCTCCAGACCCACAGACCTGCAGATCAGGCGCTAGTTGGCAGGCCGCAGGAAGGCCACTTCCCGAGACGGCGCCGATTGAGCCGGGTGGCAGCCGGACTCGCCGCGCAGTTGCCGGGCGAATGCTACACGCGAATGCGAATAATCAGACACGCAATGCGAAAAAGCAAGGATTGTTACGCCAAGGGAAACTTGGAGGAACCGGGCGTAACTTTAGCTGGTAACAATCGCGTCATAAGGTGCACTCTGGGTTTATGAACAACGTAGTCACCGAGATCCCACTGCTCGATATTTCTACCGCACGCAATGCTGACGGCTCCTTCAACAAGGATTTCGTTGCCGCGATTCGCGACGCCGCACACCGCGTCGGCTTCTTCCAGATCGTCGGATACAGCGCATATGCCGGGCAGGACCAGGAACTGCTCGACACCATCGCAGAATTCTTCCAGAAGCCCGTTGAGCAGAAAATCAAGCTCGATAACCGCAATAGCGCCCAGTTCCGCGGCTACACCCGGATGGGCACCGAAATCACCCGCGGCCGCGCCGATGCCCGCGAACAGATCGACTACGGACCGGAACGCGAGACGTTGGCGGTCGTTCCCGAGGACAAGCCGTACTTGAACCTGCAGGGCCCGAACCAGTTCCCTGCCGATTTCCCCCAGCTCGAAGAGCGCGCCATGGCGTGGGCCGAGCTGATGAACAAAACCGGCCACGAGCTGCTTTCGGCCATCGCTGTGGGGCTGGGCTTGCCCGAAGGCCACTTCGACGAGCCATTCGCCAACACCCCGTCATGGATGGGCAAGTTGGTGCACTACGTTTCGGGCGACGTCGTACCAGAGTCGGGCAACCAGGGCGTTGGCCTGCACGCCGACTACGGCTTCGTCACCCTGCTGCTGCAGGACCAGGTTGGAGGGCTGCAGGTGCAACCCTACGGCCAGGAAGAGTGGATCGAGGTGCCGCCGACCCCGAGTGCATTGGTAGTGAACCTCGGGGAGATGCTCGAAGTCGCGACCAACGGCTACCTGATGGCCACCATCCACCGCGTCATTGCGCCACCAGCTGGCGTTGACCGCTACTCGGTGCCGTTCTTCTACTCCCCTCGACTGGATGCAGTGATCGACAAGGTCGAACTGCCAGCCGAGCTGGCTGCCGAAGCTCGCGGCGTCTCCGATGATCCGGAAAACCCAATGCTGGCTTCCTACGGTGCCAACGTGCTCAAGGGATGGCTGCGAGCCCACCCGCAGACCGCGGCCATCCACTACCCAGAGCTGGCCAAGGGGCGCAAAAGCGCCTAGGCCGTGAGCTTCTGCAGGGATCAGGAGCTGCACACGCAAAACCTGTTGGCGTCGAGCTGGTGAGAGATTACCGGCCCGGCGCCAATAGGCATTTAAAGCGCCTCGCTTATTCGACGCCGGAAAGCACGCAGAATTCGTTGCCTTCAGGATCAGCCATCACGATCCAGCTCTCGCCCTCCCGCTGGCCCACATCGGCGTAGCTGGCCCCCAAAGAGATCAGGCGATCAGCTTCTTCTTGCTGCTGGGCGTTTTGAGGACGCAGGTCCAGATGGAGGCGATTCTTGATGCTCTTGGTTTCGGGCACTTGCGCGAACGTCAATTTCAGCCCGCCCGGGCCTTGGGATTTGGACCCAATACTGACCAAGCCGGCTTCTTCTTCCAATACGTCATAATTCAGCGCTTCGCACCAGAACCTCGCCACCAGCATCGGGTTCGCGCAGTCGACGGCGATTTCGCTCAATACACTTGCCATAGTCTTACCTTGCCGAAAGATTGCTGAACAGTTGCCACGGATACTACCCGCCAGGTTCTGGCAATGCCGGTAAGCGCAAAAAAATAATGTCCCGGCTCATCGTTTTCACGATGAGCCGGGACATTACATTCGGCGGAGGATAGGGGATTTGAACCCCTGAGGGCGTTAACCCAACACGCGTTCCAGGCGTGCGCCATAGGCCGCTAGGCGAATCCTCCTCAGTTTGCTCCGTGGAGCAGGATCAAGCATATCTAAATTCTCGCTCAATCACGAATCGGACGTTTCCACGTTGCTTCCCAGCTCATTCTTGAGGCGTCAAACCCCTGAAATTCGGTAATTTTGCACCTTTTCACCATCCCGATCTTTTCTCCAAAGGCTGCCGTTTGAACAGATCAATACTGTAAACATGAGTAAAAGAGAGGTATTTCACAGCCAAGACGACCCTCGCCGACTGCCTATCAGCCCGCCCGGGACAAGGAGTATCCCCGGAATCGATGGTCTTTGGGCCGCGAACCTGGACAAAGACAATCTCTTTACCCAGATCGCCGCTACCGCCATAAACCTTTATGACCAGTCGCCGGTCACTGCATCCGCCCAGGGCCTGGAGCGGCTGAAGACCATTGCCCGGCTGCACAGCATGCTGGATGCTGCCGAGGCAGCGGTGTTGGCCGATAGCTACGAGTATTCGGTCGCCGAGACGATCAGCCACGGAACCCAAGAGCCGCTGCTGGATGACCCCGGCACAACGGAAGAAACAGCTGAAACTCATTCTGCCTACTTCTACGGTGTCAATCGCTCCGACGAGTCGCTGATCCGTTCTTCCTTTGTTGCCGAGGCATCGGTGGCAATGCGCTCCTCGGAAAAGAAAGTCCAGGACAAGTTGTTCTTCGCCGAAGGACTGCGCCATCTTTGCGCAGACACTTTGGACGCCCTGAGCGTCGGTGAGATCACGACCAGATCCGCGCAGGAGATCGTCAAGCACTCTCAGGATCTGGCACCCGAGGACGTGGCACTAATGCAACGAACCTTGCTGCCGATAGCGCGGCAGGCCGCTGACTCCGCGATAGCCCTACGTGCCAGGAAAATGCGTGAGCGATTGCATCCAAAGCCCATTGAAGAACGCCACAAGAAAGGTGCGGAGGACCGCAAGATCACCTATTGGCACGAGGCCAATGGAATGAGCGTGATTCAGCTGCATCTGCCGGTGGAAAAGGCGTTGGGCATTATCAATACCGTCAATTGGCATGCCGTACGCAATGTTGATCCAGCTGATAATCGGACCGAACAGCAACGACGGCTGGACATTGTTTGCGATGCGTTGCTCGATGGTTGGCCCGCAACCGAAGGGACCCCGCTCAAAGCTCGTGTAGCTGTCACGATTCCTGCGCTGGAAATGCTGGCCAACCCTAAACGCGCACTAGCTGACCTTGAGGGCTACGGGCCGATCCCAGTAGGGACAGCGCTGCTAATCGCAAAAGACGCCCCGTCTTTCATCAAGGTGCTCACCGATCCTTGGTCAGGGGCAGCTATAGACGTGGGCCGCGAAAAGTACCGTCCGTCCAAGGCGCTGCGTGATCTGCTGCGAAATCGGGATATCGTCTGCCGCTTCCCCGGGTGCAATCGGCCCGCCGAAGCATCCGAGATTGACCACATCGATGCATGGGCAAAAGGCGGGCACACCACGCGCAGCAATACGCATTTATTGTGCAAGCGGCATCAGATGTTCAAGCACGTGCTGGGATGGCAAGCCACCTATCTTCCGGACGGTTCAGTGAACTGGCGCTCCCCCAACGGCATGATTTGTGTTGAGCTTCCCGGCAGCGTCACCAGCGTCCAGAACTTCGACTTCGAGAAGGAGCAGACGCCCATGTTGCCTACCGTCCAGCTCAATGACCGCGTTCGACGCGTACTTGGGTGGCTAGAACCGCCTGAAGAAGCGACCGGCTGAGGACGAACAGCATTTTTGGTCAAGATCTCCGAGCCATGATTTGCAAGCTGAGAGCAAGCGCACGCCTGCCGATTTTCATCCAAGCGCCAACCTCGGGTAGTATTTTTGGTGACCCCTCGTGTGGTGTCATCCTGTTGAACTCCCCCAGGACCGGAAGGTAGCAAGGGTAGATGGGCTCTGGCAGGTGCATGAGGGGTCTTTTACTTTCTTACGCAAGCCGAATGGAGTCCACGTGGGCGCTGGCCGTTTCGCCCCTAGCCCTTCGGGGCCACTCCACCTTGGCAATTTGCGCACGGCCATCCTCGCTTGGCTTTTCGCCCGCTCCTCGCAACGCAAATTCCTACTGCGCATTGAAGACTTGGATCGTGTTCGTTCCGGCGCCGAAGCCATCCAAATTGCTGAATTATCGTCCTTGGGCCTTGATTTCGACGGCGAAATTCTCCGACAGTCCGACCGCCTTCCGATTTATCTCCAGGCCGTTGAGCGGCTCAAGGCCCGCGGCTTGGTCTATGAATGCTTCTGCTCGCGCAAGGACATCGCCGAAGCCGCAAGTGCTCCGCATGCTGCGCCCGGCGCCTACCCGGGAACCTGCCGCGATCTGAGCGCCAGCGAACGCTCGGCTAAAGCACAGAACCGTCCAGCCGCCTTGCGACTGCGTTCAGAAGTGAACGAATTTTCTGTTCATGACGAACTATTCGGCGATTACACCGGTGCGGTAGATGACTTCGTCCTGATCCGCAACGATGGAGCTCCCGCCTACAACCTTGCGGTTGTCGTCGACGATGCGTTCTCAGGCATCGACCAGGTCGTGCGCGGAGATGATTTGCTCTCTTCTGCGCCGCGGCAGGCCTACCTGGCAACGCTACTGGGCTACACGGTCCCGGCCTACGCGCACGTACCGCTGGCACTGAACACCAAGGGCCAGCGCTTGGCTAAACGCGACGGTGCAGTAACACTCGAAGAGATCACCGAACAAGGTGTGCATCCAGCCAACGTTGTGGCGATTTTGCTAGAGTCATTGGGCTTGCCCAGCACAAGTTTGCAGGCAGCCCTGGAAGCTTTCGATCCGGCGAATCTGCCACGTGAACCGTGGACCGTCGAACCATTGAATATTGTCCAACAGCTGATGCCTAAAGCATCAGGCAACTGATAGGGAACCGGTGTGAGTACAGCGCTATATCGCAGATATCGTCCCGATACGTTTGGCGACGTTATCGGCCAGGAGCACGTTACCGCGCCCTTGATGACGGCGCTGGAGAAGAACCGCGTCAACCACGCCTATCTATTCTCCGGTCCGCGCGGTTGCGGCAAGACGACTTCTGCCCGCATTTTGGCCCGTTGCTTGAACTGCGAGCAGGGCCCTACGCCCGTTCCTTGCGGCACCTGCCCAAGCTGCGTGGACCTTGCCAATGGTGGCCCGGGTTCGCTGGACGTCATCGAGATTGACGCGGCCAGCCATGGCGGCGTAGATGATGCCCGCGATCTGCGCGAGCGCGCAACCTTCGCGCCAACTCGCGACCGCTACAAGATCTTCATCATCGATGAGGCCCACATGGTCACGGCGGCAGGCTTCAATGCCTTGCTGAAGATCGTTGAAGAGCCACCGGCGCACATCAAATTCATCTTCGCGACTACCGAGCCGGAAAAGGTCATCGGCACCATCCGCTCGCGTACCCACCACTACCCATTCCGTCTGGTTCCGCCAGAGGCATTGCTGGCGTACCTGCAAGTGCTCTGCGAACGCGAAAGCGTCGCGGTAGCCGAAGGCGTACTGCCACTGGTGATCCGTGCTGGCGGCGGGTCGGTCCGCGACACACTTTCGGTGCTGGATCAGCTGATCGCTGGTGCCCGCGATGGCAACCTGGATTACGAGACGGCCATTGCACTGCTGGGCTACACCCACTCGACACTGCTCGATGAGGTCACCTTGTCGCTGCACGAATCCGATGGCGCTGGTCTGTTCGGTGCGATTGACCGCATCATCCAGACCGGTCTGGATCCCCGGCGCTTCGTTGAAGATGTGCTGGAGCGCTTCCGCGATCTGATCATCGCCAAGGCCATGCCAGAAGGCCTGGAGAAGATCTTGCGCGGCGTACCAGAAGACCAGCTTGAATCCCTTCGCTTGCAAGCTGGCTTGGTCGGTGCAGACGAACTATCGCGATGGGCCGATGTCACCAACAAGGCCCTGAGCGAGATGACCGGCGCAACTTCGCCTCGTCTGCACCTGGAATTGCTGGCCGCGCGCTTGATGCTGCCCGGTTCGCAGAATTCCGACAGCGCTTTTGCCGCTCGGCTGGATCGGTTGGAGCGCCATGCGATGACCGGTGGAGCGCTGCCTGCGCTTGATGAGAACGACGCTGCAAGTGCTGGTGCCTCAATGAACGCCACTCCTAACCCGGGCGCCGCGCGTCAGGGTGCTGCCGCAGTACGCGAAGCCCTGGCCGCCGCCAAATCCCGTCGTGAGGGTGCACCCGAACCGGCTGAAGCGCAGGGCGAACCAGTGGCTGGCGAACAGGCCCCACAGGTTCAGCCAAATCATGCCCAGCCGCAACAGCAGGCTCCCGAGGCTCCAGCGCAAATACAGCAGCCCGCGCAGCACGCAGAACCAGTTCAAGCTCAGCGCACCGAGCAGCCTCAAGAGACTCCGCAGCCAGTGCCTGCCGAGCAGGAAACGCATCCCCAGCAGTCCGCGCCATCACAGCCACAGCCACAGCCACACGATGATGATCCAAATGCTCCGCTGGATCCAGGCGCGGCAGCGTCGCTGAACACTGGTGAAGCCGCTGACTGGGGTGCAACTTGGGGTCCAAAGGGCGAAAACTACTCGGTGACCACCGAGGTGCAGCCTGGTCCGAGTATTCCGGCAGCTCGTCCGGAAGGCGTGGCACCATTCAGCTTGGTCCCTGATCCTTCCAGCGGTGAAGACCTGTCATTCGGCACCGGGGTCTCCATTGATGACGTGAAGCAAAATCCTGCCATGGCCGAATTCGCACGTCGTGCGGCTGCCAACCGAACACCACAAGCACCGCAGTCGGCACAGCCGCAACAGGCACCAGAAGCTAGCCAGGCTGGCGTGGATGCTCAGCGCCACGCTGCCCACCAGGCGCAAGAACAAGCCCAACGCGAACAAGCTGAACGCGAAGCACAACAGCGCGCCGCACAAGAACAGTCCCAACGCGAACAAGCTGAACGCGAAGCACAACAGCGCGCCGCACAAGAACAGTCCCAACGCGAACAAGCTGAACGCGAAGCACAACAGCGAGCCGCACAAGAACAGTCCCAACGCGAACAAGCTGAACGCGAAGCACAACAGCGAGCCGCGCAAGAACAGGCCCGACGCGCTCAAGCACCGCAACAGCAACAACAACAACAGGGTGCTCAGCAACCTCAACATGGTGCCCCTAGCGGGATGCCGCAGAGCCAGCCAGCACCACAGGACACCGGCTCACCGGTGGCGATGTTCCAGCAAGCGTGGCCAACGATCTTGCAGCAGTTGCAAGGCAGCTCGCGCGTCCTGCATTCCATGGTTGCCACCTATGGCTCTGTGGCAGGCTTCGATGGCCGCACCCTCACCTTGGCGTTCAGCAATACTGGCCCAATCGTGAATCTGCGCAACCGGCCGGATCTGATGAATACGCTGACCGGGGTTCTATCCCAGGTCACCGGTGCACCGATCGAAGTGATCCTCACCGAAGGCGGCTCCAACCCCAACGGTGGTGGTTCCCCAAAAGGTGAGCGCCGGCCAATCCCGGCGCCAACCCCAGCACCAACTAAGTTCACCAAGGCTGTAAGTTCTGCTGGGGCGGCTGCGCGCGCTGCGGCACGGGCCCAAGCTGCCGCTCCGGCACCGCAGCAGCGCCCGGTATCCGCTGTGCCAAGCTCGGCACCAGTCGCGCCTGCACCACGCGCCCATGACGGGTACGACAACTCCTACGATGACGTCCCGCCTCCCGCGGATGAACCCTACTTCGACGAGCCACCGTTCCCGGATGACCCGTACTACGTGCCAGCTGGTTCTGTTCCGGAAGCGCAGCAGGTTCAGCCGCAGCAACAGGCTCCGGTCCCGGCCGTGGCTCCGCAGCCGACCCCGGCAGCGCCAGCGCCAGCGCCAGCGCCGGCGGCTAGTGCACCACGGAGTTTCGGTGGACCTCCGGTGGCTCCTAAGCCCCGGATGACTGCCGGAATGACAGCGCGCCAGGCTGAGGGCGGTGTTCCGAACATTGCACGTCCGGTTTCTTCGACCCCGTTGCACCCGGAAAGCACCACCGATTCCTTCGGGAATCTAGCGGTTGGCGAATCCGGGCAGCAGGCTCCACAAGCTGTGGCGCCATCAGCTCCATCGGTTCCGGAAGCCCCGGCGCCGCGGGCTGCCCAAACGCAGCCGCAGGTCCGCCCCCAGCACCAGGAACAGCCTCGCCAGGAACCGGCCGCACCGGTGCAACCCCCGGCAGCCCCGCAGCCGGCCCCTGAATCCGCTCCGGGATGGGGCGCTCCACAGGCTGAACCGGCACCGGATCCTGCGGATTCCGCACCGGCGGCCTCAGGCCGCATGAGCCGATACCAGCAGCTGATGGACCAGGCGAAGAACGCACCCAGTGCGCCGGCGCCTGCCCAGGCGGCGAGCGGCTGGGGCGGTCCTGCTTCGGCTCCCGCGCCTGCTCCGGTGCAAGAGCCCGAGGAATTTGTCCCGAGCGACGATGATATCGAGGTCGAGGATTCGGCACTGATCGGTGTTCCAGCCGTGGAACGCCTGCTCGGCGGCATGGTCATCGAGCAGCGCGACGTCAACGGGAATGTAGTGGAAATCAAACGAAGCTTGTAGCCGGCACCACGGCGAACTGTCGGAGTGAGACACTAGGGTGTACCACGGAACGATTTCACGGTATTGAAGCAAGCTAGAAAGTAGGCGCACGTGTACGAAGGTGCTGTACAGGAACTGATCGACGAGCTCGGTCGCTTGCCTGGCATCGGCCCGAAGTCGGCTCAGCGCATTGCTTTCCACATTCTTGACGCCGATGCCGAGGACATGACCCGGCTCGCCGCCTCGATCCAGCTGGTCAAGGAAAAGGTGAAGTTCTGCGAGATCTGCTTCAACATCTCGGAGCAGGAAACCTGCGCCATTTGCCGCGATGAACGCCGCGATGGCACCAAGATCTGCATCGTGGAGGAGTCCAAGGACGTCCTGGCCATTGAGCGCACCCGGGCGTTCTCCGGCAAGTACCACGTGCTCGGCGGTTCCATTAATCCGCTGGCAGGCATTGGCCCGGAACAGCTGCACATCCGCGAGCTGGTAACCCGCTTGGCCGATGACTCGATCACCGAACTGATCCTGGCCACCGACCCGAATCTCGAAGGCGAAGCCACCGCCGTGTACCTGGTGCGCGCGCTAGCCCCTTTGGGCATCCACATCACCCGGTTGGCCTCCGGCCTGCCGGTGGGCGGCGATCTGGAATACGCCGATGAAGTGACCCTGGCCCGCGCCTTCGAGGGACGTCGCGCTGCCGGCCGCACCGCGCCGGGTCCGGCCCGCGCCAAGGCCCAGAAGCAGGGATCCGAGGAGCAGGCGCCGCAAGATCAGTCCGGAGAAGCTGCAGAGAAGCCGAAAGCCCAGCTATCCGAACCTCGCCTGCTGCACGTTGGCGGTGCGCCGGTTTCTTCCAGCAACGCTGGCGAAGGGCCTTCGCATCCGGTAGTCCCCGAGATGGATAGCCGTCGCAGCCAGTAGTTCTGGTTGCCTTGGAACGCTCTGCACTCTTCCGGTTCGCCGGCTTGAGCGCAGGGCGTTTTTCTATGCCAGCACGGTGATGTGGGGTGAAACACGCTTAGTTGATAATAGTCAACTATCGCCGTATAGTTGATATCAATCAACCATTCAGGCCCTCTATGCCTGACCCTAAATTTTTGGAGCTTCCATGACCGCAACCGCACCGGTCGCCAAGCCCAAGATGACTCACCGCGAAATCCTCACTGCCCTCACGGGCATTTTGATGGGCATGTTCGTCTCCATCTTGGCCAGCACCGTCGTTTCCAGCTCGCTGCCAGTGATCGTCTCCGATCTCAACGGCAGCCAGACCGCCTACACCTGGGTGGTCACCGCCACCTTGTTGGCGACCACCATCTCCACTCCGATCTGGGGCAAGCTCGCCGACCTGGGCAACCGCAAACTGCTGCTGCAGATCTCGCTCGGCATCTTCGTGCTGGCCTCGGCCGCCGCAGGTTTCTCGCAGGACACCAGCTTCCTGATCACCATGCGCGTCGTCCAGGGCCTGGCCGGTGGCGGCGTAGGCGCCTTGGCGCAGATCGTCATGGCCGATTTCCTCTCCCCCCGCGAACGCGGCAAGTACATGGGCCTGTTCGGCGCGGTCATGGCCGTTGGCACCGTGGGCGGCCCGCTGATCGGCGGCTTCGTTACTGACACCATCAACTGGCGCTGGAACTTCTTCATCGCCCTGCCTTTCGCCATCGCTGCGGTCATCCTGATCCAGCGCACCTTGCACCTTCCGGCCATGGCCAAGCGCAAGGTCAAGATCGACTACTGGGGCATCGTCCTGCTTTCCTCCGGCGTCTCGCTGCTGCTGATCTGGATGTCGCTGGGCGGCTCGCAGTTCGAGTGGGCCTCGACGACCAGCTACCTGATGATTGCCGGTGCGGTAATCCTGCTGGCGCTGTTCATTCTGGTCGAAGCCAAGTCCTCCGAGCCGCTGCTGAGCCTGGGCCTGTTCAAGAACCGCACCTTCACCTTCGCGGTCATCGCATCGCTGGCCGTTGGCGTTTCGATGTTCGGCACCTCGGTGTTCCTCAGCCAGTACATGATCATGGCCCGTGGCGCATCAGCCACCATGGCCGGCCTGATGACCTTCCCGCTGATGGGCGGCCTGCTGGTCATCTCCACCATCGGCGGTGCGATGATCTCGCGCACCGGCAAGTGGAAGGCACTGGTTGTCACCGGTTCGGTGCTGATCGTCGTTGGGCTGTTCCTGCTGGGAACCATCCACTACGACACCAACTACGCGTTGGTCGCCGCCTACATGTTCATCCTCGGCGCCGGCATGGGCCTTGTCATGCAGAACATGGTGCTGGTCGTGCAGAACTCGGTCCACGTCAAGGAACTGGGTGTAGCCTCCTCGGCCGTGAACTTCTTCCGCACCTTGGGCGGCACTGCGGGTACCGCAGGCCTGGGCGCCATACTGGCGACCACTGTGCCGAACATGATCGCCGACCGGCAATCCGATTTGGCCGCAGCCCTGGCTTCCCTGGGCGACCAAGCCAAGGAGCTGACCGCAGCATTGGGATCGGGCACCCTGCCTTCAGTTGCAGCGATGCCTGAACCGGTCCGCGTGATCTTCGAGTCCATCTACGGCGACGCAGTGCCTTCGCTGTTCACCATTGCCGCTCCGCTGTCGCTGCTCATCGTCGTGGCTGTCTGCCTGATCCCCAACCAGTCGCTGAAGACCCAGACTGCAAGTGAACGCATGCAGGAGCTGGCTGCTGAGGACCAGGACGCAGCCAAGGCAGAAACGCCAGCTGGCAACTAGGAGATCCGGTGCAGGTTTCAAGCAAAGCCGAAGACGTTCCCGCCGCTCAACGTCCCGATCTCTATGCCTCAGCCGAACAGGAGTTATTTTCACTGATCGCGCTGACGGCGCGTGCCAAGCGGGAACTGGCCACTCGGCTCGACAGCCGGCTCACCCCGGGATACCTGCCCGTGCTCGGGATGATTCTGCGCAGCCAACGCATCACCCAGTCTGAAATCTGCGAACACTTGCTGGTCGATAAAGCTGCGCTATCGCGCATGATCACCAAGCTGGAACAGCTGGCGCTGGTCAAGCGTGAAGTCGACCCGGAAGACCGGAGGGTGTTCCACATCCTGCCTACCGAGCTTGCGGTTGAAAGGTGGCATGAATGCTTCCAAGGGTGGCGTACAGAGCTCCGCTCGCGCATGACCAATTGGGACAATGAGGATCTGTCGGCACTCATCGACCTCCTGAGCCGATTGAATTTGGAAATCAAGTCCCTCTAGAGCGGTCCAATCCCAGGCCGGTCTTCTCGGAATTACCGAGAAGACCGGCCAGGGGCTTTTAAAGCCCACTACATGCACCGGCAGTTCACGGCTTCGCACAGCGCCCTCGCTCACGGCCCATTCCCCGGCGCCAGACAGCGGCGCCGCGGCCACCTTGTTGTTGGAGCTTGCCAGGTTTCGGTACATGGGCACTTCACTGGGCAGATTAGGGAAAATCGAAATCCGCACTGGTTCAAGAGTGGAAGGAATGGGCAGGCATCATGGATGCCGCGGGCCTGCGCGACATGACGCAGAACGAATGGATTCAGAGGCTGCTTCCGCTGATGCAGGACCCGCAGAAAAGCGGCAGGCTCCTGCGGGCCCGGCGCATCGCTTCGGAGTACCGACAGCTCCAAGTCCGCCCTAGACTGTCCTCATGGCAACAAAAAGCAGCAACCTCCCGGCCATCGCCAAGGCCACCGGCATTGAATGGGATCAGTGGTGCGCCAAACTGCGCGCTGGCGGAGCCGATCAACTTACGCACAAGCAGATAGCCGAACTGGCTTTCACCCACATGCCCCCAACCGTCGATACTCCGGGCTGGTGGGCTCAATCCGTGGCTGTAGCCTATGAGCAGCACATTGGCCGACGCCTGCCCGGCCAATCCCAAGACGGCACCTTCCAAAGTTCGGTGAGCAGCACGATCGATGCTGATTTGGATACCGCGCTGGAACGCTGGATCGCCTGCGTCCAGGGGCGCCAGGAGTTCAACGGCCACCAGCTTTCCGAACCTGCACGCACCAGCGGCTCAGAGCGATGGCGCTATTGGCGAGCTGATTTCAGCGACGGAACCAAGACACAGGTAGACATTGGCCTCAAAGGTGGAAAATCCTCGGTTGCCATAAACATTACTAAGGCTGGAACACCTGAACAGGTGTCTGGATGGAAGGGCTTTTGGCGACAAATTTTGGCTGAATTCAAGGGGTAGCCAGTGTTTTTCAACAACCTGCATTGAGGTTCCTAGGCAATATGACCAATGGTTACCTTCACAACTAGGACATGTCGCCCCGTAGCTGTCACAATATTTATCTGGTAGATGTCTCGCGCCACAGTTCCATCAAAAACCACCGGCGGCGAGGCACAGCTTTCAACAGGTGGAGTGAGTGCCCATGGGCCTAATTGTTCAAAAGTTTGGCGGTTCTTCCGTTTCAGATGCCGAAGGCATCAAGCGTGTAGCGCGCCGAATTATTGATACTAAATCCAAGGGCCATGACGTCGTTGTCGTTGTTTCCGCAATGGGCGACACCACCGATGACTTGCTGGACCTGGCAGGCCAGCTTACCGATGATGCACCAGCCCGCGAGATGGACATGCTGCTCTCCGCTGGCGAACGCATCTCGATGTCGCTGCTGGCGATGGCGATCAACCAGCTCGGCGAGCAGGCTGCTTCATTCACCGGCTCGCAGGCAGGCTTGATCACCGACTCCACCCACGGCAAAGCCCGCATCATGGAGGTCTCCCCGCAGCGCGTACGCCGTGCCATCGACCGCGGATTCATCGCCATCGTCGCCGGTTTCCAGGGCATGAGCAAGGAATCCAAGAACATCACCACCATGGGCCGTGGCGGCTCGGACACCACCGCCGTCGCGCTGGCCGCAGCGCTGGGCGCCGATGTCTGCGAAATCTACACCGACGTGGACGGCATCTACACCGCCGACCCGCGCGTGGTCGCCTCGGCCAAGAAGATCGAGAAGATCACCAGTGAAGAAATGCTGGAAATGGCCGCCAGCGGCTCGAAGATCTTGCACCTGCGTTGCGTGGAATACGCCCGCCGGTTCGGCGTGCCGCTGCACGTGCGCTCTTCATTCAGCACCAACGAGGGCACCTGGGTGCTCCCGGATCCCGAAGACAAAATCAAAATTCAAGAGGGAGAACCCTTGGAACAGCCAATCATCTCAGGTGTCGCCCACGACCACTCCGAAGCCAAGGTCACCATCATTGGCGTTCCGGACATCCCCGGCAAAGCAGCACAGATTTTCGGGGTTATCGCCGCTGCGCAGGCCAATATCGACATGATTGTGCAGAACATCTCGACCCGCGGTTCGGGTGCCACCGATATCTCCTTCACCCTGCCGATGACCGAGACCAAGCATGTGCTTGAAGCACTGAACACCGCGAAGCCGGAGATCGGTTTCGAGGAAATCGAGCACAATGACGAGGTTGGCAAGCTCTCGCTGATCGGTGCCGGAATGCGCTCGAATCCAGGAGTCTCCTTCACCTTCTTCGAGGCATTGCACCGCGCGGGCGTGAACGTGGACATGATCTCCACTTCAGAGATCCGCATCTCCGTGGTCACCGACGCCGACAAGCTCAACGATGCAGTACGCGCTATCCACACCGCGTTCGATCTGGATACCGACGTGGAAGCCACCGTCTACGGCGGCACCGGCCGCTAAGCGCCGACAAGCTGAAAAGGAGAACGCCTGCGAAACAATTACTGTTTCGCAGGCGTTCTCCCAATTAACTGCTATTTATTCGGTTCCAGCGTCTTGGTGTAGACGATTTCGCCCAAGCCATTGCGCAGCGTGACGGTGAACAGGCCCTGCTCATCGAGGTCGACGTGGCCGAAGAACTGGCCCTTGCCATCGCGCGGCGACTGGTTGGTGCTGCCAGCCAGCGAGAAGTCCACGCGTGGTCCGAAAGTGCCATCCATTTGGTTCGGCCCGAAGGAACCGGCATTGACTGGACCGGCCACGAATTCCCAGAACTCATTGAACTCGCTGAAGGCTGCACGCTCTGGAGAGTAGTGGTGCGCCGCGCAATAGTGCACATCCGCGGTCAGGAAGACGACATTCTTGATGCCGCGGTCCTTAATGGCCTTGAGCAGGCGGGCAAGTTCCAGCTCGCGGCCTAGTGGTGCGCCGTGGTCTGCGTTGGAAATTGATTCCTGCGCCTTGCCGTCCGGAACAATGATGCCCAGCGGCAGGTCGTTGAGAATGACTTTCCAGGTTGCCTTGGACTTGGCCAAGGAATCGACTAGCCAATTCAGCTGCTCTTCGCCGAGAATTGAAGTGGACTTCTCTTCCATTCCGGCGGTGTTCTCGGACTTGTAGCTGCGCATGTCCAATGCGAACAGGTCCATTGCTGGACCACGCGAGATTTTGCGGTAGATGCGTGCTGCCTCGAATCCGGTGCCTGCGCGCATGGCGCGCGGGTCGGCGATCGGCTGGTATTCCTGCCAGGCCTGGCGGCCGCGGGCGGCAAGGGTGTTGATATCGCGCACCGTGTAGCGCTCATCTTCGATGACCTCACCCGGCCACCAGTTATTATGGGTCTCGTGGTCATCCCACTGGGCAATCACCGGAACCTCGGAATACATGGCACGCACGTTGCGGTCCATCAGGTTGTAGCGGTGCCGCCCACGGTACTCGGCCAGGGTTTCGGCCACCTTGGAGACTTCCTCGGTGACCAAGTTGCGCCAGATCTGGCCGTCCGGTTCCACAACTTCTGCGGCAATCGGGCCGTCGGCGTAGATGGTGTCGCCGCTGTGCACGAAGAAGTCCGGCTTGGTTGCATGCATGGCCGCGTAGGCGCGCATGCCACCGATTTCTTCGTTGATGCCCCAGCCCTGGCCAGCGGTGTCGCCGGACCACACAAAACTCTGGGCACGGGAGGCGTCGTGGTTGCGGCGACCGGTCAACGCCGGTGCGGTGCTGAACCAGCCGTTCTGAGTCTCGCCAAGGGTGCCGTTATCGTCCTCGAAACCGATGCTGACCGCGAAACGGGTACCGGCAGGCAGATGCTCGGCATTGATCTTTGCAGTGAAGTCAGTGGCCTCGCGGGCGTAGGCACCGCGCAAAGTCTTGGCGAAGGATCCACGGCCGCGGATGATTTCCCCCGCTTCGTCCACCGCACGCAGCTGCGCGCGCAAGCGGCCTTCCCCGGAGCTGCGAGCCCAGAGTACGGCATTGCTGGCAGAGACATCCCCCATGGAAAATCCGCTGGTCAATCCCAGGCGGGAACGCACGAGTCGGGGACTGCTGGAAGCCAGCGCTGTTCCAGTGGGCCCAACCAAGGTCAAAGCACCTGCGCCAATGGCGCCGGTGAGCAATTTGCGTCGCGAAATATTATTCATGTGATTCAGTGTTCACGACTTGATCAGCCATTTCCTTGAGCCCAGATGAACACCAAGAGAAATCGTTCGTGTCCTGTCCACACCACGAATCCAGAGATCCTGAACTCCAAAGCACGCCCATTACTGGCAGACTAGAAAAATGAGTTCACCTCAAGTCATTTCTGGCCCGCCGTCGGCTGGCCACCCAGTTCCTCCAGCTGTGCGCACTGCAGCCGGCCAGGCGGAAATCGAGGGTATCTGGCAGAACGCATTTGGCGGGATAACATACCGGCTTGGGCAGGGCGAGCCGATGCGCTTCGCCAAGTGGTCGCCGGGATGCCCTCCCGAAGAGGACGGCGATCTCCTGGCTGAAGCCCTGCGCATGCGGTGGGCGGGAGAATTCATCAGAGTCCCCGAAGTGCTCAGCTGCGGTCAATATGCTGACGGCCAGCTGCTCGTCACGGCAGCATTGCCCGGGCACAGTGCAGTCAGCGAGCTTGGCAAAAGCGATCCGGCGCGATCCGCGTATGCAGTGGGCGCCGGTCTGCGCCACCTGCACGATCGGCTGCCGGTCGACCAGTGCCCCTTCAGCTGGGATCTGGAATCCCGCATCCAGCACCTGCCTGACCAGGAGCAAGCTGCTTTGCTGGCTGAAATCCCGGAGCTTGATCTTGTGGCCTGCCATGGCGATGCTTGCCTGCCCAACACGATCATCACCGATAGCCATGATTTCAGCGCGCATGTGGATATGGGGAAATTGGGTCTTGGAGACCGCTGGGCGGATCTCGCCGTTGCCGCATGGAGCACCGAGTGGAATTACGGGCCTGGTTTCGAACAACATGTCTACGCCGGGTACGGAATCGAACCCGATGAGCGGAAGGCGTCGTTCTACCGAAAGGTCTGGGACGCAACCTAGGAGGCCAAGCCGCTAGCGTGCCACGTAACGGTGCTCGGGACGGCCACGAGTTCCGTATCCAAGCTGCAGCTCCAGGGATTCATTGGCCACCAGCGCCGCCAAATACCGTTGCGCTGTCGCACGGGCAACCCCAATTGCCTCCGCGACCTCGGCGACGCTCATGGGTTCGGTAGCATCCTTGACGCAGGAAAGAACTGCCTGCTCGGTGGGGGCGGCACCCACCGATGCGTTGGTTTCTTCGCCCCCTTGAAGCGCCCGGTACAACCGGTCCACGCCCTGCTGGTTGAACTCCGCGGTCCCGGTCAATTGGCGACGATAGCGAGCCCAGCCTTTGAGCTTGGCGGCCAGGGTCTTGGCCTCAAAGGGCTTGATGATGAACGCCAGTGCGCCCGAGCGCAGCGCTTTGTCAATATTCTTCGGTTCAATCGCCGCGGAAATCATGATCGCATCAACATCGAGTTCTCTCAACAGCTCGATTCCACTGACATGCGGCAGGTAGAGATCCAGCAATACCAAATCAGGTTTCAGGCTCTGCACCATTTTGGGCACAACACGCGGATCCTGCACAGGCTCCAGGGCCTGGAACCCGGGGATGGCGTTGACCATCTCAGCGTGCAGCTCTCCTACCCGGAAATCGTCATCGACAATTAGCACCCGGTAGTTGCCGCTGGAATTCTCGCTCAATGTTGCGCTCCTTCAATCTCGTCGTTTTCCGTATTGGCTGGCTCCACCAGTACCGCCGGCAATCTTGCTGCGATAACTGCCCCGGAACCATCCGTCCCGCGGTCCGCTATCCAGACGTCCCCGCTGCGGGCTTGGGCGAGCCGTCTGATCAGCGGCAATCCGACGCCATGGCCATGATCGCCACCCAGATGGGACCCGGTGCTGACGTCCCGGGCGAAGATATCCTCGTCGGTGGTAATGCCGGGTCCAGAATCGGCCACGGCGATGTGCAAGGTGTTCCCTTCGGAGAGCAAGTCGATTTCTACCCAGGGTTCTGCATCTGTGCAAAGAGCTGCCGTGAAGGCGTTATCCAGCAGATTCCCCAGGACTGCGGTGGCGTCTTGGGCATCGTGGGCCGAGGCGATGTGTCCGAAAAGCATGGATTGGGCAGACACTCTCAGTTCTATGCCTTGTTCGTGGGCGCGCACCGCCTTCGCCGAAATAAAAGCCGAGAGGTAAGCGTCCTGGATGGCCTCCAGCCCGGGAACCCGAGCGATCTTCGGCCCGGATTCCATCACCTCACGCAGGTAGTCTTCTGCCTGTTCGATCTTGCCCAAGTTGATCAGCCCGAGGACTGCGTGCATCCGGTTGGCGAATTCATGGCGCTGGGCGCGCAGCGCATCGGCCATGTCCTGGACTGCATCGAGTTTGGTTCCCAACGCTTCAAGGGTGGTGACATCATGGAGCAGCACGACCAGTCCGAGGTCCACTCCGTCACGGTCGACCTTGGTCACGCGGGCTATGAGCGAGTTGCCATTGGCCGCAAAGCGCACCGGTGCCGGGTCGCATTCCTTGATCGCCCTGACCAGCCGGTGATCCAAACCAGCGGATTCAAAGTGGCGGCCGACCACGTCCTCCAATTCGGTGCGGTGCGGCAGTCCCAGCAATTGCCTGGCGGCCCTGTTGCGCACGGTAATTCGGCTATCGGCGCCAATGCCCATGACACCTTCGGTAACACCGTAGAGCACGGCCTGCTGGTCCCTGACAAGCTGGGCAATTTCGGCCGGTTCCAGCCCAAGGGTCTGGCGCTTCAAACGGCGTACGGTGACTCGTCCGGCAAGCACTGCCAAGGCTGCGCAAATCGCCGCAAGCAATACAATCCAGGCGAAGGACTCAAGCAGCGCCCCGGTCAAGGAGTCAGTGGTCACGCCCACGGAAACCTCTCCGATGACCGCACCCGCGGTACTGTAGACCGGGACCTTGGCGCGCACCGATTCACCAAGGGTTCCGTGTTCCCGGGAGACCGCTTCAATGCCTTCCAGCGCCACCGGGTCAGTAGAAACCATTTGGCCCAGTTCCTCGGGGTTCGGATGGCTCAAGCGCAGTCCGCGGTCCTCGGTAATCACCACGAAATACGCTTGCTCTTGCCCAATGACAGCGTTTGCCAGTTGCTGCAGTTTTCCATCGGCGAGCGCCTTGGCATCCAGCTCGTCCAGCTTTGCATAGTGCGAGACCTGCTCAACTACTTCCGGCAAGACGGCCACCGAACGAGCTATGGTCAGCGAGGTATCTTCGGCTTTTGAATAGACGCGGTCATAGCTGGCGAAAAGCGTTCCGGCGGTAACGAGAACAATCAGAACACCTACGACCAGGAATTGAAGCCGCATGATGCGTGATGCGAAATGCCGGGTGCCGGCGCCAGAACGGAACATGCCACCCAGCATAAACCCATCTTTCCACTCTCGTGATTTTAATGAGCAAAAAGTTGGCAAAGAACTTAAGCCTTCAACAATAAGCACAAGACGCGCAAAGTGAGCACCGACACGTACCTTGAATGGGTGCCCCTCCTAGCTTGTGGGGACTAAGGATTCACTCACACTGAAATGGAGGTCGGGTCAATGCTCGTTGTACTCGGATTCCTCATGGTCGCCACCTTCATGGTGCTGATCATGACAAAACGCATGACGCCGCTGCTGGCATTGATTCTGGTTCCAACCATCTTCGGCTTGTTCACCGGTGCCGGATTCGGCCTTGGCGACATGGTCATGGACGCGGTCAAGGACATGTCCAGTACCGCAGCCCTGCTGATGTTCGCCATCATGTACTTCGGCATCATGATCGACGTCGGCTTGTTCGACCGATTGGTCTCCGGCATCCAGAAGCTAGTGGGCAACGACCCCGCCAAGGTCGTCATGGGCACTTCGCTGCTCACCGGCGTAATTTCCCTCGATGGCGATGGCTCGACCACCTTCATTGTGGTTACCGCGGCACTGCTGCCGATCTACCAGCGCCTGGGCATGAGCCCAGTGGTCCTGACCTGCGTTGCAGGCCTGACCAATGGCACGCTGAACATCGTTCCCTGGGGCGGCCCAACGGCCCGCGCGGCAGCGGCACTAGGTGTTGACGCCTCGGAAATCTTCGTGCCGATGCTCCCTGCGCTGGGAATTTCCCTCATTGTCATTGCCCTGTTCGCATGGCAGATGGGCGTATCCGAACGCCGCCGCTTGCAGCGCGAGCGTCCGGAAATCTGGGGCACCGAACTCGGTGGCGGCAACGTTTCCACCCCTACCGGAGGAAAGAGCCCTGCTGGCACTTCCCCTGCCGGAGGCAACCTGGCCGTACTGGAATCCGTGGCTCGCAAGGGCGATGGCACCGAAGCTTCCACCTTGGACGGCACCGTCCTGGATCCGGATCGCGAGACCCTGCGCCCCAAGACCTTCTACTTCAACCTGGCGCTGACCGTCGCCATCATGGTGCTGCTGGTAGTCGATGTCACTCCGTTGCCCTACCTGTTCATGGTGGGTACCGCGATCGCCTTGATCGTCAACTTCCCCAAGGTCTCCGACCAGGTGAAGATGATCGCCGCGCACTCCAGCGAAATCATTGCCGTGGTCTCCATGGTGCTCGCCGCGGCAGTGCTCACCGGCGTGCTCTCCGGCACCGGCATGGTTGATGCCATGAGCCAGTGGCTGGTGGATGTCATTCCTACCTCCATGGGTCCATACATGGCAGTACTGACCGGGCTGATTTCGATTCCAGCTACCTTCCTGATGAGCAATGACGCCTTCTACTTCGGCGTCTTGCCAGTTCTCGCCGAAGCCGGCGCGCATTTCGGTGTACCAGCGGTGGATATGGCTCGCGCCTCCATCACCGGACAGCCAGTGCACATGCAGTCTCCGCTCGTTCCAGCCATCTTGCTGCTGGTGTCGCTCTCTCGTGTGGACTTGGGCGATCACCACAAGAAGGTGCTGTGGCGTGCGTTGGTGGTCTCCTTGGTCATGCTCGCTTCGGGCATGCTCCTTGGTGTCATCCACATGGGCTAACGCCCCAGGACCAAAGGTCCGTCGTCAGCCAGGCTCCGTGCCACCCGGACATTTCCAAGCGGGTGGCACGGAGTCCGGTGTTTAACCCGGGCTGACCCTGTTGGCAGCCGGCCGGAGGCTGCCGCATGCAGCTATTCGAGCACCCAGTTGCTTCTTCCCGGCAGCCATTGACCATCTGCACAGGGCGCCGGTTCAGCAAGCACAGTTTCCCGTGAAAAACTGGAGGCAGGGCAAGACGTGCACAGCGCGTGCTTCCCCTGGACCGGATGGACCCGCCACTGGGCCACACCGCGAATTCGACCGTCTTCTCCCGACGCAAAGGAAGGCTCCAGCGCATGGAAAGAGAACCTCTGGACAACAGCATCTCCCTGGCCCAGCTCGAAGCGGTTGTCATGATTGTGGACTATGGTTCCTTCACCGCCGCCGCGGATATCCTTGGCATCTCCCAGCCCTCCTTGTCCCGGCGCATTAGCGCGTTGGAGCGCACTCTTGGCATGCCCGTGTTCCGGGCCGCTGGAAGGGACATGGTGCTGACCGAGGTTGGCCGGAGCATCATTCCTGCCGGCCGCCGGGCACTGCGTGAAGTCGCCGCGATCGGAACCATCGCCTCCTCCACGCGTGCATTGGCCACCGGATCCCTGCGCATCGCGGGGTTGCCCTCCCTGGTTGGAGGAATCATGCCCGAGTACATCGGCCCCTTCCATCGCCAGCACCCCGGTGTCCGGATAGAGATCCTGAGCGTGGAGGACGATGAGCAGCTTGCCGATGCGCTTCGCCTGAATCGTGCCGATGTGGCTTTTGGCGTGAACGAGCGCATCCCCGCGGACCTCATCGGCAAATCCCTGCGCGATCAGCAATTCTCGGCGGTCGTATCCGAGGATACCGAGGTGGACCCGGACACTGGGCTAAGCACAGAATTGCTCAATTCCCTGACTCTGGCCACCCTCCCCCAGGGCACCTCGATTCGCAAGATCACCGACGAAGTTTACCGGAGCTTGAAGGCCACCGCTCCGCGGCTCATCACCACAACGCAACGCGACGCATTGGTCCATCTGGGCATCGCCGCCGGCGGCATCACCTTGGTTCCACGGATCATGGCCAGCACCGCCGTGATCTTCGGCGGCAAGCAGGTCCCGCTGAGCTTGCCAGCCAGCAGGCCCCTGGGCGTCATCTACCGCCGCGAAGAATACCGCAATCCGGCGCTGGGCGAATTCCTCGAATACCTCTGAGACAGAGATCTCCAGGCGGTTTCCGCTCTCCTGAACCTGCGCGCGAAATCGGCCTTTCATGCGCTGCATGCATGGCTCTAATCAACCATGCTATTGGTTCCAGCGGCGTTCCACGTGGTCAGCTTGATGGGTAATCCGGCCATGGTCCTACCAAGGAGAGCAAGATCGTGAATTCCCAACGAACACCGTACTCTGCCAGGCGTAGTTCCAAACGGCCGCGGCGCCGGGTAGCTGCCATCATTGCAGCGGCGCTGGTGCTGGCAATAGTTGTGCCGACCAGCATTGCCTTCCTGCGCCTGCAGGGGAATATTTCCGTCTCGGCGCTCAGGGCTTCTGAAGCGGATGTCCCGGACTCCAGCGAAGGCCTGAATCTGCTGGTGCTCGGTTCCGATAGCCGGGATTTCAGCTCCACCGGCTTCGGCACGGATAACGGCTCCCGGCGCAGCGATTCCATGCTGCTTGTCCACTTGTCGCCAGGCAACGAGCGCATCGAGGCGGTCCAGATCCCACGCGATACCGTCTTGCAGCGCCCGGCCTGCGCGGATACCGGGTCCGGCGCTTATGCCGGAGGATACGGCATGATCAATTCTGCGCTGAATTACGGTCCCGCGTGCTCTGTCGCCGCGGTGGAAGCGCTCACCGGAGTTCACCTGAACCACTTCATTGAGGTGGATTTCGAGGGATTCATTTCAATCATCGACGCACTCGACGGGGTCAGCGTGTGCCTGGCCCAGCCAATGACCGATCCGAAAGCAAACCTGGATCTTCCAGCCGGGCTGCAGGAGCTGGACGGAACCGATGCGCTTGCCCTGGCCAGGACCCGCCATGCCGTTGGCGATGGAAGCGACCTCGCTCGGCTCGGAAACCAGCAGAAGGTCATGTCCGCAATAGTCCAGCGTGCCACCAGCAAGGAAGTTCTCGCACGCCCGGACCGGCTCTACTCTTTCCTTGACGCGATTACCTCCTCGATGACCGTCGACCCGGAACTGAGTTCGCTACCGGAACTTGCAGGATTGGCTGCGCGGGTCAAGGACGTTCCCACGGACAGGATCACCTTCATGACCATGCCGACCCAGCCTGCACCATCAAACGCCAACCGGGTGGTCCCGGCTCCGGACGCGACCCTCATCTTTGAACGCATCAAGCAAGACATCCAGGTGAATCCGGATTCCGAGTCCGAATCCGGCTCCGAATCCGATGCAGGAGAAACTGCCACGGCGAAAGCCTCCGCCCGGCAGCTACCTGTCAGCATAGCCAACGCAGCGCGAGTGAGCGGACTGGCCGGCAAATTCGCCAACGAAGCCACGGAGCAAGGCTTCACCGTCACTTCAATCACTACCGCGGCGTCCTTGCAGGCGCAGACACGGCTGCTGATTCCGGATACTGATGCAGCCAGGAAAACAGCCGACGCATTCGCCAAGGCAGTCGATCTCGATATCAAGGCAACAGTCGCCGATGTCGAAAGCATCGAATTGATTCTGGGCCAGGATTACCAAAACCTGGAGCGGCCAGAAAAGCAGCCCGTCAAGGTGAACAGCCGCAAAGCAGACCAGAAACTCTGCGGCTGAGCCGGCCCCAAGGGCGGGCAGCGCCACCGGAACATCCTGCCATGCCGCGATGGCTGCCAGGCGAATCTCCGTTTGCCCGCGGCTGTTGGCCTTCGTATTCCGGTTGGGCTGCACCTGCCAATTCCGTTTGACCGCGTCCCTTGCAGCGAGGTGATTCACAGTGAGCATTGCAGGCATCAATGGCAATGAATTCATCGTGCTGGCCATTTTGGCGGCCGTGCTGCTCGGACCTGAAAAATTGCCGGACTACGCAAGGAAACTAGCCACGCTGACTCTCGAGTTGCGCAGACTCGCCTCTGGTGCCCAGGAACAACTCCGCGAGGAGCTTGGCGAGGATTTCGCGGACATGGATCTGAAGAAGTTCGATCCGCGGCAATATGATCCTCGAAGGATCATCAGCGAAGCGCTGCGAGATCAACTCGAAGAGCCGCCTGCCCAAGGATTCCCGGATTCTGCCCGCTCAAGGGGACCCGAGACCAAGAGTTCATCATCACCGCCAGCACCCTCCGGCCCAGCCCCTTTTGACGATGAAAGCACTTAGGACGCCACTGCTCCTTGCCGCAAGTGTCCGCTGGCCACGCGCGCAGTGAATACGGACCGGTGGACAGGACTCATTCATCGAAGTCCCCAAAGCTCCATCCGGTTCCCGCATCCGGATCGCACGGATTCCGGCATCTAGCCGCAATCGGCCCAGCTTAGCTGGTTCGTCGGCCAACCGTGATGGCCGGCCGAAAAAGGATTCCCGGGATCAGCCACCAGCCGGCTGCCGGCCTAGCTTGCAGGCACGCCGGCGCGCCAATTCGGAACAGTATTTCTACTAGTAGCGCCTTCACAGCAATTCAGGGAGCAGGCGCCACTGCCCGGGCCCAGCGCTTTGCTTCCGGCGATGGTCGATGACTCCGGCTGCTCGCCACGCACTTGCGCTGCCCGTTCCAGGACCAGATCGACCAAGCCGCTGACAAACGACGGTGAGGTGCCAACACTGCCGGCACGGAGAAACGCCATCCCCAACTCGCGCGCGGTATCTGCCGCCTCGGTATCCAGATCGAATTTGACCTCCATGTGGTCCGAAACGAATCCGAGGGGTACAACCAGAACGCCCTCAGTTCCAGTTTCCGCAAGCTCGCGCATGCGGTCATTGATATCCGGTTCCAGCCAGGGAGTGTGCATGGATCCAGAACGGGAGCAGTACACCAGTTCGGCATCCAGCTGCTCCTCACCAGCTAGTTCCCCGCCAATCCAGGCTATGAGCTCCTCATGCTGCCGCTGGTAGCCGGCGGTGAACTTCTGCGATGATTCTTGCATCGCAGTAGGGATCGAATGGGTGACATATAGGATCTTGTGCCGGTTGCGGTCCAGGCCGCCGACGAGCTGCTTGAATTCCTTCAATCCCTTCCGCACGCAGTCCAACTGCGCACGAGCGAATCCCGGATGATTGTAGTACTGCCGGACTTTATCGATCACCACCTCGAGGCCCTCTTCTTGCAGTGCCGCCACAGTTCCGGCGAAATCCTCCCGGTATTGCCGGCACGAGGAATATGAGGAGTAGGCCGACGTATCGATGGCCAGGAACCTTCTCGAGCCGTGCCTGCGCGCATGGTTTCCGACCACTTCGGTGAGGTACGGTTCCCAATTCCGATTCCCCCAAAGCAGCGGCGTATCGATGCCGCGGGCTGCAAATTCCTCTTGAACGGCTTGCTGCAAAGCCTGGTTCTGCTCATTGATCGGAGATTTTCCGCCGAACATGTAGTAGTGCTCGCCCACCTCTTCAAGGCGCTCGTCCGGAATCCCTCGTCCCCGGGTAACGTTTTGCAGGAAAGGCAGGACATCTTCGGGCTTTTCCGGCCCGCCAAAGGACATCAGCACAACTGCATCAAACGGCGCTACCTGCATGTTTCCCATCGGGATCCTCCACGCTTTCTTCTCGGGCAACTGCCGCCATGGGCAAAATCCCCCGGAGCAAGCAGTCGCAAGCAATTACCTAGATTAGCTTTTATCTAGCCAAGCTAACAATAATTGCTTTGCCTCCGAATCACCAGCGGGCGTCGCCGATTCCTAACGACTGCCCAGGCTATGAGCCAGTTCCAGCTCAATGCGCTCATTGCGGAACTGATGACCGGCATCGAGCAATTTGCGCGGGACAATTTTCTGATCAGCCATGGCCAGAAGGTGGGATCCTTCGGCTCCCAGCAGCAATTTGGGAGCCGCGGCAGGAACCGGAATGATGGCAGGCCGCCGCACTGCGCGCGCCAAGGCCCGGGTGAATTCGGCGTTGCTTACCGGCTGCGGTGCCACCGCATTGACCGGACCTGCCAATTGCGAATCCCATAGCGCGCGATGGTAGATGTCCAGCAGGTCATCAAGCCCGATCCACGAAAGCATCTGCTTTCCCCCTGCCAGGGGACCGCCCAGGCCTGCGGAGAATACAGGACGCAAAACGGCGAGCATCCCGCCTTTGGGGCTCAGCACGATACCGGTCCTGATCTGCACCCGGCGCATGCCGCTGTCCCCCGCATTCGCCGCACGTTCCCAGCGGTCCACCACGTCAGCCAGGAAATCCGGAGTCCCGGCCCGCGGGGAATCGGTCTCGTCCAATGGGTGCGGTCCGGCTGAAGCACCGTAGAATCCGATGGCCGAAGCGCTGATGAAGGTCCGGACACCTGAACGTGACGCCAGCAGGGCAAGGGATCGGGTCGGTTCGATGCGGCTGGAGAGAATTGCCTGCCGATGCGCTTGGCTGAACCGGCCGAAGATGCTGGCTCCGGCCAAATGGATGACCGCGTCGCAGCCATCGAGCAGGCCCGGGTCAGGATCCAGCGGATTCCAGCGCCGTTCGCTTGCCGATTCCGGCTCGTGCCGCACGAGCTTGACGACCCGGTGCCCGCCGGTGGACAAGAAGGCGCACAAAGCCTGTCCGACTAATCCGCTTGAACCGGTCAGCGCTATCACCAGCGGCTTCAACCCGGCCTGCGCCGCCCGCTGGTGTGCGGCAAAATCGTCTGCCAGCTGGCGGTGGCGGTATGCAAGCATCGATTCGATCTGCCGTCCTGGCATATTCGACTGGATGCAGTCACCCACGGTCGTGCACTGCGCGCCCGCGGGCTCGAAGTAATGCTCATGCCGCCACTGCACCACCCGGGCAGGAAGGCCGCGAACCCCTTCGGGTTCAAGCTGGTCGACGAAACTGCGGTTCTCCGCGAACCCCTCAGGCTGGTGCTTGGCATTCCACAGCACTCCGCCGGGAAGGCCCAGCACGGCCGTCCCGTCCTTCAGCGAACCGGCTTCTTCAATGACCTTCAGCGGAAGCCACGGTGGCAAGAGCCGCTGCATGGCCCCGGGTCGCGAGAACCAGTCAAAGACAACGGATGCAGATGCCGGAAGTTGGCTGGAGCGCTCAGTGTTCATGGCCCCATCCTAGAGGCTTCAGGCAGGCCGGTTCCCGAGGATGGGAAATTGCTGGATTCCGTCGCAATGTCTGGTCCGGCGCCGCAATGAATCCCTCGGTTTCCTGCAGCACGCTATCCCGGCAGACTTGGAGCAGGAACAAGAACTTCTGGACAGAGCTTGATTGCGGACAACTAACGGACCGGCTGTTGCCCGAAGCGGCTGCCAATGCAACCAGAAAGCTAGGCATACCATGCAGGAAGATAGTCGAAGGGAGGATCCTCGCCCACCCGCCCGTCGATGGCTTCACGCAAGAGATCCGCATGCCCTGCATGCCGCCCATACTCTTCAATCAGGTCGCAGATGATTCTGCGTATCGACGCATGCTTGCCTTCGAAGGCCAACCCCGAGCCCGTGTCCAGATTCCTTTCCTCGATAACGGACTGCTGGATTCCTCGGCTTTTGGCCACGGCCCGGTCGTAGCGTTGATAAAGATTCTCCGGATCCTCTTCCAGATCAACCACGAAGTGCTCGCGCCCGTTGGCAGTGAACCCAAGGAGGACTTCAGGTCGTTGCCCGGCAATGAAGTAGGTGAATTTCTCATCTTCGACAAGGGCAAGATGCTGGAGCAATCCGCCCAGGCTGAGCTGGCTGCTGGGCAACTTGGTTGCCAGCTGTTCGATGTCCAGCCCGTCGGCCTTGTATCTGAAAGTGGCGCGCAGCCTGTCAAGCATCCCGAACAGATGCTGCTGGTCGGAGCCGCTCATTGGCGGTTCCCAGGGAGGCAGGATTTCCATGGCGTACCCCTTTGCGAGAAGTGTGAGTTGGCGTACCAAACTGGTTTCATCGGCCCATGAATTGAATAATTAGAAGTATGCCTCTGACCGCCGCCATTTTGGAACCCTCGCAGTGGATGCCGCATGCCGCTGAGCATGAAGCACGGGCTCGGGCCTTTGGCGAACCTTTCGTGGAACGGCGGATGAAGGGCAAGAAGCATCCCATCGAGGACTTCCTGTTCACCTATTACACGCAAAAGCCGGGCCAGCTCTACCGCTGGCATCCAGGGATGAACGTGGTTCTAGCCGGAGACGCGGCCCAAGAACGCGGCGAGTGGAAGTTCTACCGCAGAGTCCAAACCGGCCACGGTACGGGATACCACTTCGATGCGGAGGCATTCGGCAAGGCGCGTGCCCGGGCCATCGAGTTTGCCCGCATCATTCTGGCCGGCACCGCGCAGCGGCCAGGAAACTTCTCCTGCTTCGGCCTGCATGAATGGGCGATGGCCTACAAATCCGAGGCCAACGGCATCCGCCATGAATACCTCCCGCTGCGCTTGGGTGCGCAGGGAACCGACGAAGTGGTGGAAACACACAAGATCCGTTGCACCCACTTCGATGCATTCCGCTTCTACACTCCCCAGGCGATCGAGCTCAACGAGCTGCAGCCGACCAGGGAAACCCAGCGCGACCTGGAACAGCCCGGTTGCCTGCACGCCAACATGGATCTGTACAAGTGGGCCTATAAGCTCTCCCCTGCGGTGCCAAGCGACTTGGTCATGGACTGCTTCGAGCTCGCCTGGGACATTCGCACCATGGATATGCAGGCGTCCCCCTATGATCTGGGCGATTGGGGCCATGAACCCATCCGCATTGAAACTCCCGAGGGCAAGGCCGCGTACGTGAGATTGCAAAAGGAATTTGCCCAGCGTGCCGACTCGCTGCGCAATCAATTGCTGGAAGTCGCCAACAACCTGCCAATCTTCCCGGAAGACTAGAACTTATTCGCGGCCGCAGGCAAGATTGATCCATGGTTACTGCACGGGGCCTTCGCCTGATTCCGGCCGGTATCGCGCTCGGCTGCGTGAGCCTCTCGCTGGCTTCCTGCGCCACCAGCATCGGACAGGGGCCGCAGACCCAATTGGAAATCACCATTCGCGATGACGGCAGCGAAATTTCACAGCAGTACTCCCTGGAATGCACCGGCGAACAAGCCGCTGAATCCAGCACATTGCCGAACGCATCCAAAGCTTGCTTGCAGCTCGAGCTTGAACCCGGTGCCATTGCCGGAGAAGTTGATCCCCAGGAAATCTGCACCGAAATATACGGTGGACCGCAACGGGCCGAAATAAGCGGAACCCTGCACGGCGAGACGGTGAATACGAGCTTTTCCCGGCATAACGGCTGCGCCATCGATCGTTGGGATGCCGCCTCGTTTCTACTCGGTTCCGTGAAAACATGAGTCGATAACCCCTGAATAACTGCGCGGAGAAACTAGAATAGTAAGACTATGGAGTTTTTCCTGCTGGTTATCGCGCTGCTATTCGCCACGATCTTGATTGTCGGCATCGGGGAACGCATTAAATTGCCCTACCCGATCTTGATGCTGATTTTCGCGACGCTGGCAGGTTTCTTGCCGTTCATGCCCGAAATGCATATTGAGCCCGAGCTGATCCTGCCGATCTTCTTGCCGCCTTTGCTTTTCGCTACGGCCCAGCGCAGCAGTTGGTCGGTGTTCCGCTTCCGCTGGAAGGCCCTGATCCGGCTGGCCGTGGTGCTCATCGTGGTGACAGCAGGCACCGTGGCCGCTACCGCGCTGGCCTTCTCCCCCATCGCTTCCATTCCGCTGGCATTGGCGTTGGGCGCAGTAGTGGCCCCGCCTGACCCGGTCGCGGTGGATGCGATTGCCACCAAGGTGAAAATGCCGCGGCGCCTGACGTCCCTGCTGGAAACCGAGGGCCTGTTCAACGACGCAATGGCCATCGTGATCTTCCAGCTGGCCGTCCAGGCAACCCTGAATGGCTCGGAAGTCGGACTCGAAATCATTCCGCAGTTCCTGCTCGGTGCCGCAGGGGCGGTAGTCCTGGGTCTGGCCATGGGCTGGGCCATCGGCGCCTTGAACCGTTTCGTTCCCAACCTGGCAGCGCGTTGCGCGGCCACCTTGGTGGCACCTTATGCGGTCTACATGATTGCGGAGGAGCTGCATATTTCAGGGGTCATCGCAGTGGTGGTGACGGCCCTTGAAATGGTGCGGCGGGACCGCCCACAGGACTCTGCCGAACGCCTAACCCGGCAATCCTTCTGGGAAGTGCTCGAGCTACTGGCCACCGGCCTGGCTTTCGGCTTGATGGGCATCGAGATGAACCAGGTGATCCAGGAGGAAGGCAGCAACCTGATCGGCTTCATCCCGGGCATCGCCGCGATCTGCTTCGTGGTCATCGCAGTGCGTGCGCTGTGGATGCTGGCGACCTACTACCTGCCCAACCGCAGCAAGCCCAAGATTCCTGCGCGCAAGGATGCGCTGGTGCTCACTTGGTGCGGCATGCGCGGGCTGGCGACTTTGGCCTTGGCCCTGGCACTGCCCAAGGTCGCAGCGGATGGATCGGCCATCGAGGGACGCAACTTCGTGGTGGTCGCCGCTTGCTCCGTCTTGCTGTGCACTTTGGTGCTCCCGGGCCTGACCTTGCCAGCGCTGATGCGCGTGCTGAAGCTGCGCAACAACGAGCAAGATGCCAAGCGTGCCCGCCGGGCCCTGGCCCGTCGCGCCGAGGCTGTCGCACTGGCGGCGCTGCGCAAGAACGTGCAGCTCGAAGAGCTGCCGGAGAATTACCAGCAGGCAGTGCGCCGGCGCATGAACTCGCTGCATACCATCCTGGCCAAGGACCCGGATCCGCACGATGCGATCTCGGACGAAAAGTACACGCAGATTCGCGCGGTGATCGCCAAGGCCGATTCGATCCAGGCCATCGCCCTGGAAGCCGCCCGCGACGAGCTGCTCAAGGCCCGCCGCGAACCGAATATCGACCCGCACATCGTTGACGAGATTGTCGGCCGCCTTGACCGACGCACCGCAACCCTGGATCGCTAGGCGGCCTTGCGCTCCAGCTTCACGATGACTTCGTAGTGGCTGGTCTGCGGGAACATGTCCATGACGCGAGCCTGCTGCGGAGCGTAGTTCTCCAAACGCTCCAGGTCCCTGGCCAGTGACTTCGCGTTGCAGCTGGAGTAAATGATGTGCTGGACATCGGACTCGTTCAGCCACTTCGATAGCTCTGCGGAGATACCGCGGCGCGGAGGATTCACGATTACCGCCTCTGGCGCCCAGCCGGCACCCAGCGCGAATTCGGTTGCGTCTTGGACCCTGAAATGGATGTCATCCAGCTCCATGGTCTTGGCGCTGGTCTTTGCCGATTCAACGGCTTCCCCGCTGGTCTCGATGCCGTACACGGTACGGTCCTCGGTAGCGCAATGCAGTGCGAAACCACCCACCCCGCTGTACAGATCCCAAACGCTTTCGGGGTTGGCATCGTTGATCCATTGGCGGGCCTGCCGGTACAAGGCGGCAGCGATCTCGCTGTTGGTCTGGAAGAAGCCCTGGGGGCGCAGGTGCATCGGTACGCCGTTCAGCCCGAATTCCAAGGTGGTTCGGCGGGTAAGAATGATTTCTTCTTCGCCTTCCAGCACTGCCTTGTGCTCAGGCAAGAAGTTCACCGACACCACGCTGTGGCGTGGAAGCTGCTCAAGGAATTGCGGCAGCGAATCACGCAGTGCCACAAAATGCTTCTTGGTGCGCAATACCCAACGGACCATCACCGAACCGGTATCCGACAGGGTGAGAATCACATGCTTGAGTTCGCCCTTGCGCTTGGGAACGTCGTAGGGAATGAGCTTCAGATCATGAATGAACTGCTCGATGACCGGGAATACGGCACGTAGCGGTGCTGCGATGACTCCGCAGTTGCGCAGATCGACACCGTGGCCGTCGGCATCCAGGATGCCGATGGTCGGCTGGCCGGTGGTTCCGGAAATGACCATTTTGGCTTTGTTGCGGAAGCCCTGTTCGCTACTGGCTTGGGGCGGAAGGAATTCCAGGCCTGGGAAGCCGGCCAGCAGCTGCTGGCAATCCGCTACCTTAGATTGCAGTTGCTGGGCGTAAGGCACCGTCATCAAGGTGCATGAGCGGCAACGGGAGGCAGAAAAGTAAAGGCATTCCATGGTGCTTATGATTTTAGCGAAGATCGGCCGGCACCGAGCACAGAGAAATCTTGGCGCTGATTGACCGCAAATTTTCAGCTTTGGCCGCTAAGCTCGCAATTGATCAAAAGTTACTGAGCAGAATCCCTGCATGATGCGAAAGCCATACGGGGAAGGGTTGTTTAACCGCGAAAGGACAGATGGCACTTCATACCGGGCTATCCACGCATCGCCGTGGCATTGCATTGCTTGCACTCCCCCTTGCTGCCGTGATCGGCGCCTGCACGAGTTGCGCCGCTTCTTCACCCCAGGCTCATGAAGTTTCTTCCACCCCGGTTCCCGCCCCGTCTTCCAGCAGTGCCACCGAAAAATCCCTGCCCGCTCCGAGCAAGGCCGCAGCAAGCTCCAGCGTCCCGCTTCCGGCTCCAACCGGGAACAATGCCACTGCTCCCACCACGACTCCGAGCAATTCAGCCAAGCAGCCCGCCGGCACTCCGGCCAAGCCCGAAAGCTACAAGACATCGCTGTCGCCCCTGGCCTCGGGTGCCAACACTGGTGCCTCCATCAAGGCGCTTCCCAGTTCAGCGGCCGAAATGTCCAAGGCCACCACGCAGCTGTTCGCTGCAGTGAATCGAGGCAAGCTGAAGGACGTCAAGGCGGCGCTCAAGGATGGAGCTGACCTCGACGCGCAGGACGAGGCCGGTCGCACCGCGCTGATGCGTGCAGTCATCAACAAGAACCCTGCCATCGCCAAGACCCTCTTCGAAGCAGGCTCGGATCCCGACAAGAAGGATGACTTCTACGAGTCGCCGTTCCTGCGCGCGAGCGCCAATGGCCAGGTTGAAACGCTGAAGCTTCTCATTGACGGCGGGGCCGACCTCACGGCGGTGAATCGCATGGGCGGGACCGCTTTGACCGTCGCCAGCGAGAATGGCCGGGTTCAGGCCGTGCGCCAGTTGCTCCGCACCGATATCCCGGTAGACCAGGTTAATGACCTGGGCTGGACGGCCCTGCACGAAACCATTGTCCTGGGCCAGGGCACCGCCAATGCCATCACCATCGCGCGTTTGCTGATTATCAACGGGGCGGACCCGCATTTGGAGGACCACTCCGGTTCGGATGCATTCAAGCTAGCGCGTGAACGCCAGCAGAGCCAGATGCTGACCATGCTGCAGGCTGCAGCCAAGCGCTGAATCCTAGAGGGCGTCGAGGTAGAACCAGGCGCCGTCCTGCTTCACGAAGGTGCTGACCTCATGCTGCTGCGCTTCATGCCGGCCGTCGCGATAGTACGCAGCGAATTCAACCACCCCGCGGGAGGCCGCCGCGCCGCCAGCACGGGTTGAAATGATCTCCAAGCCGGTCCAGCGCATCTGCGAATCCAAGTCCAGTTCCTTGGGCCTCGTGCTCTCATGCCAGGTCGCCAGCAAATACTGCGACAGCCCCAGCACGAAGGCGCTGTAGCGTGAGCGCATCAGCTGCTCCGCGGTCTGCGGCAGCAAGGAGCCGTCTTCCCTTCCGTCATGCAAGGGTTTGCAGCAGTTCTCGTAGGACAGCTTCGCAGCGTCCAGGACTCGGCAGGCGCAGACGGTTTGACTAGCATTTTTCACAGTTTCAGCATACGCGTCGAGCGCGCTTCGACAACCCGTGAGCCTAAGATCACATGACTTAAACCGCAGGATATCGGTGCTATCGCGCACAGGGACGTTTTCCCCATCACATTCACGGGTAGACTATGAGGGCAAGCTCGCGGAGCGCCAAATCCCCCTGGTGTGAGACGGCATCTCCGTGTGGCATTTAACTTAACCTCGCCAACAGGAGATATGCCGGATGCCCCGCATCGTTGTAGATGTCATGCTCAAGCCAGAAATCCTTGACCCTCAGGGCAAGGCCATCGCGGGAGCTCTTCCCCGCCTAGGCTTCACCTCCTTCGAAGCTGTCCGCCAGGGCAAGCGCTTTGAACTGTCAGTGGACGGCGAGGTGACCGAAGAAATCCTCGCCCAGGCTCGCGAGGCTGCAGAAACCCTGCTTTCCAACCCGGTGATCGAAGATGTCGTCAACGTCGAGGTATTCGAAGACTAATGAGCGCCGAACTTCCCCTGATTGGCGACTATTCAACGCCAAGCACTGAACTTTCCGGAGCGCGCATCGGCGTGGTGACCTTCCCGGGCACCCTCGATGACCGCGACGCCGCTCGCGCCGTGCGCGCAGCCGGTGCCGAAGCGGTGTCCCTGTGGCACGCCGACACCGACCTGCAGGATGTCGACGCCGTGGTGATCCCCGGCGGTTTCTCCTACGGCGACTACCTGCGCGCCGGCGCGATCTCCCGCTTCGCACCGATGATGGCGAAGATCGCAGATGCCGCGAACTCCGATGCCAAGCTGCCCGTGCTGGGCATCTGCAACGGTTTCCAGATCCTCACCGAGTCGCACCTGCTGCCCGGATCGATGATCAAGAACGACCACCTGAAGTTCATCTGCCGCGATCAGCTGCTGCGCGTGGAGAACAACCAGACCGCGTGGACCAACGGCTTCGAAGCAGGCCAGGAAATCACCATCGTGCTGAAGAACCAGGATGGCCAGTACGTGGCCGACGAGAAGGTCCTGGACGAGCTCGAAGCGGAAAACCGCATCGCGTTCTCCTACGTGGGCTGGAACCCGAACGGCTCGCGCCGCTCGATCGCCGGCGTGAGCAACAAGGCCGGCAACGTTGTCGGCCTGATGCCGCACCCGGAGCACGCCATTGAGGCCGGCTTCGGCCCGGACCACCGCGGCACCGACGGGCTGGCATTCTTCACCAGCGTTCTGACCCACCTTGTTGGAGGCAAAAAGTGAGCCAGGAAGCCACTAAGGAATTCAATATCGACACCGTCGATAACGCAGCGGGCACCCCGGATGTAGAACTGCCATGGGCAGAGCTGGGCCTGAAGGACAACGAGTTCGCCGAGATCGTGAAGATCCTGGGCCGTCGTCCGACCGCCGCTGAATTGGCCATGTACTCGGTCATGTGGTCCGAGCACTGCTCGTACAAGTCCACCAAGAACCACCTGCGCCAGTTCGGCCAGAAGGTCACCCCGGAAATGAAGAAGGACCTGATGGTCGGCATGGGCGAAAACGCCGGTGTCACCGACCTGGGCGACGGCTGGGCCGTGACCTTCAAGATCGAGTCCCACAACTCGCCTTCCTACGTCGAGCCGTACCAGGGTGCCGCTACCGGCATCGGCGGCATCGTGCGCGATATCATCTCCATGGGCGCCCGCCCGATCGCCGTGATGGATCCGCTGCGTTTCGGCGCGATCGACCACGAGGACTCGCAGCGCGTCGTGCACGGCGTGGTCTCGGGCATCGGCGGCTACGGCAACTCGCTGGGCCTGCCGAACATCGGCGGCGAAACCGTCTTCGACCCGATCTACCAGGGCAACCCGCTGGTCAACGCACTGGCCGTGGGCGCACTGCGCCACGAGGATCTGCGCCTGGCCAATGCCTCGGGCGTGGGCAACAAGGTCGTGCTCTTCGGTGCGCGCACCGGTGGCGACGGCATTGGCGGCGCGTCGGTGCTGGCCTCGGAGTCCTTCGACGACACCAAGCCCTCCAAGCGCCCTGCGGTGCAGGTGGGCGACCCGTTCGCCGAGAAGGTGCTCATCGAGTGCTGCCTGGAACTGTTCAAGGCCTCGCTGGTCGAGGGCATCCAGGACCTGGGCGCCGCAGGCATCTCCTGCGCCACCAGCGAACTGGCTTCCAACGGCGAAGGCGGCATGCAGGTCGAGCTGACCAACGTGCTGCTGCGCGACTCCACCCTGACACCGGGCGAAATCCTGATGTCGGAGTCCCAGGAACGCATGATGGCCGTAGTCACCCCGCAGAACATCGAAGCGTTCGAGGCCGTCATGGCCAAGTGGAACGTGGAGTACTCCTGGCTGGGCGAGGTCACCGACACCGATCGGCTGATCATCACCTGGAATGGTGAAGTCATCGTGGACGTGGACCCGAAGACCGTCGCCCACGACGGCCCGGTCTACGACCGCCCGTATGCCCGCCCGCAGTGGCAGGATGCGCTGCAGGCTGACACCTTCAAGTCCTCGGAAGCCGGCGCCAACCTGCCAGCTACCGGCGAAGAGCTGAAGGCCGCCGCCCTGGAGCTGATCGCCAGCCCGAACATGTGCGACAAGTCCTGGATCACCAACCAGTACGACCGCTACGTCGGCGGCAACACCGCGCTGGCCGCCCCGGATGATGCCGGCGTGGTCCGCATCGACGAGTCCACCGGACTCGGCGTGGCCATCGCCACCGATGCCAACGGCCGCTACACCTACCTGGACCCGTATGCCGGCGCCCAGCTGGCGCTGGCCGAGTCCTACCGCAACGTCGCCACCTCCGGTGCGATCCCTGCGGCGGTTTCGGACTGCCTGAACTACGGTTCCCCGGAGGACCCCGACGTCATGTGGCAGCTGGCCGAGGGCATCCGCGGCCTGTCCGATGCGTGCATGGAGCTCGGCGTACCGGTCACCGGCGGCAATGTCTCGCTGTACAACCAGACCGGCGACAAGGCCATCCACCCGACGCCTGTGGTGGCGACCCTGGGCAAGTTCGACGACGTCGCCCGCCGCACCCCTTCGGGCTGGCGCGAAGAGGCCGACGGCCAGGCCATTTACCTGATCGGCACCACCGCCGATGAGCTGGACGGCTCGGAGTTCGCCAACCTGCGCAGCCACCTCGGCGGCCTGCCGCCAAAGGTCGACCTGGCAGCCGAGAAGGCACTGGGCGCAATCCTGATCAATGCCAGCCGCGATGGCATGATCGACGCCGCGCACGACCTGTCCGAGGGCGGCCTGCTTGCAGCGCTGTCCGAGATGGTCCTGCGCTACGGCGTCGGTGCCCGCGTGGCCCTGGACGAGATCAAGCAGCGTGACGGCATCGATTCCTTCACCGCGCTGTTCTCGGAGTCCCAGGCACGCGCCTTGGTTGCCGTTCCACGCAGCGAAGAGGTCCGCTTCAACGACATGACCAGCGCCCGCGGTGTCACCGTGGCCCGCATGGGCATTGTCGATGCGCAGTCCGGCGCCCTGGAAGTCCAGGGCGAGTTCACCGTATCGGTGGACGAGCTGCGCGAGGCTTCCGAGGGCACCATGAAGAAGTACTTCGGCTAGTTTCTGGCCCACCCCTGGACGGCGGTTCTCCTCATCGAGGAGAGCCGCCGTTTTGCATGCCTGGATGATGTGGCGCTAAGCAGTGCTCCAAGGTCTGCTCCAGCCCCGAGTCCGATGCGTTCTGGCGCCTGTGCGGCTGGGCTGGAGACCGGTCGAGGCGCAATTTCCGGATATAGTTGACACGTCAATAACTTTAAGTCATGATTGATGCATCAACAAAGTTCTGGACTACAGGGAGCACGCAATGAACGCCTTCGAGAACATCGAATTCGGCCTCGACACCTTTGGCGACGTACCCAGCGACAAGTCAGGCAAGCTGGTAACCCATGCCCAGGGCATCCGCGCCACGGTCCAGGAAGCCATCGCGGCCGATCAGGCCGGCGTCGATGTGATCGCTGTCGGCGAGCACCACCGCCCCGAATACGCCATCTCCAGCCCCGAGACTGTTCTGGCGGGCATTGCCACGGCGACCGAGCGGATCCGCCTCGGATCCGGCGTGACCGTGCTGTCTTCCGACGATCCGGTCCGCGTCTTCCAGCGCTTCGCTACTGTGGATGCATTGTCCAACGGCCGTGCCGAAGTCATGCTGGGCCGCGGCTCCTTTACCGAGTCCTTCCCGTTGTTCGGCCATGACATGGCTGACTACGAACTGCTCTTCGACGAGAAGATCGACCTGTTCCACAAGCTGCTCGACGAAAAGCCGGTGACTTGGCAGGGAACCAAGCGTGCAGCGCTGACCGACATGGAAGTCTTCCCGAAGACCGAGTCCGGCCGCCTGAACACCTGGGTGGGAGTGGGCGGTTCCCCGCAGTCGGTCATCCGCACGGCGCACTACGGATTGCGCATGATGCTCGCAGTCATCGGCGGCTCCCCCGAGCGTTTCGCACCCTACATCGACCTGTACCGCCGGGCCAACGACCAGTTCGGGCACCCAACCCTGCCGGTGGGCCTGCACTCCCCTGGCTTCGTGGCAGATACCGACGAGTTGGCCCGCGAGCACATGTTCGACGCCTACAAGGAGCAGCGTGACCGCATCGGCGCGTCCCGTGGCTGGAGCCCAATGGGCCGCGGTGAATTCGAGCACGAGATCAGCGAAGGCTCGCTATACGTCGGCTCGCCGGAAACCGTGGCCCGCAAGATCGCCAAGACCCTCAAGACCCTGGATATCGGCCGTTTCGATTTGATCTACTCCGGCGGCGCGGTAGAAGTTGGCGCCCGCTTGCGTGCCGTGGAACTCTACGGCGAAAAGGTCATCCCGCTGGTACGCGAAATGCTTTCCGAGAGCTAGACCCGGATTCGAAGACATGCCTGAAGGAGAGAAAATGACACAGCAGACCATCGGCATCCTCGGCGCTGGAAAGATCGGCACGGTTCTTGCCCGCCGCGCCTTGCAGGCCGGCTACAAGGTGCTCATCGCCGGCTCCGGCGACCCCGGCGCCATTGCCCTGACCATCGAGATCCTGACTCCGGGCGCGCTGGCCGTGGATCCGGCAACCGCCGCGCGGGAAGCCGACATTGCCATACTGGCCCTGCCGCTGGGCAAGTACCGGAATATCCCGGTTGCCGAGCTCGAAGGCAAGCTGGTCATCGACGCCATGAACTACTGGTGGGAAACGGATGGCATCCGCGAGGACCTGAACGGCCCTCAGGTCTCCACCAGCAATTTGATCCAGGAGTTCCTGCCAGGTTCGCGGGTCGTCAAGGCCTTCAACCACATGGGCTACCACGACCTCGAGGACGAGTCCCGTCCAGCCGGCGCCGAGCGCCGCAAGGCCATCGCGCTGGCCGGCGATCTGGACTCCGACGTTGACCAGGCAGCCCGGATCGTTGATGATTTCGGCTTTGACCCGCTGCCGATAGGCTCCCTGGCTGAAGGCTTGCGCCTGCAGCCTGGCCAGCCTGCCTTCGGCGCGAACAAGCCGCGGGCCGAGCTCGCAGCGCTCATCGACGCCGCCCAGATCCAGGCCTCAGCCGAGCTGCGCTAGCACCTCGTTCAGCGCTTCGGTGGACGAGGGATGGGTGAAGATCTGGTCGCGCAGTGCAGCGGCAGTCATTCGCTGCCGCATGGCCAGCGCCACCAGATTCACCACTTCCTGGGAGTCCACGTGCATCAGCGCCGCTCCGAGGATCTTCTCGCTGCGCGCATCGACAACGAACTTGATGATGCCCCGCGGGTCGCCCACGATCTTAGGGCGTGGCATGGCGGCGATCTCGGAAACTTTCTTCACCGCGATCCTGACCTGCAGCCCCTGTTGTTCAGCCTGCTCCTCGCTCAAGCCGACGCGAGCCAGCGGCGGGGTGGTGAAGATGGTGTACGGAACAGCAACCCGGTCCTTGGTGCTGCGTGTTCCGTCTCCCAGCAACTGGCTGGCCAAGACCCGGTGGTCATCGAGCGAGACATAGGTGAACTGGGGTCCGCCGTTGGCATCGCCCAGGGCATAGATGCCCTCGACATTGGTGGCCAGGAACTCGTCAACCGCGACTTCCCCGCGGGAGCCCGTCTGGACCCCGGCGGCTTCCAGCCCCAGACCGGCAGTATTCGGCACGCGCCCAAGCGCAATCAGCACGGCATCCGCCTGCAGCTGGTGCACCTCGCCCCGACGCTCGTAGCTGACGGTGGCGCCTTGCTCGTCCTGGCTGATCGAACGCACCGAAGCCGAACTGATGATCTCGGCTCCGGCATCTTCCAGGCAGGCCTGGACTTCCCGGGCCACATCCGGGTCTTCCTTGGACAGTGCACGGCTTCCGCGATCCAGCACGGTGACTTTCGATCCGAACTGGGCAAACATGGAGGCGAACTCGATGCCGACATATCCCCCGCCCACCACAGCCAGGGTCTTGGGCAGCTGGGCATGCTGGATCGTTGTGGAGTCATGCACCCGCCCGCCGATCTGCGCTCCTTCGATGTCCGGGATCGCAGGTAGCGCGCCGGTGTTGATGATAATCTTCGCCGCGCTCAGCTCCAGCTCATCGGAACCGGCAGTGACCCTGACGCTTCGAGGTCCGGTGAACGCGGCCTTGCCGTTGACCAGCAGCACCGACTCCAGGTCGTCGAGCATGGAGAAATTCTTGGCGCGCATCATGGCAGTGAGCTTGTCCCGGCGCTGGACGGCGGCTTGGAAGACCTGCTGGTCGTATCCGGCGCCATCGCGGGATTCGGCATCGTGGATCAAGGCCTTGGTCGGCACGCAACCGATATTGATGCAGGTACCGCCATGCATCTGGGTGGACTGCTCGATTAACGCCACCCGCTGCCCGGCCCGGGCCAGGGTGCCTGCCAGGGTCTTGCCGCCTTTGCCCCACCCGATGATGATCGCGTCGAGTTGTCCGTCCGCGCTTGCTGAACCCACGATGAACTCCTAGCTGTTGCCGCCTTGTCCTAGCACGAGTCTTGTTCGCGCAGGCCGCTTGCGTCAACCTTTGCCCGGACAGCCCGGAGATGAAAAATGGCGGACCACACCTTCTACAAGATGCGATCCGCCAGTTACAGGACGCTCACCAGGCTATTGGCCGGCACGGCCACGAGCAGCTGATTCGATGAGGTTATCGCCGGGCAGTGCAGCACCCGAGGCCACTGCCTCGATCCAGGTAGCGGTCGGGGCCACCGCAGCCCAGCTGGAATTCAGCACGGCCATCAGGGTTTCATGCACCTGCTGGGCGGGGATGGAACCGGCAGCGTTGACAATGTCGATCGCGCCGGTAGCATCGGAGAGCACTTCCACGGCGAACCCCAGCGGTTCGGCAGCCGCGGCAGAACCGATCACGCAGTTATTGGTCATGTAGCCCACCAGGGTCAACGTGGTGATTTCACGCTCGCGAAGCCACTCTTCCAGGCCTGTACCCGCGAAGATGCTGGCATAGTTCTTGGAGAATTGGTGCTCTGCAGCTTCCATCCGATCCTGGATCTGCGGGTGCAGGGCATAGGTAGCGGATTCCGGGGCGAAGACGGGGAATCCCTCGGGCGCTTGGTGCTGCACGACAACCACCGGGATCCCGGCCTTTGCCGCTTCGTCCATGGCATTGGCGATGGTGGCTACCGACTGCTCGCGATCCGGGTACTGGATCTGCAGCAGGCCATCAAAGTATTCCTGCTGTGCGTCGATGACGATTAGTGCTCTGCGTGGTGCGGACATAGTGAGTTCCTCTTTCCGATGTGTCGAGATGGCGCCATACGGCACCGGGTGTTTCAGGTTTTATTTAGCCGGCCGGTAGTGCTGGGCCATGAGCTGCACGGTTTGCACCGCTGCGCCAGGGGTGTGGCTGCCAAGGACCATCATCAACTCATCCGCTCCGGTCCACTGCTGCAGCGCTTCCAGGCGCTGGGCCACTTCGGAAGGCGTGCCGGCCAGGGTGCGGTTGGTGTACATGTCAATGATCGCTCGCTCATTGAGCGTGGCCGGATATCCTGCGACCTCCTGGGCGGATAGCAGTGCAAAGGGTTCACGCTTGAACATCCGCAGCATGGCCATCGCCATGGTCGAGGCCTCGGCACGGGCGTATTCTGGATCCTCGGCCGCGATGACGCTTTGGCTGATGAGCACGTACGGACGGTCGAGCACTGCCGAAGGCACGAAGTTCTCGCGGTAGATGCGCAGCGCGGTGTCGATATCGGCATCGCCGAACTGCAAGGCGAAGGCGTAGGGCCGGCCCAGCCGCGCGGCCAGCTGCGCCGAATACGGCGAGGAGCCCAGGATCCACAACGGGGTCTGCGTTTCCGGTGCGGGCAGGCGGTTCTGCTCGTTCTGCCACGGGCCGGGCACTGCATGGACTTCGCTGTAGGGGTGCCCTGCGGGGAAATCATCATTCAGGAATCCCACCAGCTCGGCCAGTTGCTCGTCGAAGGTTTCGTTGGCTCCGGTTCCGCGGCGCAACGCGGCCGCGGTGGCCCCATCGGTTCCTGGCGCGCGCCCGACTCCCAGGTCGATGCGCCCGGGAGCCAGCGCTTCGAGCATGCCGATCTGCTCCGCAACCACCAGCGGCGCATGGTTGGGCAGCATCACTCCGCCCGCGCCCAACCTGATCCGCTGGGTGTCGGCGGTGAGCCGGGCCATCATCAGCAGCGGCGATGCCACGGACAGCGCGGGCATGGCATGGTGCTCGGACATCCAGAAACGGTGATATCCGGATTGATCCGCAGCCTTGGCGATATCGATGGTGTCCTGCAGGCCATCTTGGGCGGTTTGCCCTACACCGGGTCCGCCTCCGGTGTGAACCGACAGGGCGAAGGGAGCGGAGCCGAATCGTGGCACTGGCTGCAAGGCCAACCTCTTTTCTCATGTTATTTCTACTTTTTACCGTGATATACACACTAGCAGGTGATCACGGTAAAGCAATACTGATACCATGAGGAACATGTCCCAGATGCCCCTTCCCCCGAGCCCCGGAACCGCGCAGCACTGCAGCATCGATCTGGCCAACAGCGAAATCCAGCTGCCTGGCGGCAAGAGCTTCGACGCGCTGGCTAGCCCGGCGGACACCACGCAATGGCTCATCGTGCGGGGTCTCGTGCCCCAGGAAGCGGCGCTGCAAAGCTATTGCCAGAATCGGCTGGTCACCCTTCGCAGCCAGATCAGGAAAGCTTTCCATGCCATCGCCACGGGCACACCCGTGGCCCGGGAAGTGCTGCAGGGCATCAACGCCGCACTGCTGGCAGCACCGAGCACCCCATTGCTGCACCATGAGCCAGGCAAGGGATTCTTCCGCGCATTGGAACACCCCGCCACGCAATTGACCGAGCACGCCATGTCGCGACTTGCCGAGGACGCCGCAGCACTTCTGAGCAGCGAAGAAGCGGGCCTGCTGGCCCAATGCGAAGCCGAGCCATGCACCCGCTACCTGCTCAAGACCCATGGCCGCCGGCATTGGTGCTCCACGCGTTGCGGTGATCGCGTGCGGGCGGCCCGTTCGTACGCCAAGAAGAAGAGCCAGCAGGATTCTTCTGCCGCCTAGCCCATGGCCTGAGGATTCCCGCCGGCGGCGCAGCCGAGCACCTTGCATGCCGTGGCACGTGCCAAGCAGCATGGAACACTAAAGGCTCCCACCATCCGTAGATGCTGGGAGCCTGAGGAACTGCGGGCGGAACGCCTAGATCTTCTTGACGATGGAAGACTTCAGTTCCATCTGGCCGAAGCCGTCCACCTTGGCGGCGATATCATGGTCGCCAGAGCCTTGGACCAAGCGGATATTGCGCACCTTGGTTCCAGCCTTCAGCGCACTCTGCGCGCCCTTGACCTTCATGGTTTTGGTGATGCTGACGGTATCTCCGTCCTGCAGCTCATTGCCGACAGCATCCTTGATCACTGCTTCGACAGCTTCGGCTACTTCGGCCTCAGCGTTCCATTCATGTGCGCACTCTGGGCAGACAAGCAGGGCATCCATTTCGTAGGTGTACTCGCTGGAGCAGTCAGGGCACGGTGGCAAGGTATCAGACATGAAGCTGATTTTAGTGACCGGATATGCCCCATGTCGAATGAATCGGATATCGAATAATCCCCGGAATTCCGCGCTGGAAATGGCACGAACCCCAGGCCTTGAACACTTCCTGCCCTCCAGCTTGAAATTACTTGTTTTCCACGCCGGATATACCCCATACTCAGGCATACAGGCTGGTGCCCACACCGGCCGGGTTAGGGGCACACCATGTCTAAGCACCACAAGTACAAGAGCTACGGTCCGCAGTACACGGTGACGCCAAGGGAAGGGCTCACCCTGGAAATCCTCGCTCAGGCCGAAAAGGCCGGGGCAAAGGCAGGATACGCGATGGCCAAAGAGCAGCTGTACCGGAACATCGGCAACAGCTCTGTGCTCAACGAGCAGGAAACCGACGAATTGCTGGCCGCTGCCGAACGTGCCGGCGCCGCGGCGGCACTCACCGCGGCACGCAAAGTCCTGGATAAGACACTGCGCACCTCGTTCAAGCACTACCACCACTCAACGGCGCAGGGGCCCGCGCAGCAGCTTGCCCCGCAGCCATTTGCTCCTGCGCAGACGCGCAGCTACTCGGAAACCTACGAGGAGCCCTTGGCCCAGCACACCCCCGCCTTGGGATATCTGGATCCGCCAAGGGAAAAGGTGGATCAGCACATTCTGACCATCACCCGGGTAGAACAGCTGAACGCCCAGATGGTGCGCATCATTGCCGGCGCCCCCGATCTGGATGGCTACCGTTCCAACGGGGCGATTGATGAATACGTGAAAGTCTTTGCCGCTGACCCCGCCCTCGGATTAGAGCCTCCCTATGATCTGCGCGCCTTGCGGCAGCGCCTGCCCCGCGACCAGGTTCCGCGTTCCAAGTCGTACACGATACGTTGGATCAACGCGGTTGTGCCGGAAATAGCGATCGACTTCGTAGTTCATGGGGAGCCTGGGACTGTTGGCCATTGGGCCGGGACAGCGCAGCCCGGGGACCCACTGGTTATTTCCCCCTCACGGAGCAAGTCATCATTGTCGCTGAATGCCGACTACTACGTGCTGGCCGCGGATGAAGCAGGCATCCCGGCGATCTGCAAAGCCCTCGAAGCATTGCCCTCGGATGCGCGCGGTCTAGCGTTGCTCGAAGTTGCCGATCAGAACGCAATGTTTGACGTGAAACATCCTCCAGGCGTTGATTTACGCTGGCTGCCGCGTGACGGCGTTCCGGCGGGCCGCAGCTCACTGCTGGCCGATGAGCTCCGTTCCTTGCCGCTGCCCCATCTGCGGCTTGGGCTAATCGCTCATGCCGAGCGTTCCACGGTCAAAGAGATCAGCCAAGTTGCGCGGCACTGGCACCTCGACAAGCGTTCCTCCCACATTTCCTCTTACTGGACCCTGCGCGAGGGGAGATTACGCCGCTAAAAGCTGGATCAGAGTGATCCGCAGCATCACAACGGCACGCACAGGGACAAGCTCTTTAACTCCGGATAACCTTGGAAGCATCGCATCCGCACTGGTTATCCGAGGAGTGTCCATGGCTCAGCCCGATAGCACCAGCAACTTCGCGCGCTTTCTCGGCGGTGTTTTGCTGATTGCCCTCGGACTCGTCCTGATGCTCAACTCGGCGAGCGCGGTCCGGCTGATTATTTGGCTGCTGGGCGCTGGCCTGTTGATTGCGGGCCTGGTGCGCCTTGCCGAGGCTCAACAGGACTCCGTTCGCCGCTGGCCAGTGATGCTTTCTGGCGGCCTGCTGGCGCTCAGCGGGGTCGCCCTCCCGCTCTGGCATCGCGCCAGCTTGCCGGTCCTGGCTTTGGCGACTTCACTGGTTCTTCTCCTGGGCGGAGTGCTCAGACTTGCAGCGGTGCTCCGCGGGCAGCGGCAGCATTCCTTCCGCGGCGCTCTCACAGCACTTGCCGGTGTCTTTGGCGCGGCTCTGGTGATGTTTTGGCCCAGGCTTTCCTTGTGGGTGCTCGGCGTCGCTTTCGGCGGCTGGTTATTCCTTTTGGGAGTCCACTGCTTGTGGTCTTTTCTCCGGCCTCGCCTTCCGGCAATTCCTGGCTGGCTCCGCGCTGCGCGTAGCGCTAGCCTGACAGGATTGAGCGCCATTGGCCTCGTCGCCGTGCTCGGACTCGGAACGATCACCGCTTTTCTGCATAGCCAAAGCGATACGGCCGCCGCGGATGATTTCTATTTGCCGCCAGCTAGCGTTCCTGCTGCCCATGGCCAGTTGCTGCGCGCGGAACCGCTGGCCAAGAGCACTCCGCCGAACACTCTCGCCTGGCGAATTCTGTATACGACGCAAGGTCACGATGGCTCTCCTGCAATAGCTTCGGGCGTGGTGACCGTGGCCGAGTCCGCCACGGGAACCCTACCTGTCATCTCATGGGCCAATGGGACCAAGGGCGTCATGTCCCAGTGCGCGCTGTCCATGGGACCGAATCCTTATGATGATGGTCCAGCTGCTGCCCGTGAAACCATGTTGGCTGGCGGATGGGCAGTAGTCGCTACCGATTACGTCGGCTTGGGCACCGCCGGCCCTCATCCCTATTTGATTCCGGCTGCCGAGGCGTACGCGGTGCTTGACGCGACTCTTGCTGCAGGTCAGCTGCAAGACCTGCATTCACGAGGAGTCCGGCTAGGACAGTCCAGCGTAGTGTGGGGCCATTCCCAGGGCGGGCATGCGGCTCTGGCTACGGCTGAAGCCGCCGGGGACTACGCTCCGAACCTGGAGATTCTCGGCATCGCCGCCATGGCCCCGGCAACCAACCTTCCGGAATTGGCCGAGTCGGTTGCTGATACCGCGGCGGGAAAAATCATTTCCAGCTACATTGCCGCCAGCTGGAACCAGCTGTATCCGGATCTGGGCATCGACGAGCGGTTGACGACCCGTTCTCGCATGGCGGTAAACCAGCTATCCCAGAATTGCTTTTCCGGTACGGGCGCGCTGACCGGCTTGGCCCAGGCCAGCCAGCTCTTCGAACCGATTCTCAGTTCCGAGGCTCTCGACGGCCAGCTGCACTCGGTGCTGAAACGCAATTCGTCCATCGTTCCGGCGGGCTACCCGGCGTTCATTGCCCAGGGCGCTGCTGATTCATTGGTCTTGCCCTCGATGCAGCGCGAGTTCTTCAGAAGTTCTTGCACCCCGGATGCCCAGATTGGTTACCTCGAGTACTCCGGACTGGACCACATGCCGCTCGTCGGGGCAGACTCGGCACTCAATGAAGATCTTGTCGCCTTCACCCACTCGCTGCTTGAGGGGAAGCCAGCTTTCCCTGAAGGCTCCACCCTGTGCAGGAAATAACCGTTTGCGATGCCACTCTGATTCCTTTTGTTCTTGTACCAGCGCACGGGCCCGTGTCTGGGGAACATAAAATAGGTTCGGAAAGACTTCCAGTAATTCATTGCCGTTCAATGCCGCCTAGCCATTTTCTGGCCGTCGGCCCAGGAGAATCCTAGTGCGTCCCAGCTTGTCCCGAATCGCAGTTGCCTTGTGCCTTGGCATCTTGGCCTTTTCCCTTGGCTCTTGCGCGGCGTTACCTGACGAGCAAGGGAGAGATGCGGGCACCGCGGCATTTGAAGCCGGGCATTGGCCACGCACCTTGACTGATTCAATGCATGACCCCATACGGATCCCGGCAAAACCTGAACGTATCGTCTCGACCTCGGTAGGACTCACGGGTTCACTGCTGGCCCTGGACGCGCCGGTCATTGCCAGCGCAACGGCGCCGGCGGGGCCTGATACCGATGGCGACGGTTTCTTCAAGCATTGGGCTGATGTTGCCTCGGACCGCAAAGTTGATCCGCTCTACGAGATCGGGAAGTTCGATCTGGAAGAAATCGAGGACCAGAAACCCGACCTCATCATCGTGGCGGCAACAGGAGCAGACTCCGAAGTCGACAACGTAGGTGCGCTGAGGAAGATTGCACCAACCATTGTCGTGGACTACGCAGATAAGGACTGGAACGAACTTTCAAAGTTGCTCGGGGAAGCCACTGGTACCGAAGAACGAGCACAGCAGAACACTGCAGCCATTAACGAACGGGTTTCAGCACTGAGAAGCATGCTGGCAATCCCATCCGGAACCACGGCTTCAATCATTTCCTACGCAGCCCATGGCATATCCCCGATCGCTAAAACCACCGGGCCGCATGCGCAGCTGTTCAGAGGACTCGGCTTCACGGTGGTATCCACGCCAAAGAAGTTCGACACTTCCACACAGCCAAGGGAAGATTTCAGTTTCGTCAGCTACAGGGATCTGCCAGCAACGCTCACTGGAGATGCCACCTTCCTCTTGGCCGCAAACAAGAAAGCGACCACGGCATTTACCTCGGATGAATCACTAGCCCAGCTGCCATCGGTGCAGAGCGGCAGCGTCTTCCCGCTCACCACTGCCCACCTTCTGGACTACTACGCAACCCAGAAGATCTTGGACTATTTCGAACACGATTTTCCAGGTCTGGGCTCTTCTGAGCTCGAGTAGCAGCATTCCTTGAAGCCGGTACATCCGACCTCACGCCACAACACGGATCATGGACGGCTAAATGGTCCGCTCCACTGCCTATAGTTCAAGTCAGAGCATCTTCTAGCTCAAGCACCAGCCACCTTAGGAGTAGTACTACCGCATGCGTTCGCTGCGCCGCACCTTATCTTTGTTCGCCCTCCTGTCCACCCTGGTTCTGAGCTCGTGCTCTTCATTGGAGACCATTGAGTTCCCGCCCCTTCCTGATGCCCAAGCCGCACCGACGCCAAGCACCGCAGAACAACGTGATATCTACGCAGAATCCCTTGAACTGCTCAATGAAGTTACGGTCAAAGGCCGCGCACCAAAAACCGGCTACGACAGAGCGGAATTCGGCAAGGGATGGAAAGATCCGGACCGCAATGGATGCGATGCGCGCAACGACATCCTCTCGCGCGATTTGGTGGACGTGACATATAAACCGGCCACGCGACCCTGCGTTGTATTGAGCGGAACGTTCGATGATCCCTACACGGGCAAGACCATCGAATTCAAGCGCGGCCAAGGCACCAGCACCTCCGTGCAAATCGACCATGTTGTCGCCCTGTCCGATTCCTGGCAAAAGGGCGCGCAGCGCTGGGATGCCGAGATCCGCTTGGAATTTGCCAATGACCCGCTGAACCTGCTGGCTTCCGATGGCCCCACTAATGCTTCCAAAGGCGACAAGGACGCGGCATCATGATTGCCACCCAACAAGAGCTTCCGTTGCACTTACGTCTCGCGGCAGACCCAGGTAAAAGCCAAATACGACGTTTGGATGACCAAGGCAGAGCACACCGCGATCGGGAACATCCTCAAATCCTGCATCTAGCAGTCAGGCAGCTTCGCCGGCCCTCATAGCCGTACGCAGGACATCGCACGGAAACATCCACCTTAAGGCTTATCGTCAAATCGATGGACTTGTGGCAAAATGGATATTATTCAACACGTTAGCGATTATGTTCTGCGATGGCTTGGCCTGATCCTCTACTGCAAGGGCGCATGATGAAGACACGAATCCCCGGAGTCCTCCTACTGGTTTCCAGCGTGTGCATCTTCAGTTTTGCACTGACCACCACGCAGCGCGAGGCAGCCACTGCCTGCTGGGTCGTCTCCACCCTCATGTTCATTGGAGCAGCCATGCTTCTGCTGAGTGCGATCCTTGGAACTTCCACCGTCACCGCAGGTGACCCGCGGCATAAGCGTCAGCAATAACTGCATACTCCTCTAATCAGAAGCAACCTCTTGGCCTATGGCTGGGAGGTTGCTTCTGTTGAATAACCGACAGTACTTGTACTTCTGCACCTAAATTTAACGCCAAAGCATCGACAGGTTCATTCAGATGCGATAGACATATGTCTTGTCACACTCGTCACTTTTAGGAGTACCCATGCCTGCATTCAGGCAGATAAGAAAACTCGGTCTCGCTTCGCTGGCAACGATTTCGCTGGCCGCCACCGGTGCCGCAACAGCTCAGGCTACATCCACGCAGAGTGCTTCCCTGTCGCCAGCCGCGGGTACTGAAGCCGTCACCATTGATCTAGTTGGCATCAATGACTTCCATGGCCGCATTTCTGCTGACAGAAGCTCTGCCGGCGCTGCTGTGCTGTCCGGTGCTGTAGATGGAATGCGTGCAGAAAACGAAAACACCCTATTCGTCTCCGCCGGCGATAACATCGGCGCCTCAACCTTCGCTTCCGCCTCGCAGGATGACGAACCAACCATCGCTGCCCTGGGTGCTGGCGGCCTGGATGTCTCGGCAGTAGGCAACCACGAGTTCGACAAGGGATTCGCGGACCTGACCGGACGCGTCATCGACAGCTACGCCGATTCCAGCGGTGTCAACGGCGCAGACTTCGCACTGGGCGCCAATGTCTATGAAAAGGGCACCACGGCTCCTGCCCTCCAGGAATACGCGATCCGCGAGATCTCCGGTATTTCCGTGGGCTTCATTGGCACCGTTACCGAAGACATGCCTTCACTGGTTTCCCCAGCTGGCATCGCCGACCTGGATTTCGGCAGCGAACTGGAAGCAGCGAACCGTGTAGCTGAGCAGCTCTCCGATGGCGATGAAGCGAACGGCGAGGCAGATGTAGTGGTGCTGCTGACCCACAACGGTTCCGCTGGCGATCAGTGCGCAGATATTGCCGAAGAAGACAGCGCCTATGGCGAGCTCGTTCGCGAGGCCAGCAACGAGATCGACGCGATCTTCTCGGGCCACACCCACCAGTCCTACGACTGCGAAATCGCGGGCCGCCCGGTGATCCAGTCCCACCAGTACGGCACCACTTTGGGCAAGGTTTCCTTGCAGGTAGATCCTGAGACTGGCGAAGTCACCGAGGCCGCTACCGAGCGCATCGCCTTGGCAACCGAGGGCGCTGACGGCGAATGGGTGGGCAACTTTGATGCCAATGCCGAGGTCGCAGAAATCGTTAGCGCCGCTGAAGCGGAAGCTGAAGTGGTCGGCAGCGTGAAGATCGGCGCCATCTCTGAAGACATCCTTCGTGGTGGAGAAGAACCCGGCCAGGACCGAGGCGTTGAATCCACCCTGGGCAACACCGTAGCCGACATCCACCTATGGGCTACCTCTAATGAGGATTTCGCCAGCGAACCAGCCGAGATCGCATTCATGAACCCAGGCGGCCTGCGTGCCGACCTGCTCTACGGCCAAGATGGCACAGTGTCCTACAAGGCCGCAGCCGAGGTCCAGCCATTCGCCAACACCCTGATCACCTTCAACCTCACCGGGGAGCAGATCCGCGAGGCCCTGGAGCAGCAGTGGCAGCCTGCAGGTTCGGAACGCAACAAGCTGCATCTGGGCATTTCCGAGGGTCTCGCCTACACCTACGTCGAGGATGCTGCCCAGGGCGAGCACATCAAGGACATCACCTTCAAGGGCGAGCCGCTGGACGAGGAAGCAACCTTCCGTGTCGCAGCCAATGCATTCCTGGCTACCGGTGGCGATAACTTCGCCGCGTTTGCCGCCGGCACCGATCATGCTGACTCCGGCCAGATCGATTTGGACGCCACCGTGAACTACTTCAAGGCACATGACGTTGTTGAGCCGGCTCCGCTGGGCCGCGCGGTCCTGCAAGAGCCTGTTGCGCCAACGCAGTCGCCGGATCCTTCGGATGAGCCAACCGGGGAGCCAACTGAATCGCCGGAACCATCTGAGGATGCAACCGACGACGCGACCGAAGAACCTACCAGTTCGCCAGAGCCAACTGGGGACGCGACCCGGTCCCCTGACTCGTCTGGCGAGCCTAAGGACGAGCAGAAGGATGATTCCCAGAACCGGGACTCCGAAGATCTAGCCGATACCGGATTCGGCACCAGCTGGATCGGCATCGTCGCCGGTGTCGTTGTCCTGGCAGGCATCGCCTTGGTACTGATACGCCGCTTCGGCAACAAGGCCGGACGCTAGAGCCCAAGGGCAAAGATAAAGGCAAAGGGAAGAACCAAGAGGTTCTTCCCTTTGCCTTTGTCCCAATAACTTAGTCGATGACCAGTTCGCCCATGGAATCCCAGCCTTCGCCGTCTACCTTGCGGGAAACGATCTTCGGGGTGGAGACCAGGTGTGGTCGCATGGACTCAAGACCGGCTGCGAAGTGGGCGGAGTTCACGTGGTTTGCCGCGGCTTCGTCATCGCGGAAGGCCTCAACCAGGACGAATTCGTTGGGGTCTTCGACGCTCACGGACCAATCGAAGAAGATGTTGCCCTCTTCGGCGCGGGTTGCCGCGGTGAATTCAGCGACATGGCCCATGAAGTTCGGGGTGGATTCTGGCTTTACTTGGTATTTAACAACGATGAAGTACATGTCTCTAGTCTAGGGTTCCCTTGTTAATTGCGCCTTGCAAACGAATGTATTCTTTATCCCTTAGGGGCATGCCGTCGACCACTAAATCGTATGAATCCTCGATGAGCTCGCCCATCAGTTGCGGGTCGAGTCCTGCACGAACCGAATTCCAGTGCTTCTTATTCATGTGATAGCCCGCGGTGATCTGCGGATGCTCGCTGCGCTGCTGGTCTGCCAGAGCCGGTTCGCATTTCAGGTTCAGCACCAATTCGCCTTGCAGGTGCATGAGCAACCCAAATATTTTGCCTTTGCCCGGATCCCTGCCCGCCACCTTGAATACGGTGCTGTCAGGGCCAAAGGGATAATCGGCGTAAGCGCACGGCATGCGCAGGCACAGCTGCGTCCACGCATTTTCCAATTCTTCTTGCCCAGCTGTTGTTGCCATCAATGCCTCGCTAGCGAAATGGGTACTCGATCTTGGGACAGGTATCCATCACTACATCCAGTCCCGCATCCTTGGCCCGTCGGGCGGCGGCTTCGTCAATGACGCCCAGCTGCAACCACACCGCCTTCGCTCCCACGGCGATGGCTTGGTCAACGATGTCTCCCACCTTGGAAGAGTTCACGAAGCAATCCACCACGTCAATGGGGCCTGGAATGTCAGCAAGCTTCGCGAAGCCCGCTTCGCCCATTACAGTTTCCGCGCCTAACGACACCGGAATAATCTGCATCGACAGTTCATCACGCAGGAAACGGGCGATGGACGGAGCTACGCGAGCAGGGTTGTTGGTCAGCCCGACAACCGCCCAGCGTCCAGGCGTGCTCAACAGCCTGCGGATTGTTGCCGAATTATTTACGTGCTGCGTGTCCATGCACGACACCATACCGCGTCGCTGGCACTTTTGGCGTCCAGGTACTGAAGTTCGTCCAGTTGGCAGGACCCGCCCATGCCACTGGCCTTCCAAGCGTTCGGAATTCACTGCTGCAGCTGAACCGCTTTCCCAGTGGCTGCCGCGCTGTTCTGCGAGAACGCCCCGCGGTGCTTAGCCGCCGGATGATGCGCGGGCAGGTAATCGCCACGGCCAAAGACCTTTTGGCGCAGGCTGCCCTCGGCATATCCACTTTGGGCCAGGCCACGGCGGCGCAGTTCGGGCAGCACTCCGTCAATGAAGTTGTCGTAGGAGCCGGGAAGAACATGATTCATCACGTTCAGGCCATCGATACCAGCATCCTGCCAGCGTTCGAGCTCATCGACAATTTGTTCCGGGGTCCCCGAAATCTGCTGTGCCTTGGCGCGGTAGTAGGCCAAGTCGCGCAGGGTCGGATTGCCGCCGGGCACCGAAGCCCGGGCTGCTTCAAGTACTCCCTGCGCGCCCTCGGTCTGGATCTGGCCGATCGGGGTATCCAGGTCCAGTCCGCCCAGATCCACTCCGATACCGCCGCCGATGTGCGCGATGATGGCGTCCAAGTCCAGGTACTCGTCGTATTCGGCTTCCAATGCCTTGGCTTCAGCTTCCGTGGAACCGACGAGGAAGGACAAGCCGGCAAAGACCTTGATGTCATCGCGGCCGCGTCCGGCAGCAGCCAGGTGCTCGATCAGCTGGGCATTCTTCTTCGCCACGTACTGTGCGTGCGGGGCAAAGAGGAAGGTCGCCTCGGCGTGAGTGGCCGCGAACTGCGAACCGCGTGCCGACGAACCAGCCTGGAAAAGGAACGGGGTGCGCTGGGCACTTGGCAGTGCCAGGTGCGGACCGTCAATGGAGTAGTAGTCGCCGCGGTGGTTGATTTTGTTGACCTTGGCCGGATCTGCGTAGATTCCGGAAATCTTGTCGGCCAGCAAGGCGTCCTCTTCCCAGGAGCCCTCCCACAGCTTGTAGGCGGCGTCGACGTATTCTTCGGCCCAACCGTAGCGGTCATCATGCCCGACCAGTTCTTTCCCGCCGAAATTGCGGTGCGCATTTTCCAGTACGCTGGTGACGATATTCCAGGCCACACGCCCCTGCGAGAGGTGATCCAGGGTGGAGATCTGCCGGGCAAACTGGAATGGATGGGATTGGATGACCGAGCTGGTCATCGCCAGGCCGATGTCCTTGGTGCTGGCGGCCAATGCCGAAAGCAGGACCAGCGGATCATGGCTGGGGACCTGCAGTCCCTTTCGTACGTGCGATGCCCAACCACCCTCATGCTCGCCGTAAAGGCCAACCACGTCAGCGAAGAACAGCGAATCGAACTTTGCCTCTTCCAGCTTCTTGGCCAGGTCAACCCATAGGCCCAGTTCATGGAACCGATGCTGCTGCGCTTCGGGGTGGCGCCACATTCCGCCAAGGATATGGCTGGAGGTGTTCATCAAGAAGGCCGAAAGCAGCAAGCGCGGGCGTTCGTTGAAAGTACCCATGATTATTTTCCTGCCTTTGCTTCGCCGATCGAGTTCAAACCAGTAGGAATGCTGCCGTTGATGAAGTAGTCCCCCACCGAGCGTGCCTTGAAGGCCACCGGATTGTGGGTGGCCACCGTGCGGGCATTGCGCCAGAAGCGGTCCAGCGACTTGGAGGTCGAAATCGCCGAGGCCCCGGTGACGTCGAAGAGCTCGCTGGTGGCGTCCAGAACCAGCTTCGGCGTGGCCACGTGGGCTTGCTGGACGGCAAGCTCTGCGCGCAGGTAGGCCGCTTGCGGGTCCAAGCCCAGATCTTCGTCGAGCGCCGAATCCAGTTCCCGGGCTGCGGTGACCACGATGCTCTCTGCAGCGAAGACATTGGCCGCCAAACGGCCGACAAGTTCCTGGATCTGCACGTCATCCTTGAACAGCGCGCCGGAGCCGGTGTTGAAGGTTCGCGTGCGGTTGGCAACGATGCCTGCTGCGGCATTGCGGGCCCCCTTGCCGATACCTGCCAGTACGGCGAGCAGGCACAGCTGGAAGAAGGCAGGTTCGAGGGTGGAAGCTATCTTGCGCTGAATGATATTGGCATCTTCCACCGCAACGTCAGTGAATATCGCGGTGCCGGTACCGGTCAGCGGCTGGCCGAAGCCATCCCAGTCGTCAAGGATCTCCACGCCCTCGGCATGGCGATCGACGATGGCGTATTGGCGCCCCTCAATCCCGTCGGTGGTCGCCATGACCACTACCCAATCGGCGAAGATCGAGCCAGTGGTGTAGTACTTCTCGCCGCGCAGCACCCAGCCTTGCCCGGTCTGGACCAGTTTGGTATTGGTGGCGCCAAGGGCATTGCCGCCACGCTCGGTCGCAGCGTTGCCGAAGATTTCCCCGGCAAGCACCCGTGGGAACCAGCGGTCCTGGAACTCTGCCGGCTGCAGGGAGATGGTTTCGACGAAGGAGAAGTGGCTGCGCAGCAGGTGCGCTACATTCGAGTCCGCCGCGGCCAGCTCGATCAGCAAGCGGAACAGATGCTCGTGGCTGATAGGCGAACCGCCATGGCTTTCTGGCACACGCAGCGTGGTGAAACCGGCATCCTTGAGCCACTGCACCTGCTCGAAAGGCAGGATGCGCTGCTGCTCGCGTTCGGTAGCGCCCTGCGCGACACGGGTGAACACTTCGTTGAAGTGTGCCAGCAGTTCCTGGTAAGCCGCTTCGGTATGCTGCTGGGACGAAGGGCGGAAAATTGCCAAGGCTTCAGCGCTCATGGTTGCTCCTTTATGATCTGGGAAATGGTTTGGAATGGCTAGGCGCTGCGCGTGCCGGCCAGTTCGCGAAGTACGTTGCCGGGATTCGCCGCAAGCAGCGTTCTGGTGTACTCATGCTGGGGGTTGGAGTAGACCTCTTCGACAGTGCCCGACTCGACGATTTGCCCTCGGCACATCACGCCGACGCGGTGACTAATCCGTTCCACTACATGCAGGTCGTGGGAGATGAACAGATAGGTCAGTTGCTCTTCACGTTGCAGCTGGTCGAGCAATTCAAGGATCTGTTCCTGGGTCAGTACATCCAATGCACTCAATGCTTCATCAAGAACCAGAACTTTTGCGCCGCTAGCTAGAGCACGGGCTATAGCTACCCGCTGGCGCTGGCCTCCGGAAAGTTCACCCGGACGTCTGCCAACTAGCTGTTCAGGAAGGTTCACTTGTTCCATCAGCTGCGCTGTACGCTTCGCACGCCAAGCACTATCACCCAGGCGGTAGTTGACCATTGGCTCAGCGATGATCGAGCCGATTGCCTGGCGGGGGTCAAGTGCCGAGTCAGGGTTCTGGTAGACCAATTGCGCTTCCCGCCACAGATCATAGCGCTGTTTGCCGCTGATGCCGGCAACTTCTTTTCCGTTGACCAACACCGAACCTTCGGTGGCTGGGTGCATTCCCATGATGATTTTGGCTGTAGTGGATTTTCCTGAACCCGATTCGCCGACCAGCGAGAACGTGGTGCCTCGCTGCACTTCAAAACTGACGTTGGAAAGAACTTGGTGTTCGTCGCGGCCTTTGCCGAAGACCTTGCTGAGGCCATCCACAGTGATTGCCATATCCTCCGAGTCTGAAGGTTGCTGTCGATCCTGATGCGCATAGGCCTGATCGAGCAGTGCCTTGGTATATGGTTCGGTGCTTTGCGCTACCAACGCTGGAACGCTGCGGTCCTCCAGGATCCGGCCAGAATTCATCACCAGTACGCGGTCCGCAATGTCAGTCGCAACAGCAAGATCATGGGTGACAAAGAGGACTGTGGTTCCCCTCTGGCGTGCCAGTGACACGAAAACTTCCAATACCGTGCGTTGCACGGTGACGTCCAAGGCGCTGGTTGGTTCATCAGCGATGAGCAGCTGAGGGTTCAAGGCAAAGGCAATCGCAATCAGCACGCGCTGCTTCAGGCCACCAGAGAGTTCGTGCGGGTATTGGTCCAGTCGGCTTTCCGCACGGTCGATATCAACGCTCTCCATCAGCTCAATTGCCTTGGAACGCCATTGCGCCTTGGGAACTGAACGTGACGGATGCAAACGGAAGACTTCAATGATCTGGGAGCCAATGGTCTTCACCGGATCCAGAGAAGCACCAGGATCCTGTGGAACTAATCCAATGCCTGCGCCGCGAATCGCACGCCAATCGGCCATGGAAAGATTAGTGACTTCTGTACCGCCGAAACGCACGCTTCCCTTGACCTTCGCGCTTTGCGGCAATAAACCGATGAGTGTCTTGGCCAGGGTGGATTTGCCCGAGCCGGATTCACCAACAATGGCAATGATCTGCCCCGCGGGGACTTCCAAATTGATATTGTCAGCAGCTACTGTGCCCTGGTCGTACTGGACCGTTAGATCTTCAATGCGGATCGCTGCTGAAGAAGCGTCGTTCGTTGCGTTCATGGTCTTGTCCGTTCATCAAAGAGTAGGGCTAGAAGCGGAATGCCTTGTTGATGGCACGTCCCAGTACTGCTGTCAGCATTACCGCCGCCACGATAACCAATCCCGGCAAAGTGGTCAGCCACCATGCCACCGAAAGATACTGGCGTCCTTCGGAAATCAGCAGTCCCCATTCAGGGGTCGGCGGTGGCGAGCCGAAGCCCAGGAACCCCAAACCGGAAATTGCAAGAATCGCAGCACCCAGATCTACAGCCAGCAAGGAGAGAACCGGACCGATGATGTGCGGGATGATGTGGCGACGTAGCACAGTGAAGTATTTGCCGCCGCTCATCAAGGCCGCCTGCACGAAATCGCGTGATCGGACCCTGAGCACTTCAGTGCGCACGAGGCGAGCGAATGCCGCGATCGAAGCGATACCCACACCTAGGCCCAAGGACAGCGGTCCCGGTTCAGTTGCGGTAACCAGAATCAGCGCGATCAGGAAGGCAGGAACTGCCAGGACAACATCGACAAAGCGCATTGCAACGGTGTCTGCGAACCGTCCGGCGGTCGCCGCCAGCAGTCCGAGGACCGAACCCACTACGCTTCCAACCAAGCAAGCCAGACCGGCGGTCAGCAGTGTCTGGTGAGTTCCGTAGACAACTCGGCTGTATACGTCACGCCCCAGATGATCTGTTCCGAACAGGTGCTCCGCATTTGGCGCTAGCAGTTTGTCAGCCGGCACACCCGTAATTGGGTCTTGTCCAGTAAAGAACGAAGGGAAGAAAGCCCACGCCGCAAATAAGAACAGCGGAATGAGAACCCACCAGGCAGCTAACCAGCGTACTGCTGGATTACGTTGACTGGTTACAGTGCTGGTTGGAACTTGGCGCTGATCTTCATTGGCCACTGATCCAATGTGCTTGGTCAAGAGAGTCATTAGTCCTTCTTTCCTTATGCAACCAGCGAGCGGGTTGACCTGCTTGTCGAAGCGACGATTCGCGGATCAATCTGAGGGTGGATGAGATCTACCAGCAAGTTGACCCCCGTGAAGACAATGGCTGTCAGAAGCACCAGTCCTTGGACCAATGGGATATCCTGCGCGGTAACTGACTGCAAGATCAGCTGGCCTAATCCTGCACGCGAAAACACCGTCTCCGTGATAACCGAACCAGCAAGCAGAGCGCCAATGGTGATACCCGCAATGGCTAGTGCGGCAGGGGCCGCGTTCTTCAAGGTGTGCCTGTAGAAGATCCACGCTTCGCTGGCGCCTTTGGCTCTCAGCACGTCGATGAATGGCTGCCTATTAACTTCCTGCACGCTTTTGATTAGCACCTGGGCGATCGGAGCGCTCAGGTGCACGGCGAGTACGAAGATAGGCACTGCCAGCGACATGAATGAGCCGTCCGGGAACAGTGACATCACTCCGAGCTGCACTGCCAGCAGCTGCAGGAGCACCAGGCCCAACCAGAAAACAGGAATGGACACCATTAGCGGTGGCAGATTCAGCAGCGTCTTGCGCAGTTTTTCGCCCTTGGACAGGCTCGCCGCTGAGGCGATGATCAGGGCGAATACCACCGACAAAACGAATGCGCTGCCAGCCAGAATCAGGGTGGATCCAGCTACTTCACCGATTCGATTCGCTACTTCCGAACCGCTGGACAAGGAATATCCGAGATCTCCGCGAAGCAATCCCAGCAGCTGCGTGAAGTACTGCACGAAGACCGGCTGGTCGTATCCGTAGTACGCCTTCATCTGTGCAATGGTGGCCGGATCCGCGGCTGAGTCAGTGCTCAGGAAGATCGTGACCGGGTCATTCGGCAAGGCCTGCACAGCGATGAAAACCGCCGTGTAGGCCAGCCAAATGACCAATATTGCCTGTCCCAATCGTTTTGCGATGTAAATGCCCATGAGCTCGGTTCCTAGCCGTCGTTCTTCCAAGCACCTTGGAAGATTGGTGCGGTACCGGAAGTGAATTCAACGTTGGCGGAGTTATTGGCCCCATAGACCTGAACTTCGTCCCAAAGAATCAAGGTCAAGGCTTGGTCAAGCACCAGGGTACGCTGTTCTTCTTCCACCAACTTCAGGTGCTCTTCTTCGGTGGTTGCTGACTGCTCTTCGGCGAAAAGCTTGTTCAGTTCAGGATCGGCGCGAAGTGTCTGATTGTTGTTCGCAGTTGCGTAGACCGGGCCCAGTCCGCCGTATGCGAACTGGCGGGTGCCGAAGAACTCCACTTTGTCGTCGACAAGCGCGTTGGTCAGGAAAGTATTGTCCGCCGCGCGGTTGACCAGCTGGACGCCAATCTCTCGCCATTGCTGTTCAATCAGTTCGAACGCTGGCTTGATGACCACGGAGTTATTGGAGGTGGAGACCGTTACTTCCAGTTTCTTTCCGTCCTTCTCGCGAATGCCATCCGCGCCCGGCTTCCAACCGGCTTCATCCAATAATTGCTTGGCCTTTTCTGGGTTGTACGCCAGTTCGGAAGATAGGTCTACGAAACCTGGAGCCTTATGGTTCAGGATCGATCCGGAGATGACGTAGCTATCCGAGAGAACGGTTTCCTTAATGGCCTGGCGGTCGATTGCAATCTGCAGCGCTTGGCGGACTTTGACGTCTTCAAGCTTTCCCGAGCCAACACGTACTGCTGCGTGGTTGCTGGTCAGGTCTACGCCTTCAGCAGCTAACACCTTGCCACCGTTGGTACCCAGCACTTGTTCGTCCACCGGTTGCAAGCCTCGGACGAGATCTACCTGCGCGGACTGAACTGCCCCGGCACGGCTAGCTACCTCAGGAAGGTATTTGATAACCAAGGTATCCAGGTATGCATCGCCCTGGTTAGAGGCAGATTCTGGTGCCCAAGCGTAGTCATCGCGGCTGGTGAAAACCACTTCTTCATCAGGCTTTTCCGATTCAAAGACAAACGGTCCGGAACCAACGATCTTGGAGATCGAGGACTGCGCGGCGTTATCCAGTTCAAGGGTTTTCGGGGACACCAATCCAGCAGTTACTGAAGAAGTCGCCCGAAGGAAATTGGCATCCGGACGCTTGAGCGTGACCTTGACCTTGTTGTCCCCAACGACCTCTGCCGACTTGTAGGCGGCAAAGTCAACGTTCGGTGCAATCTGAGCTTCCTTGATGCCCTGACCCAGCGCGTCCAGGTTCAGTTTCACGGCTTTGGCATCCAGTTTGGATCCGTCTGAGAAGGTGACTCCGTCGCGAATGGTGAACGTGAACTCGGTCTTGGCATCGTTGGCTTCGAATCCGCTGGCGATCCAGCCAACCAGCTTGCCAGCTTCCACGTCGTAGTAGGTCAGGCGATCAAGGACGGAATTCAGTACGTTGGCCTTCTCATAGAAACGCGCTGCCTGAGTCTGCCAATTGTTGATGGGGGTAACTTCAGCAAAAGTGAAGGTACCGCCTTCTACTGGTTCCCCTGGATCGGCTGCTGCTTCAGCGGCGCCAGTAGTATTGGCGTTGTTTCCGCATGCAGTGAGTGACAAGCCCAGAACGGCAAGGATTGCAGTGGCCTTCAGGCCAAAATGTGCTGTACGCATGGTTACAGATGTCCTCTCGGTTGGTGCCCCGAGGATTACGCATAGATTCCCTGTACGTTCTGCCTTGATTCCGGGACTACCCACGGCGAGTTTCTTCCGGCAGACCGTTGAGAAATTTAGCAATCTCCATCGGTCCTGGCCTTAGCACCGCTCCCGTTTACGGGTGGTTGCTGCGACTTCAACGAGCCAGGTCTCTCGGTCGCTCTGGATGGGGTGTCCGGCTGTACCGGCCGAACAGTTCAAGTCTGCAACCCCTGAATTCAGCAGACAAGCGTTACGTAAGCAGGGGTCATGAAGTCGCAGAACGCGTCCTGAAACAGCCGATACACGTCATGCTGCGCGTCATAAAATGCAATGCGCCGGACATAAAACGCTTTGTGACGCCAATTGTGGACAGATCCATGCGAATCCTTGCTTAATCGGCATTCCCATTCGATGGTTCCGGGAATTACCTCACGTCCTCGCCGGTTGTAGCAGATGCAGACCAACGAGAGGACCCCATGAAGATCGCAATTACCGGTGCCACCGGACAGCTTGGAAATCTAGTCATCGACGCGCTGCTGGCGCGCGGGGCGAATGCCGCTGATCTGGTCGCAATTGGCCGCTCCGAGCAGAAGCTGGAACCGCTGGCAGGCAAAGGCCTGGAAACCCGCGTTGCCGATTACAACGCCCAGCCAACTCTCGTGTCCGCACTCGAAGGCATAGACAAGCTGCTGCTGATTTCGGCCAGCGAGGTGGGCCAGCGCGTTGCCCAGCATGAGAACGTCATCAATGCCGCCAAGCACGTGGATGTCTCGCTGATCGCCTACACCTCAATTGCCAACGCCCTGTCCGGCGGCATGAAGCTCGCCGACGAGCACATCGCCACCGAACGGCTGCTGGCCGGATCCGGCATCGACTACGTGCTGTTGCGCAATGGATGGTACATCGAGAACTACACCGACCAGCTGATGGGCTACCTCAACAGCGGCACGGTGCTCGGTGCCGCCGGCGATGGCAAGATCAGCGCTGCCGCCCGTGCAGACTATGCGGATGCCGCTGCGGCCGTGCTGCTTTCCGAGGAGGACCAGAACGGCAGGATCTACGAGCTGGGCAGCGATAAGCCATTCACCCTCGCCCAGCTTGCTGGCGCGGTTGGCGCTGCCGCCGGCCAGGACATCGCCTACCAGGAAATGGATCCAGGGCAACTGGAAAAGATCTACGCTGATGCCGGCGTCCCCGGACCGTTCGCGCACATCCTCGTCGATACCGACATGCGCATTCGAGAAGGAGCGCTGGAAGTGGACTCCGGGGAGCTGGCTCAGCTGATCGGCCGCGCCCCGGCTTCCTTGGGCAAAGTCATCAAGGACAACCTGGACAAGTAGCCCAGGTGCACTAGGGTTCCAGCGGGCAGGCATTGGCGGCGATCGAGGCCGCGGTGCCTGCCCGCCGCTTTAACGCGTCACAACCCGGAATATTCGCGCGGCAATGCCGAAATTGCCGCGCAAACCCATGGTGCTGCGTGTCACAACCGCGCGGCGAGTTCCCGCTCCCGTAAATTTGCGCATACTTCATCCCCACCTGCAGAGGAGATCAAAGCATGCCACGAGTACGTTTAAGATCAGTTGCCTGCGCGGCAGCCATCGCCTTGGGCCTGGGAGCTTTCTCAGCGCTTCCGGCGAGCGCCGAACCACGGCACACCCAGAAGGACCCGACCGCCATCGGCACTGGAGGCGCAGTCTCGTCGGTCGATCCGGAAGCCACCGCTGCCGGCATCGAAATCCTGCGCAAGGGAGGCAACGCTGTCGATGCGGCTGTGGCAACCGCGGCGGCACTGGGCGTCACCGAACCCTATAGCGCAGGCATTGGCGGCGGCGGATACTTCATGCACTACGATGCGAAGTCGGGCAAGGTCAGCACCATCGACGGCCGCGAAACCGCCCCGGCAGGCATTGGGCATGATGCCTTCATCGATCCTGGAACCGGCGAACCGTATAACTTCACCCCGGAACTGGTCACCAGTGGTGTGGCAGTAGGCGTGCCCGGGACAGTGGCCACCTGGCAGCGCGCACTGGATAATTGGGGTTCGCAGAACCTGAAACAGGTTCTGCGGCCGGCAACCCAGATCGCTTCACGCGGCTTTGTCATCGACGAGACGTTCCGCGAGCAGACCCTGGACAACAAGGAACGGTTCGCCGCGTTCACCTCCACGAGCGAATTGTTCCTGCCCGGCGGAGATGCTCCGGAAGTCGGGAGCATTTTCAAGAATCCGGATCTCGCACACACCTACCGGATGCTGGCCAAGCAAGGCATTGATGGATTCTATGAGGGCGAACTGGCTGCCGACATCGCCCAAACGGTACAGGCGCCGCCAAAGAGCGAAGACACCACCCTCCCGGTTCCCGCAGGGCAGCTGGGCACCGCCGACCTGGCCGGCTACGAAGTGGTGGAGCAGGCACCGACAAAGGTGGACTACCGGGGCTACGACGTCTTCGGCATGGCTCCTTCTTCCAGTGGCGGAACGACCATCGGCGAATCTCTGAACATTCTGGGCGAATTCGATTTGCCAGCCATGGAAGAACCCGATGCCTTGCATCATTATTTCGAGGCAACTGCGCTCGCATACGCTGATCGCGGCAAGTACGTCGGCGACCCCGCGTTCACCAGCGTCCCGACACGGACCTTGACGGACAAGTTATTCGGCGCGGATCGTGCCTGCGCCATTGATCCGGATCAGGCCGCAACGAAGCCGGTCGCTCCGGGCGACTTGGAAAACTATGATGGCCAATGCCCTGCGGCCACCAGCGAACCGGTAGTGGAGCAGGATACGGAGAACATCTCCACCACCCATCTGTCGGTCGTGGACCGTTGGGGCAATGCCGTTTCCTACACGTTGACCATCGAGCAGACCGGCGGCTCGGGCATGGTGGTCCCCGATCGCGGATTCTTGCTGAACAACGAGCTGACCGATTTCTCCACGGTGTACGACCCGCAGGATCCGAACCGCATTGAACCTGGCAAGCGCCCGCGTTCCTCGATGGCTCCGACCATTGTCCTGCAGGACGGCGAGCCGGTGCTGGCCATCGGCTCCCCCGGTGGTTCAACCATCATCACCACGGTGCTGCAGACCCTGGTGAACCGCATCGACCTGGGCATGAGCATCAGCGAAGCCATCGCCGCTCCGCGTGCTTCCCAGCGCAATACGGCAGTGGTCACCGCGGAACCGGAGTTTATCGAAGCCCACGGTTCGGCGCTCGAAGCCTTCGGGCACAAGCTCGCGCCAGCTGGGGATTCCTTCACTCCGCAGGCGGAAATCGGGGCGGTTGAAGCGGTGGAAATCGCTGCTGATGGCACGCTCACCGCAACGGCCGAGCCCACCAGGCGCGGAGGCGGTTCAGCCATGGTGCTGAAGCCAACCGAATAGGCCCGCAGGCAAATGGCGGCCCCCGGCAACTTCATTGGAAGTTGCCGGGGGCCGCCGTCTGCTGAGCTACCAGGCTATGCGCCTAAGCCTGGGCCGCCATCCGGTTGGAGATCTTGAACTGGGCTGCGCGGTGGGTATCCTTCACGCGGTCCCCGGCGCCGAACAGCTTGTGGCGCAGCGAGCCCTCGGCGTATTCGGTCTTGTAGACCCCGCGTGCCTGCAATTCGGGAACCACGTATTCGACAACGTCCTCGAAGGTGCCTGGAGTGACAGCATAGGCGAGGTTGAAGCCATCAACATCGGTGTAGTCCACCCAGTCGATGAGCTTCTCGGCTACCTCGGCACCCGAACCGACGGAGACCGGGCCGAATCCGCCCACGCCGATCCATTCGGCCAGCTGGCGGATGGTCCATGGCTTTCCGGTATCGCCGCTGGCCTTCTTGAAGGTCTCCACCGAGGACTGGATGGCGTTGGACTTCACGTCGTCGCCGATGACATCGTCTGGTCCGTAGACGGACATGTCGATGCCGGTCCACCCCGAAAGCAGTGCAAGCGACCCCTCGATATCCACGTAGGAGCTGTAATCCTCGAACTTCGCCTGGGCAAGTTCGGTGGTTTCGGCGGTAATGATGGTCTGCATGGCGAAGACCTTGATGTCGTAACGGCCACGCCCAGCGGCCTCGGCAGCGTCGCGGATCTTGCTGACCGCTTCCTTCAGCAGGTCGCGGGTAGGGCAATTCACGAAGATCGCTTCGGCGTTCGACGCGGCGAATTCGGTGCCGCGCTTGGAGGCGCCGGCCTGGTAGATCACCGGGGTGCGCTGGGTGGACGGCTCGGTGATGGCGATGCCCGGGACCTTGAAGTACTTGCCCTCGTGCTCGATCGGGTGCACCTTGGCCGGGTCGGTGTAGACACCGGTTTCCTTGTTGTTCTGCACCGCGTCGTCTTCCCACGAGCCCTCGAGCAGCTTGTAGACCACCTCGAGGTACTCATCGGCGTGGTTGTAGCGCTCGTCGTGCTCCATCTGGTCTTCCTGGCCCATATTGCGGGCCGCCGAGGGAAGGTAGCCGGTGACGACATTCCAGCCCACGCGGCCGTTGGTCAGGTGGTCCAAGGTGGCCAAGCGGCGGGCGAAAGCGTACGGGTGCTCATAGGCGGTGCCCGCGGTGACGCCGAAGCCGAGGTTCTCGGTCACAGCGGCCATGGCGGAAACCAGCATCATCGGGTCGTTGACCGGTGCCTGGGCGCCGGAGCCCAGCGGGGTCACGTTGGTGCCCTTGTACACGTCGTAGGTGCCCAGCACGTCGGCAAGGAACAGTCCGTCGAACTTTCCCTTTTCCAGCACCTTGGCCAGGTGGGTCCAGTAGCCCAGGGTGTTGTAGGTCGAGGCCTTGTCCTGCGGATGGCGCCACAGGCCCGGCGACTGGTGCACCACGCAGTTCATGTCGAATGCGTTGAATAGGATCTCGCGCTTGTTCTCGCTCATGGCTTTGCCCCCATAGGTCGGTAATCGTGGAAAGTTGCTGGTTTGCGTCGCAGGCCCTCAAGCCCGCTGGGTTGAATCTTCGCCGGTGACGGACAGCCGCTGCGGCTGGACCCCGTTGATCTCGTAGTCCCCGACGATGCGCGCCTTGTAGATCGCCGGGTTATGCGTGGCGATGGTGCGCGCATTGCGCCAATGCCGGTCCAGGTTGCAGCCGCTTCTGGTGGACGAGGCTCCCAGTCCGTCGAAGAGCTTGCTGGTCACGCCGATGGCCAGTGGCTGCACCACGGTTTGCGCGCGGTTGGCGGCCAACTCGCATACGGCGTAGCGTTCCTCGTCGTTCAGTCCCGGATCGCCCAAGGCGGCTTCAACTTCAAGGACTGCGCCGATCACCACGGAGTCGGCAGCGAAGGACTCCGCGGAAACTTCGCCCACCAGCTGGAGGACCTGGGGTTCCTGGTATACCGGCACCCCGGTTCCAGTGGTGAAGATGCGGGTGCGCGCCTGCACCGCGTGACGCAGGTCGTTCAGTGCGGCGCGGGCGATGCCCGCCTGCACGGCCATGAGCACCAGCTGGAAGATCGCCGCTTCGGAGTCATTGGTCTGCTGCGGCATGAAGCAATCCACCGGGACCTGGTGGAATTCGGTGGTGCCGGTTCCGGTGAGGCCCTGGCCGAACCCATCCCAGTCGTCGAGGATCTTGACGCCGCTGCGCTGGGTGGAGACCACGGCGATCTGGCGGCCGGCGAGCTCCGGGTGGGCCACCGCAACGGTGGTCCAGTCGGCAAAAATGGTGCCGGTGCAGTAGTACTTTTCACCGTCGATCACCCAGCGTCCATCCAAGACGCTGGCCTTGGTGTTCAAGGTGCCCAGGGCGTTGCCACCGCGTTCGGTGTAGGCGTTGCCGATAATCTGCCCGGCAGCGATGCGAGCGACCCACTTCTTGCGCAGTTCTTCGTCGTCCAGCACCAAGACATTCTCAACGAATGCGATATGCGCGCGCCACAGCTGGCCTACGTGGGAGTCCGCCTCGGAAAGCTCGATGAGCAAGCGGAAGACATCCACCAGCCGTGCACCATAGCCCCCGTCGGCAACGGAAAGGCGCAACGCACCGAACCGCTCGCGATTCAGCAGGCCTACCTGCTCGAAAGGAAGCACGCGGTTCAAGTCGCGGTCCTTGGCGGTTGCAGCGATCTGCGCAAAAACGGGACGGAAGATTTCGGCCAGCCGGTCGTATTGCTCATCCGCACTTGGTCCGGGGGTGATTTTCAGCAATTGCCTAGTCGGCAACTGTTCTTCAAACTTGTCCAGGTCCATTGCGGTGGCCTGCGAAGGGTCACTGAGCTGGTTGAAGTCCAGTCCGAGGGCATTGTGCGATTCACCAATAGGCATCAGGGTTCTCAATTCTTTCCATCGGTCCTGGCGGTAGCACCGTCCCGCTATTGGGGTGGTTGCTGCGGCGTCGTGGAGCCAGATCTCTCAGCCGCTCTGGATGGGTCGTAATTCATTTGTAACGGTAATAAACCGGTGATTCCAACCCGCGAAGTCACATTTCGTCCCAGTGCCGGCAGTGCCCATCTTCAAATTTCACAGCCTATTCCGTGTCCTGCCGAAGATGAGTTGCAAAGTTTTGCTTAATGTCGAGCAAACCGGCCTGCAATAAAATAAATAACGAAATTTCTGGGCAATGTGACGTAGTTGTCGAAGATTTTTTCATATTACGCGAGATTTGCGTTCAAATCGTTCGACTCGTTGTAATGGACACGTAACCATCCCGAGCGGCCGAGAGATCTGGCTCGTTGACGCCGCAGCAACCACCTTTGGAGTTTTGCTCTGCAGGCCGGTGCTACCGCCAGGACCGATGGAGATGAACATGACTCTTTCCTTTGCAGCGCCCGAGGCAGCTCCCGTTGTCTCAGCTTCAAGCGCCCTGGACGTGCAGTTCAGCAACGTGTCGCGGACCTTCACCACCAAGATGGAAAACCGCACCGTCCTGGCCGATATCAACCTGCAAATTCCAGCAGGTCAAGTCGTGGCCATTCTTGGAGCCAGCGGTTGCGGAAAATCCACGCTGCTGCGTTCAGTATCGGGCTTGGACCACCCCACCACCGGCACCATCCGCACCGGCACCCGCGAGGTCACCGGCATCAACGAGTTATGCGCCGTTGCTTTCCAGGAGCCCCGGCTGCTGCCATGGCGCTCGGTTCGCCAGAACATTGCACTGGGCCTGGCACCGGAAACCGATAAGCGCTCCGGCAACGCGCTGATCGAGGAGTTGATCGAGCTGACCGGTCTGAGCCATGCAGCCAGCTTGCGCCCACGCGAGATCTCCGGAGGCATGGCGCAGCGGGTTTCGCTGGCTCGCGCGCTGGCTCGGCGCCCGGGTGTATTGCTTCTTGATGAACCCTTTGGCGCCCTCGATGCGCTGACACGCTTGAAGATGCAGGATCTGCTGCTCTCGATTCACGCATCGTTCCCCACCACCGTTCTCATGGTGACCCATGATGTGGACGAGGCGTTGACTCTGGCTGACCGCGTGATTGTTCTGGGGCGAGGCGCTGGGCATAGTGCAGCGGGCGTCATCGAAGATCTGTCCATCTCAGCTGGGCATCCACGCCGGCATACCGATGAAAAGTTCGTTGCAGATCGCCTGCACCTATTGCGCCTGCTCGGCGTCGACCCAACCAACCATTAGTCCCGGCCACGCCGTGGGTCCCGAACCATTCGTCCCCTTTGCCTTTTCACCTACACCGCTTGCACGCACAATTCTAGGATTCTCCATGCTTTTGAACCGTCTCACCCGCCGCACTGCATTGTCCGCCGCCGCCTTGATCGTTGGCGCAGTTGCCCTGACCGGCTGTGCTGGCGAAAACGCTACAGCCTCCTCGGATGGTCAGACCCTGTCCATCGACTTTGCCACTTACAACCCGCTGAGCCTGGTACTCAAGGAAAAGGGATGGTTGGAAGCAGCCGCCAAGGAGCAGGGCGTAAATGTCGAATGGATCCAGTCCGCAGGTTCCAACAAGGCCAATGAAGCTCTTCGCGCCGACGCAATCGATGTTGGTTCCACAGCCGGTTCCGCTGCGCTCCTGAACCGTTCTAACGGTGCACCCATCAAGACCATCGCACTGTATTCGCAGCCGGAATGGGCGGCCCTGGTAGTGGATAAGGACTCGAAAATCGAGTCCGTTGAAGATCTCGCTGGCAAGACCGTGGCCGCTACAAAGGGCACCGACCCATACTTCTTCCTGCTGCAGGCGCTGGAATCCGCGGGCTTGAGTGAAGCTGACATCAAGCTGCAGAACCTCCAGCATGCCGATGGACGTACCGCCCTGGCCAACGGCTCGGTTGATGCCTGGAGCGGTTTGGATCCGATCATGGCCGCTGCCGAAAAAGACGGCGCGCAACTGGTTTACCGGAACTTGGATTTCAACACCTACGGTGCGCTGAACGCTCGCGAAGACTTCATTGATCAGAGCCCCGAACTCGCCCAGCTCGTTGTCGATGCCTACGAAAAGGCTCGTGGCTGGGCAGCTGACAATCCCGAGGAAACCGCAGAAATCCTGGCCGACGTAGCAGGGCTCGAACCAGGAGTTGCTGCCACCGTCATTGAGGAACGCTCCAATCTGGACGTTCCGGCAGTTCCCGACGCCAAATTCACTGGAGTCCTGAGCAAGATTGCTCCCACGCTGGTCGCTAGCGGCGATGTCTCGGAGCAGGAATCCGTTGATGAAGCTCTGGAAACCCTCATCGATGACCAGTTTGCCGTCAAGGCAGACGCAACAAAGATCTCCGGAGAGTAACCAGCCATGAGTCCCACTAACGTGGCTGGAACCCGCGGAAGCCAAACACCTGCCAAGCAGAAGGCCAGCATGGCCGCAACGATCCTGCGTGCCCCGAAATGGCTGCTTGCGCTGGTCTTGCCGCTGACCACCCTGGCTGTGTGGCAATTTGTCACCGTTACCGGAATCGTTGCTCCGTGGACACTGCCAACTCCGGGTTCAGTGGTTTCTGCTGCCATTGAGCTCTTCCAGGATGGCGAACTCGGAAAGCACATCGGCATCTCCACTCAGCGTGTTCTTCTCGGTTTCGCCTTCGGATCATTGCTGGGCTTGGCGCTGGGTGCGCTTGTCGGGCTGTCCAAATTGGCAGATGCATTTCTGGGACTGAGCATCAGCGCCCTGCGTGCAGTCCCTTCCTTGGCTTGGGTTCCGCTGCTGGTGCTCTGGATGAAAATGGGTGAAGATTCCAAGGTCACACTCGTGATCATTGGTGCCTTCTTCCCGGTCTTTACCACCGTCGCCTTGGCGTTGCGCCATGTCGATGCCCACCTGGTCGAAGCAGCCCGCGCCTTCGGGTTGAAGGGATTGAAGCTGCTGCGCACCGTCCAGCTGCCCGCAGTGGTCCCTTCGATCTTCTCCGGACTGCGTTTGGCACTAGCCCAAGCTTGGCTCTTCCTGGTCGCAGCCGAACTCCTCGGCGCGTCAATGGGCCTTGGCTTCTTGCTCACCGACTCGCAGAACAACGGCCGATTGGACCGCCTAATCATGACCATCGTGCTGCTGGCCGTCTTTGGAAAGATCACCGATGCCCTGCTGTCGATAGCAGAACGCTGGGCTATCAAGCGCTGGACCTGAAACCGGACCAGCTAGTACCCGCTGACAAAACTACCCCTCACCAAAGAAAGTTTGCGATGACCACCGAATTGGCAACAACCTCAACTCAAGTTTCAGAGGCAGCACGCCAGGAATTCTGGGACGAAGCGGCGAACCTCTTGGATTGGGACACCCCGTGGCACACCACCAGCCGCATCATTCCGGCCGATCCGGATGCCAAGCGCGGACCGGAAATTTCTTGGTACCTCGGCGGCAAGCTGAACGCCGCAGTGAACTGCGCCGACCGCCATGTAGCTGCGGGACGCGGCCAGAAGGTCGCACTGTATTTCGAAGGCGAGCCCGGTGACCGGGTAGCCGTCACCTACAAGAATTTGCAGGAGCGGGTCTCCCAGGCAGCCAACGCCTTGGAATCCCTGGGTGTGGTGAAGGGCGACCGCGTGGTCATTTACCTGCCGGTGCTCATTGAAACAATTGTCATCACCTTGGCTTGCGCCCGCATCGGCGCCATCCACTCGCTGGTCTTCGGCGGGTTCTCCGCCGAAGCGCTGAGGTTCCGTGTGGAGGACACCAAGGCAAAGGTCCTGGTCACCACCGACGGCCAGTTCCGCCGTGGCACTTCGGTTCCGGTCAAAGGCAACGCCGATGCGGCCGTTGCCGGCGAGAACGAAATCGAAAAGGTCCTGGTTATCCGCCGCACCGGCGACGAAATCCCGTGGACCGAAGGCCGCGACATCTGGTGGCATGAGGTGGTTGATACCCAGTCCACCGAGCACCACGCGCAGGCATTCGATGCGGAAACACCGCTGTTCATCATGTACACTTCGGGAACCACCGGCCAGCCGAAGGGCTTGGTTCACACCACCGGCGGGTACCTGACGCAGGCGGCCACCAGCTACAACCTGCTGTTCGCCAACCCGGACGAGTCCCAGCGCGCCAAGGACGTGCACTGGTGCACCGCCGACCTCGCCTGGGTCACCGCGCATACCTACGAGATCTACGGCCCGTTGGCCAATGGCGTCACCCAGGTAATCTACGAGGGCGTCCCCAACGCCCCGCACCCGGGCCGCCACTTCGAGGTCATTGAACGCTACAAGGTCACCAGCTACTACACCGCTCCCACCTTGGTCCGCTCGTTGATGGGCTGGTTCCCGGATGGCATCCCGGCCCAGTACGATCTGTCCTCGGTGAAGATCGGCGGCACTGTGGGTGAAGCCGTCAATCCCGAGGCATGGAAATGGTTCCGCCAGCAGATCGGCCGGGACAGCGAAGCAGGACTGCCGATGGTTGACACCTGGTGGCAGTCCGAATCCGGCGCGACCGTGCTTTCTCCCCTGCCGACCGATGGACATTTCAAGCCAGGCTGCGCCGCACGCGCGCTGCCGGGCATCTCGGTGGACATTGTCGACGATGGCGGCCTGAGCGTGCCAGCCAACCAGCAGGGCAATATTGTCATCACGCGCACTGGCCCGTCGATGGCCCGTACCGTATGGGGCAACCCGACGCGCTACTACACCAGCTACTGGGAACAATACGTAGAGCAGGGCTGGTTCTTGGCTGGCGACGGTGCCCGCTTCGATGAGGACGGCGATATCTACATCCTGGGCCGCACCGACGACGTGATCAATATTTCCGGCCATCGGCTTTCCACCATTGAAATCGAATCGGCATTGGTCACCCACCCCGGCGTGGTGGAAGCCGGCGTTTGCCCCACCCCGGATTCCAAGACCGGACACGCTGCAACCGCCTTCGTGGTACCGCTGGACAAGACCCTGGTTGCCGAGTCGCCTGACGAGCAGCTCGTTGCACGGCAGGCCGAGTTCATTGCTGAACTCCGTGATACCGTCGCGGTGCAGATCGGCCCGATTGCCAAGCCGCGGGAAATCGTCCTGGTTCCGGATGTGCCCAAGACCCGTTCGGGCAAGATCATGCGCCGCCTGCTCACCCAGCTGTTCGAGGGCACCACGCTCGGCGACACAACGAGCCTGCAGAATGAGCCGTGCATTCCGGAGATCAACGCGATCTGCCGCGCGCGCGGCTAATCGCTGCTCCCAAGCCCCTTGGGGTTAAACAAATGAAGCTTCTTCCCCGGCTGGGGAAGAAGCTTCATTTGATTTGCCGGTTAGGAATCCCCGGCCGTTGGCTTCTGGCTCTGGCCATCGGCCGCGCTGCCCTTGCCGTCCTGCACCGGGTCAGCGGTGGCTTCGGTGGCGAAAAGCTTCACTTCGGAGGCCCTTCCCTCGGCCCTGACCAAAGGGATTTCGGTGGTCATCAAGCTGAACTGGCCACCCTCATGGCGGTCAACCGCCTGGCCCACGGACTGCTCCAGGACCTTTCGAGCCACCTTGCCGCGAAGCACCAGCGGATCCTTGCTCAGGTCCTTCCACAACGCCACGCAGAGCAGGAGCATCACAATCACGAATGGCAGCGCCGAAACAATAGTGATGTTCTTCAGCCCGGTCAATGCCTCCGCCGGATGATCGCCGCCAGCCAGCAGCATCACCGCGGCCACAGCGCCGGTGGCCACGCCCCAGAAGATCACGGCCTTCTTGGATGGCTCTTCAGCGCCGCGTTCGCTGAGCGCACCCATCACGATCGAGGCCGAGTCTGCGCCGGTCACGAAGAAGATCGCAATCAGCAGCACGGTGACGACCATCAGCACGGTAGCCATCCAGCCCGACAGCGGGAGGCTGCCAAGCATGTCGAAGAGGATCAAATCGAAGTTGATGTCTGGTGCGCCATCAACAATGCTGGCCAGCTTTTCCCCGGTTTCCCCGGCGCGTTCAGCGCGTTCCTGAATACCGATGGCGCCACCGCCGAAGATTGCGAACCAAATCAGGGTGACACTGGATGGAACAAGCAGCACACCGGTGACGAACTGGCGAATAGTGCGGCCACGGGAAATGCGGGCGATGAACAAGCCGACGAATGGGCTCCAGGAGATCCACCATGCCCAGTAGAAGACAGTCCACGAGGACAGCCAATCAGACATTGCACCGTCGCCGGCGGCCGTACGCGAGGCCATCTCTGGCAAGTCGCCGATGAAAGCGCCAATGGCATCGGGAATGACGTTCAGGATGAACAGAGTTGGGCCGCCAATGAAAACGATCAATGCGATGATCAGTGCCAATACCATGTTGGTGTTGGACAACCACTGGATACCGCGCTCGATGCCGGAAACGGCAGAAGCGACAAACAATGCGGTCAGAATGCCAATGATGATAACCAGAACGCCGGAACCGACCTTCTCCATCATCCCGGTGGCCTGGATGCCGCCGCCAATCTGCAATGCGCCCAGACCCAGCGAACAAGCCGAACCGAAGAGCGTGGCGATGATGGCCAGGATATTGATGGTGCGCCCGCCCCAACCATGGATGGCCCGGTCGCCGAAGATCGAGCTGAACATGGCTGAGAACAGCTGGGGGCGTCCCAGCCGGAAGCTGCCGTACGCCATGCCCAAGCCAACGATGGCGTACATGGCCCATGGGAATAAGGTCCAGTGGAAGAGCGTGGTGCCCATAGCGGTGCTCAATGCATCACTGGTGGAACCTTCCACCGTTCCCGGAGGAGGCGACATGTAGAAGTACAGCGGCTCGCCCACGCCGTAGAAGACCAAGCCGATGCCCATGCCGGTTGCGAACATCATCGAGATCCACGAGACCGTGGAGAACTTTGGCGTCTCGCCGTCCTTGCCCAGCGGGATGCGTCCAAAGTTCTTGGCCGCTACGACGATGGCGAAGACCGCGAAAACCGCGGCAGCAATGACAAAAAGCCAGCCAGTGTTGGTGATAACCCAGTCAAGGGCCGCGCTGGAGGCCTTGCCCAGCCCTTCGGGGCTAGCGAAACCCCAAATAATAAAGGCCAGCGCTAGAGCGCCGGCGATTCCGAATACCCAGTAATCCGTACCGGAAAGTGAGTACTTCTTAGGTCGTCTGTGACGAACTGAATGCAGTTCCTCAACGAGGTCGCCGATTGATTGATCCGTCTGCTTCATTGCGGTCTTCCTTCACTGGTGAGATCCCGCGGATAAGATCCGGGCGGAATCTGCCGAGCCATCGCCTCTCGAGTAAACGATCGCCATGCAGTGTGATTGATTGCGAATTGCTTTTCGGGTGTCGGTCCACTGTGTCTAAATCTCGCGTTGAAGCAGCCTGAAAGAAACAACCATTCTCCGCTAATATCTCGCGAATTATTCCTGCGAGTTGACTCGATTTAGCACGATTTTGACACGATAAATCCCAAAATGGGCCTTTTCCAGCATGGTCGACATCTCATCAAGGGTCAAATCAGATCCTTGATTTCTCGCCGTTTCCGGATCTTCAGCACCCCGGGATCACATTGTTTACGCTGGCAGCGCCATCCATGTGAGCTTCCTCGCCCCACAGGATTTTTCGCTCCCCGAACCCGTGGAATCATCAATTGGACCGCAATATTTCCCAAGATAAAACCACCCACTATTCGCTTTCTTATTTCGGGTGAAATGTCTGCGATTTCGTAATTTTCCTCCCCCAGAAGCAAACCACGCTTGAACATGCATCATACGGAATACTTACTAATGAAGCACCGATTCAACCAGTCAGCTGGAGTCCACCCACTTTTAACGCGAAATACACTGGAACTTATCTTGACTGATTCAAAATAAGCAGGCATGCTGGGTACATGACATCACAGGCAAGGATCGAGCAGGTGCTGAAGGCGGCATCGATGCGGGTCACGCAACCGCGCGTTGCGGTACTTTCCGCCGTCGCGACGCACCCGCACGCGGATACTGAAACTATCATTTCGGCTGTCCGTGAAGATCATCCCAATGTGTCGCACCAAGCTGTCTACGATTCACTCAGGCTCTTCACGAAACTGGGTGTCATTCGGCAGATACAGCCACAGGGCCATACTGCCCGCTATGAAGCCCGCGTTGGCGACAATCACCACCATGTGGTGTGCCGCCAGTGCGGAACGCTGGCGGACGTCGACTGCGCTGTCGGCGGCGCCCCGTGCCTGCATGCTTCCAATGACCATGGGTTCAGCATTGATGAAGCCGAAGTGATCTATTGGGGCACCTGCCCGGATTGCCAGGCTGCGAACGCATAGTTGCTGTCTAAGTAAACCCCTAGATTTGCCATCGTCATCAGCGCAGCTGCTGCGCGATGGATAAAACCAGATAAACCCTAAACAATCCGGAAGGAAAGAGCACATGTCTGAGATGACTGCAGGTCAGTGCCCAGTAGTTGGCGGCGCGGGTCGAATTCACCCTACCCAGGGCAATGCCAACACCGAATGGTGGCCGAATAAGCTGAATCTGAGGATTCTGGCCAAGAACCAGCAGGTTTCCAACCCGCTGGACGAGAACTTCGACTACATTGAAGCCTTCAATGCCCTCGACTTGTCGGCAGTAAAAGCCGACCTGACCGAAATCATGACCCAGTCGCACGACTGGTGGCCAGCAGACTTCGGCCACTACGGCCCGTTCTTCATCCGCATGGCTTGGCACTCCGCAGGCACCTACCGCTCGCACGACGGCCGTGGCGGCGGCGGCGCAGGCCAGCAGCGCTTCGCTCCGCTGAACTCGTGGCCTGACAACGTTTCGCTGGACAAGGCTCGCCGCCTGCTGTGGCCAGTGAAGAAGAAGTACGGCCAGTCGATTTCCTGGGCCGACCTTATCCTGCTGGCTGGCAATGTGGCTCTGGAAGACATGGGCTTCGAGACCTTCGGTTTCGCCGGCGGCCGCAAGGACGTTTGGGAAGCAGATGACGATGTCTACTGGGGCCCTGAAAAGGTCTGGCTGGACAGCGAACGCTACACCGGCAAGCGAGACCTGGATGCTCCTCTGGCAGCAGTGCAGATGGGCCTGATCTACGTGAATCCTGAGGGTCCTGACGGAAATCCGGATCCGCTGGCCTCGGCCGTAGACATCCGCGAAACCTTCCGCCGCATGGGCATGAACGACGAGGAGACCGTCGCGCTGATCGCCGGTGGCCACACCTTCGGCAAGACCCACGGCGCGCATGCCGATGACAAGATCGGCCCGGATCCAGAAGCAGCTCCGCTCGAAATGCAGGGACTGGGCTGGAAGAACGGCCACGGCACCGGCAAGGGCGCGGACACCGTCTCCTCGGGTCTTGAAGTCACCTGGACCTACCACCCAACCCGCTGGGACAACGAGTTCTTCCACATCCTCTTCGCCTACGAATGGGAACTGTTCGAATCCCCAGCAGGCGCCAAGCAGTGGCGCCCGGTCAACAATGGCGGAGCCGGCTTGGTCCAGCCTGCATTCGAGACCTTGGAACACCGCGAGCCACGCATGCTTACCAGCGACCTGGCCCTGCGCTTCGACCCGGTCTACGGCCCGATCTCCAAGAACTTCAAGGAGAACCCAGACCAGTTCGCAGACGCCTTCGCCCGCGCATGGTTCAAGCTGACCCACCGTGACATGGGCCCGAAGTCCCGCTACTTCGGCCCAGAGGTTCCCGCTGAGGACCTGCTCTGGCAGGATCCACTGCCAGCAGCTCCGCAGACCACCTTGGGTGCAACTGAAGTTGCCGCACTTAAAGCCCTGATCAACGATTCGGGACTGACCGTCCAGCAGCTGGTATCCACGGCTTGGAAGGCCGCTTCGACCTTCCGCACCTCGGATAAGCGCGGCGGCGTTAACGGCGGCCGCATCCGCCTGGAACCACAGGTCTCCTGGAGCGTGAACCAGCCTGAGCAGCTCAAACCGGTAATTGCCAAGCTGGAAGAGATTGTTGACAACTTCAACGCCACTTCCGGGATCAAGGCTTCCTTCGCGGACGTCGTTGTCCTAGCCGGCAACGTCGGAGTCGAGCAGGCAGCCCTGGCAGCTGGCCAGCAGGTCGAGGTTCCATTCACCCCGGGCCGCGTAGACGCAACCCAGGAGCAAACCGACGTTGACCAGTTCGCATGGCTGGAACCAGTTTCCGACGGATTCCGCAACTACGACTCGGGCTTCGTCAAGCTGCCTAGCGAGTACCTGCTGATCGACCGCGCGAATCTGCTGGGCCTCTCGGCACCGGAAGCGACCGTACTGCTCGGTGGACTGCGCGTCATCGGCAATAACTGGGACGGCTCCAACTTGGGCGTCTTCACCGACACCCCAGGCGCGTTGACCAACGACTTCTTCGCGAACCTGCTGGAGCTGGGGTTGGAATGGACCCCGTCCGCTGACGAGCAGACCTACACCACCACCGATGGCCGCTGGACCGGTAGCCGCGTGGATCTGGTCTTCGGTGCCAACTCCGAGCTGCGTGCACTGGCCGAGGTTTACGCTTCGGATGATGCCAAGGAGAAGTTCGTCAATGACTTCGCCTCCGCTTGGGCCAAGCTCATGGACGCAGATCGCTTCGAACTGCGCAGCAAGTAGCAGCTGCTGGGCTGCAAGCCCGTAGCAATTAGTGCTGGGCTGCTGCTTCCCGCAAGGGAGGCAGCAGCCCAGCACTTGTTTCATGCGGGAACTGCCCGTCAGAACAGCGTCGCGGCGCCGCTGGCGAAGTCCGGGTTCTCCAGCTTCAGCAGCTCGGACTTGGCTTCCAAGCCTCCCAGGTAGCCGCCCAATGAACCATCGGTGCGCAGCACCCGATGGCAGGGCAGCACGATGGGAATCGGGTTGGTGGCGCAGGCTGAACCGACGGCCCGCACCGCCTTCGGCTTGCCGATCTGCTGCGCCAGCTGGGCGTAGCTCAGGGTATGCCCGTAATCGATTTGACCCAGTTCCAGCTGCACCTGGCGGCGGAACTCGGTGGAGAGTTGCAAGTCCACCGGAAGATCGAAGCCATGCCGCTGGCCCGCGAAATACTCCTCCAGTTGCCGGGCGGCACCATCCAGGCTCGACTTGTCGCGCAGGATCCGCGGGCTGAGCTTTTCCGAGAGCACCTCCAGAATCCGGTCATGGCCTTCGGATTCAAAAGCGACCCGGACCAGCCCGGCATCGGTGCTGGCCAGCAGCAAGGCCCCCACGGGGCTATCGACCACGCGATAGGCAACATCAACAAGTTCCCGTGCACGGGCCCGTTCAACGAGCCGGTCCTGCAGCGAGTCGAGGACTTGCGCTTCAGCGGCCGTAGCCTGCTGCCGATAATTTTTTCCGTTCATGGCTGCTCCCGCCATAGTTCTTGGTCATCCATCCGGGCCCGCAGATTCTTGATCCCATCGGCGCCCGAACGCCGGGCGGCAGCTTCGGTGCCGGAAAGGATTCCGGCAATTTGCGCGTAGCTCATTCCGCCCAGGTAGCGGTAGGCCACCACCTGCCGCTGCGTGCCAGGAAGCTGGTTCACCTCATGCCACAGCTGCAGGTTTTCCAACTGCAGATCCGGCCGTTGGGCTGATGGGGCCAGGCTGTCCACGTCTTGGCCGATGAGGATTTCCGGCTTGTTCCTGCGCAACTCGTCAATGGCTTTGTTCCGGGCAATACGCACTAGCCATGCCAGGACATTGGCGTCCTCCGGCAGTTGCGGGTACGCCTTGAGCGCGGCAAGGAACGTTTCGGACCAGGCGTCTTGCGCGCGATGCTCATCAAGCAGGGCACGGCAAACGCGCAGGACGTTCAGTCCATAGTCCTGGACTATCCGCTCGAACGGTGCTTGCATGGCTCTCCTGGAATTCTTGCGCCTTCATGGCTTCTCACCATGTAAACGTACGAGGAGACCATTTTGTGAGGCGTGAACGAAAAAAAATTTACTTCTCGCAGAGACCCCATGGATTCCTAGAATGCCACCAGATCCAATTCGCTGGCGATCTGCTCAAGGCGGATCAAGTCCAAGTGGAGCATTTCGCCATTTTCCACGCCTTGGGGATCCGTGGTTCCGGCCAATGCGTCGCGGATGGTGCGCATGGTGGCCCCATGGCTGACAATCATGACCTTGCGCCCGGCATGCCTGCTGGCCAAGTCCAGCAGCGCTGGCACTGCACGGCTCAAGATCTGGGCACGCGGCTCACGCAGGTCCTTGGCAGCAGCCGATTCCGCTTCGCTGACCTCGGCCATGATCCGGCCTTCCAGCGGGCCGAAGCCGCGTTCAATGAGTTCCGGAACAGCGTTCCCCGTCTCAGCCCCGATCTGCTGGGCAATCAGCGCGGCAGTTTCCTGGGCACGTTCCAAGGGTGAAGCAAGTACCAGCGACCAATTCTGGCCGATGAGCCTGCGTCCGACCTCGCGAGCCTGTTCGCGCCCGGTATCGTTCAACGGAATATCGGTTCGTCCCTGCAAGCGTCCTGCAAGGTTCCAGTCTGTCTGCCCGTGTCGAACCAATGCCAGAGAAGTATCCATGAATCCAGCCTAACCGGGGCAACAGGTATCGAAGAATCTCCGATATCAGCTCCAATACGCAACGTTACGACTCATAGTTGGGTCACGAACGGTCATGTTGCGAAGATTATTACACCATCCCGAGCGGCTGAGAGATCTGGTTCGATGACGCCGCAGCAACCTGCCACATCCGGTGGATACGGTGCTACCGCCAGAAACGATGCAGCCGCTTACCCGTTGGACCACGGCAGGAAGCGACATTGATTCCGGGATTCCTGCCTCGATCGCGGCCCGCCCTGCGGTGCACGCGAAACCCCAGTCGACAAGGAGTCGTAAGCCACCATGGCAGATCACAAGTTTGGTTTCCGCACCCGCGCATTGCATGCCGGAGGCACCCCCGATGCCGAGCACGGCTCACGCGCAGTGCCGATCTACCAGACCACTTCGTTCGTTTTCAAGGACGCTGACGATGCGGCCAACCTCTTTGCCCTGCAAAAGTACGGCAACATCTACTCGCGTATCGGCAACCCGACCGTGGCGGCTTTCGAAGAGCGCATGGCTTCGCTGGAAGGCGGCATCGGAGCGGTAGCCACCGGCTCGGGCATGGCCGCGGAATTCGTCACCTTCGCGGCCTTGGCCCAGGCAGGCGACCACATCGTGGCATCCTCCAAGCTCTATGGCGGCACCATCACCCAGCTGGATGTCTCGCTGCGCCGCTTCGGCATCAACACCACTTTCATCGACTCCAATGATCCCGCCGACTTCGAAGCGGCGATCCAGGAGAACACCAAGGCCGTCTACACCGAAGTTGTGGCCAACCCGTCCGGCGACATCGCTGACCTGAAGGGCCTGGCCGAGGTGGCGCACCGCCACAATCTCCCGCTGGTGGTCGATTCGACGCTCACTCCCCCGTACATCCTGCGCCCTATCGAGCACGGCGCGGACATCGTGATCCACTCGGCTACCAAGTTCATCGGCGGGCACGGCACCACCCTGGGCGGCGTGGTCATCGAGTCGGGCAAGTTCAACTGGGGCAACGGCAAGTTCCCCACCATGACCGAACCGGTAGCCAGCTACGGCAACGTCTCCTGGTGGGACAACTTCGGCGAGTACGGCTTCCTGACCAAGCTGCGCAGCGAGCAGCTGCGCGACTTCGGACCGGCCCTGCCGGCCCAGTCCGCATTCCAGCTGCTCCAGGGCCTGGAGACCTTGCCGCAGCGCATGGACAACCACCTGTCCAATGCGAAGCAGGTCGCGGCCTGGTTGCAGGCCGATGAGCGCGTGACCTACGTGAACTATGCCGGCCTGGAATCCCACCCGCAGCACGCGCAGGCCAAGGAGCTGCTGCCCATGGGCGTCGGCTCGGTCTTCAGCTTCGGAGTGAAGGGCGGGCGCGAAGCTGGCTCGAAGTTCATCGAAGCCCTGCAGCTGGCCAGCCACCTGGCCAACATCGGCGATGCCCGCACCCTGGTGCTGCACCCGGCCTCCACCACCCACCAGCAGCTGAGCGCCGAGCAGCTGGTCTCCGCTGGCGTGCCAGAAGATCTGATCCGGCTGTCGGTAGGACTGGAAGATGTCGAGGACATCCTCTGGGATCTGGACCAGGCGCTGGCCGCTTCGCAGGAAGCGATTGCCGCTTCCGCCGCAGGGTTCGAGGCTCCGGCCTATGACGGTTCCGCCTGCGCATTGCCAACCGCTTCGAAGGGAGCAATCTAATGACTGCCGTTGATACCGCTTGGGAAGGCCCTGGAGCCGCACAGCGCCTGGAGATCCTGCGCGACACCAAGTCCATCGCCATTGTCGGTGCCTCGAACAAGCCATCGCGCGCCAGCTATTTCGTGGCTACCTACCTGCTCTCATCTTCCAAGTACAAGGTGTATTTCATCAACCCGGTACTCGATGAGATCCTGGGCCAGCCGGTGTACAAGTCGCTGGCCGATCTGCCGGAGACCCCGGATCTGGTGGAGGTTTTCCGCAAGCACGATGACCTGCCTACCGTGCTGGACGAGGCCCTGGCCGTAGGCGCGAAGACCCTGTGGCTGCAGCTGGGATCCTGGCACGAGAAAGTGGCCCGGCGCGCCGAGGCCGCGGGCATGAATGTGGTCATGGACCGCTGCGTGAAGATCGAGCACGCCCGCTTCCACGGCGGCCTGCGCCTGGCTGGATTCAACACCGGCGTGATTTCCTCCAAGCGCCAGGTCCTCGCGTAGGAAGTCCAGGACTCCAAGAAATGGGTGCATGCAACATTGCGTTGCATGCACCCATTTTCCTGCGGCAAATCTCCAGAAATGGCCGGTCTGATCAACGAGGCTGAACTTTTGCGCGGAGCATTCCGAAGGAAGCACAAGACCTCTGCATAACCATTGTCGACGCAATTGACTCACGGCATGCCGTGGGTGTGGCCCCGGAGTGCTCATCGCGTTCAATCACAGATCGAAAAATCTGCAAACCACAGCACTGCAACGCAAGACCAAACCGCCCAAACCCTAAAACAGGCAGCGAGAATCGAATTCGATTCGCTACGAGCACGAACGAAATAAGAAAAATCCCGCCCGCACTGCTATATGAAAACTCAGTTCCCTTGGCCCGAGAACATTCCGGCATCTCGCAATAGCATGGCGCCGCATCCTCGATGCTGCACGAAGTTGAAGTTTCTCTGGGCGAAGATTCCCTATGCGGCACCCAGCTAAAAGGCATCGGAGACAGTACTCTGGGTTGACGCACTATTCAGAATTCTCAGGAAGCAGAAGCATCCCTGGAAGTGCGTCAATTGACTGGAGATGCGAAGGAGCAGGCAGTGGATGCAAATCGAAGAACCCTATGGTCCGTGGCCCTCGGGATGAGCTTGACTACCTTAGTATGCAGCGGGATTGCCCTGTATTCGACGGGGGTCATCATGGATGAGAACAATCTGGACTCATGGCCTGCCCCGGCTCTTTGGGTGGTGGCGATTGTCGGCGTCGTGGGACTGTTGATTAGCTTGCCCGGCTGGTTTGCTACTAAGGAAACCAAAAAGACTTCCTAGCTGTTGCTTCATTTGCCCATAATCGGAGCGCTCCGCCGGACGGTCAAGTTCTTTTGACCAGTCATGTCTCCTGGCGGGGTTAGTTCCCGAAGTTCGGGATGTATGGTTCGCACAGTCCGTCGATCGGCTGGAACTCTTGCGAGTTCATCCCTTCCAGTGCTTCTGGTCCGTCCGGTTGACCTCTGGCCCAGTACCAGAAGGCTTCCTTGCTGATGGCCAGGTTGCGGGCTTCGCGGCTGCGGTACCAGCGTGCGGTCACGTCGCCTTCAACGTAGGTGGTGTATCCAAACAGCTTCCCAGCTGCGTCTTCCGTTTTAGCTGCAGCGAAGATGATGTAGGGCCAGAAGCCCAGGTCCCATCCTGGTACTTCGTGCCATCCGGTGCCGGCCAGCGATTCCATCCAGTCATTCCCTTCGTCGTACATATCGCGGTCGACAGTCGTCGGGACGGTGGCAGTTTCACCGGTGTCCTTGGCGGTGGTCTGAATGGTTTTTGCTTCCTTTCGCTTCACGGAAAGAGGGACAGGTTGCCAGCCACCCGCCTAAGCCCTCCCCCCGGTTGTTTTTTACCTGCTAGCGAAATGAAATGAAGCGGGCCCAGCCGGAAAACCCATCAACCCGTCAGGGGTGCGCGATCCACGAAAATCTGGGGCCGAAAGAAGCGACGAAGGAGCGCGGACCAAGAATTTCTGGTGAAGCACGCCCGAAGCGCAGCGAGAGGCTTGTGGGTTTGGAGATGGCCCGTACACTCCGAAGGACAGCAGCAAAAACAGGAAAAGAACGGCCGCCAGGCCGGTCCACAGCCGGCCGCGCTAGCGGACGCCCGTTTCCGGAAAATGGGCAAGAGGGTAAACTGAAAGACTAGGGTGGCGAGCGGAACCCTTTAGCTCAGTCTCGCAGCCCTCTTCACCCCCATGAAACTGTTCAGACCTTGCACGACGACTGTACTGATCCAATAGATACATTCAGCAACCGCGTTCTTGCATGTGTTGCAATCATTATCCTGTGAATTCCCGGAACCTCCTGAATAGGACTACATTACTCCACCTGATCGGTTTATGGTCGAAATGCGAACTCACAATGCGCACACAACTGAATAACCTTTTCGCGAGGTAGAGCAAAGCGTTCCGGGGTAATCCCGGAACACCTCAACCCGGAGGATCTCTTCATCACGCTGCAGCGTACTGACGAAGAGGTCTAGGACCCCATTGAAGAACCCGTCAAAAACAACCCATACGGTGTATTGACCAAGTTCCTTGAGCCGCTAGAATCCCTCGTAGGCCTCAACGCGACACTGGAAGACACCAGTGGTCTACGAGCGGAATTCCGTGTTGTAATCGAAAGCTTCAAGGTGGATCCTTTTCTGCCAGTGCTCGGCCAGAAACCAGCGAAGTTTGCTGCCGATCCGGTGAAGATGAACCAAGCAACTCCCGGGCAGGGCATCGCTGTGCTCCTCCAAAGTCTTTGAAGAACAACGTATGGATCCCGAGGCCGTGGCGGATGCGATTTCTGACGGAACCTTGGCGACTTGGATCAGGGCCCTAGCAAAGACCACCGAGGCGCCTAGCCGATAGCTGAAGTCCTCGGCGCAGTACCGAGATAGTCTGCATATAAGCACAGAAATCGGACACTTTTCGTAGTATCGAGAAGCAGCGTGTATCGCACAGTAAAGGGCGCCATGAAAAACAAAGGAAAAACGATTAGCTTTCAAACAGTTCGCTGTTTGGGATGCGGGGCTATGCGGTTCTCAGCCCACTCTTGTGATGAGTGCGGACGAAAGTGTCGACCTGGGGAAGTCGATCCTCATTTGGTCGATCGACGAGTGCTAATTTCGAGGATTAATTCTTCTGCACCGTCCCCTCTCCTCTCTACACCTGTCGAGAATGACTATGAAATCCTGACTCATGCACACATATCCGAAATGCTTCAGTCGTTCGCACTTATTCTCAAAGGACTGCTTAAGGATCCGAAATCGATGCGAGCTTCCAATCGAATGGTCAGCTGGCTACAGTCGTTAGAAATACTCACCAATCGGCACAGCAGTTTGCCTGCTCAGAGGCCAAATATCGCATTCCATCGTTCAATTTCTGAAGCACTAAGCTTACTCGCTCAGCTCTGGCCCCAATATTCAAAAGCACTTGGAGCTTCGACGCCCGCCCAAGTTAGCCATCATTCAGAGCAAGGGCAGGAAATAATTAATAGGGCAGAAAAGAGCTTGGAAGCATTCGAAAATTTGGTGAACGCAACGGCCGCGTATGAAGACACTTCCATCTCTGATCAATCGGAGCGCTTGTTAACCGCCGTAACAAAGTCCCATCCGAACCTGTCGTTAACTGAGATCGGCCAGTACGGAAAATACCTCGCCGAGAAAGAAACTGGCGTGGCCGTTGATGAGTCCCATGGATCCCAATTCGTCATACTAGATACCATTGCGTCAGTCCACATGGATCCAACCCGGTTTGCTGAAGTTCTAGCAAGTAGTGCACGTTACTGCATTTCCAGTACCAGGTTAGATGAGATTGCATGTGAAGATGGAGCCCTAGATGGTATCGCAAACAGTTTTCGCCTTCTTTACGAATCCGTAGCGGCTTTCGAATCGACCCTCACGAATGAATACGATTGGAAATCTCTGGCCAGACGCACTATCAAGTTCTATGGAGAGATTTACGAAGATGTAGCTAGCCCAGTTTTCGCCTGGTACAACTTACTCGCAGAAATAAAAAACCAACCATATAAAAAACTCGTGAAAACCGATGCTACCGTTCTTGCTAAAAATTTGATTCAAAACGCCACCACGAGTCTATATCTCCAAGACAGCGGAGCTAATTTAAGGAATGCTGCTCAACATGGCAACAGTTTCTCCTTCGAAGACGACTACATCAAATTCGAACTGCGATCTTTCGATCAAAAAGTACTGGTTACAGAAGTTATCAACGATATCTTCTCGTTCTTCGAGTCACTAATGGCAATGAGCTGGTCTCTATCAAATGCTCTGTCGCAGTCGGGACATGAAGTACCACTGTCGGATGAAGATGCATCGTATATGCACATTTCAACATTCCATATGCTGGAGTTCTATCTGAAGCACCAGGGCAATCAAATAGAATCCGCTGACGAACTCGGTTCCGTTTGGAGTTTTGTACTTCGATCAGAACAGGAGCATGTATTCGAGTTATCACTTGCCGTTGCCCTCGGTGCACCTGAGCGGACCGAGAAAATTACGATTCAAACCAATGCAAAAAAACCGTTTCTAGTCGTACCACTATCTTCATACAAAAAAATAGCTTTACAGGCTGAGCAAAATGTACCACCCCTAGATCGTATGATGGCCGTTCTAGAACTCAGGAACGCCAGCCATATTGAGAATGAGCCCCTAATCGATCAGCACGGTCTTAATTATGCAGCCGGATGCCTCGGCGTAGCTTTACTCGAACACGATGATAAATCTTCTATTCTTCACATACGACGTCTTCGTGAGCTAGCCGGACGACTCCATAACGACGAAATCCTATCTATCACGGATGAAGTTTTTCGGCTTTATCGTAAGCCTGACTATCTAAGATCGTTAAGGCTCAAGGAATTGTTGATAAGTTGGGTTGAAATCTACGATCCTCCGTCTATGCCTCATGCTTCCAACGTAGTTGTACTCACATAAGCTTTTCTTTGTCCGATACTCCATTGCAGCTCAACCATGGCTGTCATGACCATTCGCAAGGCACGATATTGGGTCTTCAAGAACAACGCCTTTACTGTCGCTAGCCCAGGTTTTTCATAACGGCTCCGACGGCCACCGAAATCAATTCCCAAGAGATTCCCGGTGGCCGTCACCGCCTCTGCCCACGCCAAAGAGCGCCTGATACACCAGCGCTGGGTGCCAGGCTCCACCTACCTGGACTGAAATGACTTTTCGAAACCAAAGAAACAACAGGACAACCACCAGATCAGGCGGCCAGCTCGCCGTGCCGCCACCGCTGGAACAACGTACCGATGCCCTCATTCAATTGGCATAGAAGTTGCGCTTCAGGCGCCTTCTCAGGGATCAGCAGCCGGCGTTGCCGGCCACCAGAGACGACTTTCCCGGCCATCGAAAACAGCCGGTACCGCCACCGCTTCACATCCCACACGGGTCTGCTGAAGGTTTGGTTGACACCAAGGTTTACGCTGCCAGAGCGACAGACTCGATCATTGTAGCCTCGAATTGGATCGGGGTCATTCTCC
>NZ_SOBS01000006.1:0-287442 GCF_004365035.1 Arthrobacter sp. JUb115 | reverse complement strand
CGCCGGGCTCATAACCCGGAGGTCAGAGGTTCAAATCCTCTCCCCGCCACGAAAGTGGAAACGGAGATCCGGAAGGGTCTCCGTTTTTGGTTTAATTGGATTTCTCAGGACGGCGCCAACGGGTGAGCGTGGCCAAGCGCCAGTAGGCACATGATCGACTTCCCGATGGGGGAGCAACTAATATGTCCGCATTCACTGGGCCGAGGCGGACAGGCAGCGGACCCATGGCGTTGATTTTGTTTCGAGCCCGCCGGATGGTCCCGAAAAGCTTTCCCTTGACCCTGTGGAGATGCCGTGGGGAGTGGGGCGATTTCCCCGCTTCATGAGCCAGGGGTCTCTTGGTGACGCAATGCACTATCCCAGGATTGGCCAAGTCATTCACTGATTGGTAATGTTGTATTTACCGACGCGGGGTGGAGCAGTTCGGTAGCTCGCCGGGCTCATAACCCGGAGGTCAGAGGTTCAAATCCTCTCCCCGCCACGAAAGTGGAAGCGGAGATCCGGAAGGGTCTCCGCTTTTGGTTTAAGCATTAAAGAAGTTGGCTGGCAATGCTTTCGCACTGCCAGCCAATTGACACAGTTCAGAGAGCAGAAAGTTTAGCTCTCCAAAGCATCGGTTTGTTTGGCCTTCAGAGCGGCCAGACGGGCTTCCACCTCGGTCTGCTCACCCAGATCTTCCAGAGACTCGAACTGGGAGTCCAGGCTTGATGCCTGCAATTCTGCAGCACCGCGAACGCGGGCTTCTTCGCGACGAACCTTTTCTTCGAAGCGACCAATTTCGCTGGACGGATCCATGATGTTCACGGACTTGATGGCTTCATTGACCTGGTTTTGAGCGTGTGCCGACTTGGAACGGGCGACCAGCTCGTCGCGCTTGCTTGCCAGTTCGGTACGCTTTTCCTTCATCATGTTCAAGCCGCTTTTGAGCTTGTCCACGATCTCGCGTTGCGAAGCGATCGTCGGCTCGGCGGTCTTCATCTCGGACTCGGCCTGCATCTGGCGCTGGATGGCGACCTTAGCCAAGTTGTCGAACTTCGAGGCATCATCGGCATTGCCTGCAACACGGAACTCTTCTGCCTTGTTGGATGCTGCCAGAGCCTTGTTGCCCCACTCGGAAGCTGCCTGCTCGTCTTCGCGGAAGTCGTCTTCCAGCATGCGCAAGTTGCCGATGGTCTGGGCAATCGCCTGCTCTGCTTCAGCAATATTGTCGTTGTAGTCGCGCACCATCTGATCCATCATTTTCTGGGGATCTTCAGCTGAGTCGAGCATTGCATTGATATTGGCCTTGGCCAACTGGGAAATGCGTCCGAAGATTGACTGCTTGATCATGGTTGGACCTTTCTGTCCGTCAAGAAAACACTATGAACTTGAAACCTTCTGGTGAAACTGGTCCGGCAAGCTAGAAGTTGCCGCCTCCTCCGCCTCCGAAGTCACCTCCTCCAAAGCCGCCTCCGCCGCCGCCGAAGCCACCGAAGCCGCCCCCGCCAAAGAAACCTCCACCGTCGCCGCCATCGGAATGACCGCCATGGCCTCCGCCGCCGAGGATGGTATTGATCAGGATGCCTCCGAGCATCGCGCCACCGATGCCATCAAACATCCCGCCCCCGCGGCCACGGCCGTAGTTCCCGTAACCGCGCGAGTCGCCGAAGCCGTCGAATCCGCTGACGTCGCTTTCGGCCATCTGCGCAGCTTGGTCAGCTAGCTGAATGGCACGCTGTGCGGAACCTACAGCACGCAGCGGATCGCTGCCAGAAAGCGAGCGCGCCTCATCGAAGGTGCGCTGCGCCTCAGCAAGGCGGGTTCGAGCTGAAGAGCGGACGCCGCCGCGACGGGCACGGATGTAATCGTCGGTACCGCTGATGCGCGACGCTGCGGTGTGCAGCAACGAATCCAGTTGTGCACGGGCTGATTGTTCCTGCTGAGCCTGGTTACGCGTACTTGAAAGAGCTTCTGAAAGCGGGCGAACGGACTCATCGAGCTGGGTGATCAAAGCCAGCGGGTTGTATTTGCCGCTGCTCAGTGCTTGCTTGGTATTCGCCAGAGTGCTTTCGACACCGGCCGCGGCGCTGGAAAGGCGGGGATTTGCTCCGTTGCCAACGAAGGCGTTCGCTTGAGCCAGGTCGCGTTCGGCCAGCGCGATTGCGGACTTCAAGTCTTGCTGGGCCTGCCCCAAGGCTTCGCCAGCCTTGTTGATGGCCTTGAGCAGCACATCGGCCTGGTCGTGGGCTTCTTCCGCATTCTGGATCAAGATCGCGGCATTGGATCGGTCAGTGGCCAGTTTCTCTGATGCCTGCTTCAAGGCGGAAGAAGCAAAGGTCAGGCGCTCGGCGGCCTGGTCGGCGTTGTCCTTGATCTGCGATACTGCGCTGGCGTCATATTGGCCGGCAAGGCGTTCCAAGTCTGCCACGCGGGCCGACAGCCTCTGGTTGAGCGGTTCCTGGTTCGCCGATACCTCAGTAATGCGATCCTCGGCATTCTGCTCCAGCTGGCGCAATTGCTTGAACTCGTCAGCATGGGCCTGCAGGGAACTGTTGACCTTCTTGCAACGGTCGATGATTTCATTCAACCATGAACGCTGATCTTGCTCGGTATCGGGGATATCGTCATCCAACTGCTGCTGCAGGCGGAAAGATTCAGTCAGGTGGTTCTTGGCTTGTTCAATATCCTCCACATAGACCTGGACAGCCTGCTTGCCGTATTGTGCTTCGGCGAAGCCCAATTCTTGCTGCGAAGAACGGATCGAGTCATCTGCAGCCACCAGCAATTGGTCTGCCTGCAAACGGAGCTTGTCCAGGGGGACCAGTTGCTGCTGCGGAGCAGGGGCGCCGTACTGTCCTGGGTGTTGGCCTTGGCTCTGGCCGAGTTGCGCGGTCTTCTTCTTGCTGCGCCGTGAAAGGAAAAGGAACCCAACCACAGCAACGGCACCAATGGCCAGTACGACGGTTAGGAAACCACCGCCAGAGGATGAACCATCTGGGCTGCCTCCACCTTCAACGCTGCGCATGCCAGCGATGGCCCCCTCGACTGCACCGGCCCAGTTTTTCTCACTGAGTGCCGGGCTGATTTGGCTGCTGTAGATTTCAGTATCGGCTTTGGCAATCGGACCGCCTTCGGCGCCAGCAAAATATGCTTGGCGGGTCTCGGTTGCCACCACCAGGATGGAGTCAGCGCTGCCCAAACCCTTTTGGTTGGCAACTTCGGCGGCCCATTGATCTGCCTGGTCTGGGTTGGAGAACTCGTCGACGAATATCGCAAACAGGTTTAGTCCGGTATTGCTGCGAAGTTCCTTAATTTCGGATTCCAAACGCGTTTCGTCGGAGCCGAGCACGCCTGAAGAATCGACGACGAAGTCGCCAGGTGGAATCGTTACAGGCGATTCAGCCATCGCAGGTGCCGATAAGCCGAAAGAGGCTACCGTTGCCAATATTGCTCCAGCAATCAGCCGTCGAGCTTTCATACGCATGTCTTGTTCCCCACCTGAAATGCATCAGTCAATCTAAAATCGGGAGAATCCCGATCTGGTGATCCCCGAGATTGGGTTCACACTTATGATTGATTCTATTTGCCCTAATGAACAACGTCTACGACATTCAGCTGGCAGAATAGTTAACTCACAGCCGGTGCTCAGACACCACAATTCGATGCCACAGACCAGAGTTGGATAATAGAACTCAAGAGATTCGACAGTTCGAAAGAGGCAAGCCATGAGCCAGACACCGAATGAGCCACGTGGGAACGATGCGGGCGATTCAGCAGAGCCAATTAACGACACCAATAACGACCCAATTGCTTCGGCCGAACCTACGGTGCGCTACCCGCGAGTGAATCAGGCTCCAAGCGCCAGCGAGAATCCAACCAGCGTTTACCCCGCGCCGTCCGTTGACAGAACGCAGAACGCGGCCCACTCCCACGGACAGCATTCCGACGCCCAGCAAGTCCAGAACGGCTCTCCCTACGGTTCCCCTTACGGCCCTCCGTCCAACGAGCCTGCGAATTACCCGATCCCGCCCGAGAAGCCTTCCAAGGACAAGAAGTCCTTCTCTGGCAGCACGCTCATCGCCGGAATGATTGCCGCGGCCTTGGTAGGTGGCGTCACTGCCGCTGGCACGACCTACCTGATGAATGACGACGCGGGGTCTTCCTCGGTGAGCAGTTCGCCGCGTGAGGGCGTGGTGATCAACAACCCGGACAAGGTCACCGAAGTCACCGCCGCTGCCGCCAAGGCAAGCCCAAGCGTGGTGACCATCGAGGTTTCCGGCAACGGTTCTGGCGGTTCCGGATCGGGCATCGTCATGGACGACAAGGGCAATATTCTGACCAACACCCACGTGGTTACCCTGGGTGGCGAAGTTGCCAATCCCAAAATTTCGGTCCAGATGAACGACGGTTCGGTGCATAGTGCCACCGTGGTAGGCACAGATCCTCTATCGGACCTGGCAGTCATCAATATCCAGGCCGACGGCCTGGTGCCTGCCGCCGTGGGTTCCTCGGCCGAGCTGAATGTCGGGGATACCGCTGTCGCCATCGGCGCACCGCTGGGTCTAAGCGGCACCGTCACCGACGGCATCATTTCCACCTTGAACCGCACCATCTCCATCGCTTCTTCGGCCGTTCCGAAGGAAAGCGACCAGAGCGAGGGCGGGGATGGCAACCAATTCAACTTCCAATTCCCGGGACAGGAACAAGAGCAGCAGCGTTCAAGCGGTTCGATCTACGTAAACGTCATCCAGACTGACGCGGCGATCAACCACGGCAATTCCGGCGGCGCATTGGTCAACGCCAATGGTGAAATCATTGGTGTCAACGTTGCTATTGCCTCGGCAGGCAACAGTGAAGAAGGCGGATCGATTGGCGTTGGCTTCGCGATCCCTATCGACTACGCAAAGCGTGTTGCCCAGGAACTGATCGATAACGGCGTGGCTACCCACGGTCTGCTCGGAGCCACGGTGACCCCGCAGGGCGCAGCTGGATCGAACCAGCAGAACGCTTCGGCGTTCTCGGTGGGTGCCCGCGTTGTTGAAATTAGCCCTGACTCGGCAGCTGATAAGGCCGGTCTGAAGTCCGGTGACGTGATCACCGGCGTCAACGGCCGTGCAGTCCAGGACTCGCAGACCGTGACCGCGGCCATCCGCGAGATTCCAGCCGGGGGAGAAGTGGAAATCAGCTACCTTCGCAATGGCAAGGAACAGACCGCAACAGCAACTGTCGGAGCGCTGTCAAATAACTAAACAAATCGTCATGATGACGCTGTGAAACAAGTAACGCGGGCTGGTGATCGACTAGCCCGCGTCACTTGTTGATCTGAGAGCGATAAACACCCAGTGAACTGCATTGTGTCGATACGATAGACACTGAAGGAATTAGCCTGCCCCGGTGCCCCGCACCGGTGCGGGCATCGAAGCTCGTAGGAAGGCGCGAATGAGCGAGGAAAGCACCACTCCACTGAAAATAGTGGTCCTGGTCAAACACGTCCCAGATGTTCAATTTGACCGTCATATCGATTCGGGAACGCTGCGCCTTGACCGTGCAGAATCAGTACTCTCCGAACTTGACGAATACGCCGTGGAAGCTGCTGTTTCCATCGTGGAAGCCAACGGCGGATTCGCCGCCGGGCATGAAGTCATCGCCGCGACCATGGGCGGCAAGGGATCGGGCAACTCCGTCAAGAAGGCCCTGCAGATGGGTGCCAGCTCAGGGCTGCATCTGAACGATGACGCCTTGGCCGGTTCCGACACCATCGCCACGTCGAAAGCGCTTGCGGCGCTGGTTGAGCATGCCGGCAACGTGGACCTGGTTATTACCGGGATGTCCTCGACCGACGCTGAAACCTCGGTTGTTCCAGCCCAGCTCGCAGAACGGCTGGGCTTTGCGCAGCTGACTCACGCGCTGGCCGTTGAGTTCGATGCCGCACAGCGTGAACTGGCCATTAAGCGCGATCACCTGGACCGCACTTTGACCCTGAAGGCGAACCTGCCGGCAGTGCTCTCGGTCACCGACCAGGCCAACGAGCCGCGCTACCCGAATTTCAAGGCAATCATGGCTGCCAAGAAGAAGACTGTCACCGAGCTGGACCTGGCCGCTATCGGCCTGGATGCAGCCGCGGTCGGCGCCCTCGGCTCGAACACCGAAGTTATCGCAGCTGAAGCCCGCCCTGCGCGCCAAGCCGGAACGGTCATCAACGACAGCGGCCAGGCAGGTATCGCCTTGGTTGATTTCTTGGCCGAACAGAAGCTGATCTAAGGAATATTGAACATGCCTTCAGCACTAGTATTTTTCACTGAGCTTTCCGCGGCTCCCTCCAAAGGCCAGCGCGAACTGCTGACCCTGGTCTCTGGTTTCGAGAACCCGGCCGTGGCCGTTGCCAACCAAGTCAGCGACGAAGCCCAGCAGGTTCTCGCTTCCTATGGCGTGGTGAAGCTATTCACCGCTTCCGGCGATGCCCCAGTTTTCGGCCAGCACGAAATTTCCGTGCTTGACGCAGCCGTGCAGGCTACTGCCGCCAAATTGGTCTTGCTTGCTAATGACAATTTCAGCCGTGAGCTCGGTGCCCGTTTGGCTGTGCGCCGCAACGGTGCGATTATCACCGACGTCATTGGCATCAGCGGGGATCTTGTAGCTACCAAGGATGAACTGGCAGGAAGCTACAGCGTTCAGGCCAGGGCAACCAACGGCACCCTGTTTGCCACCTTGAAGCCGAACAGCATCGAAGACGCGCCAGCGGCCTCCAGCACCGCCTTGGCAGTTGAGGAATTGGCTTTGGAGAACTCCAACGATGCCAAGGTCCGGATTGCTGCGGCGGAGGCGAAAGTCGCAAGTGATCGACCTGCCCTGACCGAAGCGCGCGTCGTGGTTGCTGGTGGTCGTGGTGTCAACGGAGACTTTGGCCCGGTTGAAGACCTTGCCGATGCCCTGGGAGCTGCCGTGGGCGCTTCTCGTGCAGCTACCGATGCCGGCTGGATCTCGCACGATGCGCAGATCGGCCAGACCGGTGCCACCGTCGCACCGCAGCTGTACATCTCTGCCGGCATCTCGGGAGCGATACAGCAGAAGGCCGGAATGCAGACCAGCAAGTTCATCATCGCGATCAACAAGGATGTCGACGCCCCGGTGTTCGAGATCGCAGACCTGGGTATCGTTGGTGACCTGGCCAAGGTCCTGCCGCAGGCCGCCGAAGAGATTCGACGTCGCAAGGCATGATCGATACAGCGCAATTCATTGGTGCAGGCGCCCAACGGGTCCTGGCCTTCGGCGCCCATCCCGATGATCTGGACTTTGGGGCAGCCGGGACGGTAGCGGCCCTGACCGCGGCGGGGGCAGAGGTTCAGTATTGCATCATGACTGACGGCGACGCCGGCGGTTTTGATGACCGGGATCCTGAGGAAACGGCTAAGCTGCGCCACGAAGAGCAGAAACAGGCCGCCGCCAAGGTGGGTGTGAAAACGGTCCACTTCCTTGGCGAACGCGATGGCTTCCTGGAAGCCAACCACGATGTCATGCGCAAGGTGGTCCGGCTGATGCGCCAGGTGAAGCCAACCATCGTGATTGCAATGCACCCGGAGCGCAAGTGGGATCGGATACAGGCCTCGCACCCAGACCATCTGGCCTGCGGTGAAGCGGTCACCCGTGCGATCTACCCGGCGGTGGAGAATCCGTTCTCCTACCCGGAGCTGCTGCATGGCGAAGGACTGGAAGCCTACAAGGTGCCTTGGCTCTGGTTGTGCGGGGCTCCGCAGGAACGCGAGAACGCCTATGTGGACATCACCGAATTCTTCGAGAAGAAGATGGACGCCTTGCGTTCGCACTTCACCCAGCACCCGGATGTTGCCGCCATGGAAAACTACGTTTTGCAGCAGTGCGAGGAAAACGCCGAGCGTGGCCAGCTGGGAAAGGGCAAGCTTGCCGAAGCATTCCACGCAGTTGCCGTGAACGCCCGCGACACGATAGCCGGGTTCTGAGTATCCAGGCAAAGCAGACCGGAAAAAGTTCGGGGCGAAGATCAAGAATTGATCTTCGCCCCGAACTTTTTGGCTGGCCAGAGGTGAGCTGCTAGCTCTCGTCTTCCGTTGCCTTGTCTTGAGCCAGTGGCAGGTCGACCGATGCTTCAGCATCTTCAGATGGAGCGTCAGGGATCTTGGATCCCTCAATGGTGATGTGGAGGGCAATCACGTCTTCAGCTGGAGACAGCCCAGCCGCGGCATCTTCACCGGTGCTGGAAACGATCACGGAGACGCTGCCGGACTCATGCACGGCCCATGCAACGTACTGTTCCGAACCGTCCAGGGCAGGCAGCTCGGAGAGCTCGACACCCACAGCGCTTTCGGACTTCGACGAGCTGAGCACCGCTTGGCCTCCGCTCTTCAATTCGACGGTCTCGGTGACTGCATCATCGGCCTTGGATGCTTTGGACGCCTTGGTGCCTCCATTGAGCAGGGAGAAAATGACCACCGCTAGGACAACGATGATGGCAAGTCCCGTGACAGCGAAGATCCAGCGCTTAGGCTTTTTCTTGGCTGCACGTGAACTGCTGGCCACTTGGCTCACCAGATCTAGACCCAGGTTCTCGTCCTGGGGCTCGTCGCGGTGCTGAGAATGGCTACCGTTCATTGTCTTGGATTCTCCCGAAATGTAGTCGGCACAGTTCAATACCCGAAAACTGCGGGTACAGACTCGAGCCTACTTTATAAAGATTAGGTAAAGCTGTATGCGTGGCGCGGGCTGGCTGGTACTTTATGCGCCAGCGAAGCCGTGCTGGCGCCAAGCTTCGAAGGCTACCACCGAAGCGGTATTGGCCAGATTCATCGATCGGCGGCCTGGAAGCATCGGCAAGCGGACCAGGTCGTTGATGCGCGGATGCTTCTTGTCTTCTGCGCTCAAGCCAACCGATTCACGGCCGAAGAGCAGGATGTCGCTGGCCTCGTAGCTGATATCCGAATAGACAGTAGTTCCTTCGGATGTGAAGGCAAAGACCCGGCCTTCTCCCAGTGCTTCAAAGGCTGCGTCAAGATTTTCATGCACCGTGACGTAAGCCAGGTCGTGGTAGTCCAATCCTGCGCGACGCAGGTTGGCATCCTCGAAGTTGAAGCCTAATGGCTTGACCAAATGCAGTTCTGCGCCGGTGATGGCGGCTAGTCGGATAGCGTTGCCGGAATTACCCGGGATCTCTGGGGCATTGAAAACGATACGAAACACTCAACCAGTTTAAGCTCTCACCAACAAGAAATAGGCCATTGACCTTAGTACATCGCTTCACGTAACTGCGCCAGGGCTAGGCGATCGACGACATTCGGCGATGGGCCAGAGCCCAAGAAGAGTTTCAACTCGCGAATCAATCCCGCTGCATTGAGCACATTCGGAGTCGATGCAAGTGTTGGATCGGCATTGCGCCGGTACTCAATGACCGGTTCGTGGTGATTGCCGTTGGCAGAAAGCACCAAGGTGAACGCAACTACGTTCATCTGCATGAATTGCCGTTGCAAACCGGAGATGGAGAACTGCGGAGGCTGCGTCAGCTTATTGCCGTGGCGCAAGACATTGCCATCAAATGAATAGTAGCCATCGGGCAGAGTCATCGTATTGATCACCGCCATGCGGTAACCGGCAATCAGCACATGATCGTAGTGCCCCGACGCGGGCGAACGCAGGCCGTTGACCAAACGGGCAGCTGGCAAGATATTCAGGACGTTCTTGGAAAGCAGGTTGATGGTCTGCGCCTCGCGGATCAGCCGTGCACGGTTGGAGAACAGACCGCGTTTTCGGGGTTCTCCATGAACGCGCTGCTCACAGACTTTTCTGTCCAGCAATGTAGGAGACGTATCCGAGAACGGTGGAACATATTCGGTGGGCAACTGCGCCTTGGGCTGCTGAGGGCTCTTGCGCAGGCGCTCGTCAAAAGGACGGGCGCTGAACCCGGCGCGTGGAGCGTTGCCCGGAGACTGGAAGGTCTGCTCATAACCCAGCGGAGACGCCATCTCGCTGAGCTGCTGGAAAGCGCGCTGTACTTCTTTGAACTTTTCTTCGCTGCCACCGAGATCGGGATGGGTCGCGCGAGCGGCCCTTCGGTAAGCGACCTTGATATCTTCCATGCTCGCAGTAGGCGCGACACCAAGAATTTCGTATGGGCTTGGTGTACTCATTGAACGGAGGAATCCTCTCGGTGAAAAAGACCGGATGGCCAGTGTTCCCCAGTTTAGCGAATCCAACCCAGCAAATTCTTTGTAGAAGCGTCAAGTTGCTGGGTAATCTCTATGGTCATGAGCTCGTTTGGTCGCACCGCAGAAATCCGCATCATCTTCCACCCCGCCTCAGGCCGAGGCCGGGGGATGCGCCTTGCCCAGCAGCTTGCCCACGCGCTTGGCAAGCTCGGGCTGGAACATGGGCTAGTTGATACTTCAAGGACGAGCGTGGAACTGGTGGGGGACCAGCTCAGAGCTTCGCGGGCGATCGTCATCATTGGCGGTGATGGGCTGATCCACCACTGCATCCAGCACGTTGCGGGAACTTCGATTCCCATCGGTGTCATCCCCGCAGGCAGCGGCAACGACTTCTGGCGCATGACAGGGGACGCGAATGCAGAAGAATCCTTGGCCAAGGTGATTGCGTTTTGCAAGCAGCCGGGAGCAACTATGCCCATTGACGTGCTGGAGCTGCGGTTTGACCAGGCCGGCAGAACACCGCGCTATGCACTGGGTGCCGTGTCCTGGGGATTTGAAGCCACCGTCAACGCGAAAGCCAACGCGTTGCCGCGGCAGCTGGGAGCACTGCGGTATATCGCCGGTTTGATCCTGTGCCTTCCCCAGCTGCGCGGATGCCCCAGTGGGGTGAGGGCCGACGGGCTGCGATTCAGCGGAAGCGTCCTGGCCGCCAGCGTCGCGAATATCAAGTCCCTTGGTGGCGGCATCAAGCTCTTCCCGCATGCTGATTTCACCGACGGTACCGCGGAATTGGCTATCGTACGCGGACCAAATATTCTGCGGGTCCTTCCGTATCTGGCAAGGATCCTCACCGGAGCGCCGCATCCATGGAAGGTCAGCGCAAACCTCACGCGGGCCCGCATCGAGACATCCCGGGACAGCTATGCTGACGGGGAATGCATGGGGGCCGGGTCCTTTGAGCTAGCTGTTATTCCCGCGGGGATCCAGCTGATTTCCTAAGTCGATAGTCGCAGAAGAGCATGCTGTCCTCTTCAAACAAGGAATGCAGCTCGAAGGCGTGGAACCCCTGACGATCGTGAACCGCTATTCTCATGCCATCACCTGCCACAAGGACAGGAGAGTAGCTGATGCAAACCGAATCCACCGCGCCAGCCGAGGCGAACTGCCCAAAAACGTGAGGACCGCCTTCAGCGTGGATGAAGCCGTATCCCTTGGAATGCAGATATGCGATGATTTCGGTCGGATCACACCCGCCCTCGGTTTCGGAAACCTGCACGAGAGTGGCATTGGGTCCAAAGGACCGACGCTGTTCGTCGGTGACCTGAACGCTGGTGAAAAGCAGAACCGGAACCGGGGATTGGGCAAACACCGGGGCCGTTGGCTCCAGATGCAATCCTCGTGAGATGAGCGCCAGCACGGGCTGTGGCGGCAGGCCATGTTCGATACGCCACGCCATGTCCTCCGCGGACAGGAGCTGGCCTTCGTAGCCCTCGGCACGAACCGTTCCAGCACCCACCATGATCACGTCGGCAAGCCGGCGCAAGAGTGCGAAAACCCTCTGATCGCCAGGAGAGCCCAATGCTTTGGAGAGCCCATCAACCTGGGCACTTCCGTCGATGCTGCTGACGAAGTTGAAACGCACGAATGGGCGATGCTCGCTGGAATAGCGCTCAAGCAGGAACTGGTCATCAACCTGATCTGCTGGTTGGGGAAGCAGGGCACGCATCTGGGAAAATCCTTACTTGCTGACTTCGGGTTCTGGGTGAGCAGGAGGATTGACATCCCCCATGTTGTGTATCTGGTAGGCAGGCTCCCGCCACCCTTGTGCTGCTTCGAGCAGGCGTACTGTCTGCACCGATTCAGGAATATTGTGCATCCGCAATATGCGGGCACCGTTCATGGCACAGATCGTTGCTGCCACCATAGAACCAACCATGCGCTCAGCCTTCGGCAAGTTCAAGGTTTCACCGATGAAGTCCTTGTTCGAGACCGCTGCCAAGGCCGGATAGCCCAAATCGGCAAAGGCCTGGAACCCAGCGGTCAAATCCAGAGTGTGGCGGGTGTTCTTGTTCAGGTCGTGCCCTGGATCAACAATGATCTTTGCCGGAGAAACACCAGCGTCCAACGCAATCTGGATTTTCTCCAGCAGATACTGGCGGATCTCGGCCACCACATCGTCGTAGCTAGGGCGCGGGTAAACGGTGCGGGGCTTGGCTAGCGAATGGGTGATCACCACATGCACGTTGTTCTTGGCTACCACCCGGGCCAAACCGGGATAGGAAAAGCCTGTGGTGTCATTGATGACATCAGCGCCGGCATCAATGGCAGCCTGCGCCACCTGTGGATGGAAAGTGTCTGCAGAAATAATCACCGAACTGCGGCTACGCACTTGATGGATAACCGGCACAATTCGCTCTGCTTCCTCCTGCCACGGGAGCTCCGGGCCCGGAGAGAAGGGGACTCCGCCGATATCCACCCAGTCAGCACCTGCCTCGACCGCACGCATGGCAGCGGCCACAGCATCATCCAAGCCAAAGGTCGACCCGGCATCGTAGAAAGAATCCGGAGTGCGGTTGATCACTGCCATCACCGCGATCCGCTGTGAGAAATCCAGGGAGCGCTGGGAGAAATCATGGACTGGAACCAAGAAATCAGGCTTGAACATGCAGGAAGGCTCCCTTAGCTGGAATCGACACGTCATCAGTTGTTCCTCTATTCATACCACCGACCACGGTTCGGAGGAGGAATCCGCCCGCTGCTCTCGCTAGGCTTGGACCATGCAGTTTTCACACCTCTCCGCAGCCCACGGGCAATGGATCGCCGCAGCTTGTGCATCAGCCGACCCCAGCACGGTAGTAGCCCAGATCCCGCATGGCTACGAACGCTACGTCCGCATCCTTCACCCAGCACTGGATGAAGATGACCAGTTGGTGCGCTGGGAGACGGTGGCACAGAGCCGCAAGCACATCATCACCGCCGCGGATCTTTTTGAAACCGTGGCCGGACTGGACGCGCAAGGCAATCCTGCGACCGAAGACGCCTGGGTAGATACCGACCTGCCGCTGGACCAGCTCCCGGAATCGCAATGGCAAGCACTAGCCGCCGAAATGGTCCGGGTTTCTGCCAAAGACCAGAAGTTCGTGGTGGGCTTGTGGGCCGGTTACGCATTTATCGCGGGCGGGGAACGCATACAGATTGAGCGCGAGCCGGATCCTGCATTGAGCGATGACGAGAACCAGCGGGTGTACGAGTTGGCGCTCGCCGAGGCGCAGAAACCTGCCTTTGGTCCCGAGATCATCCAGGCAGAACCGTTCGACCTGGGTGGCGGATACCGGAACTACCACCTGTTCGAAGCGGACGCGGAGTTCCTGGCGCAGCCCGAATGGGCCAGAACTGCCGACGGCGCCCAACGCCAGCGCCCGGCGCTGGCGTTTGCGGCGGACCATTCCTGGATGCTGTCGACAGAACCGTTTGATGATTGCACCATCCTGGGTGGTCCTGCTTCATTGATTGAGGCGGTCTTGAACAATCCGGCGCTGGAGGCCATTGAGGTTGGCCAATTCACACGGATCGGCCATTCAAACTAGGGCGCCCCACCCCGTACCATTGAAGTGTTATGAAAACTTCCGCCGTATACCTGGATCACGCGGCAACCACCGATCTGAATCCAGCAGCTCTGGCTGCCATCACCGAACAGTATTCCCGCACCGGAAACCCGTCTTCTTTGCATGGGGCCGGACGTCGCGCCAACCGTGCGGTGGATGATGCCCGCCAAGCTATCGCCATGGCCGCCGGGGCGCACTCCAGCGAATTGATCTTCACATCTGGTGGGACTGAATCGGATAACTTGGCGCTGAAGGGACTGTTCTGGAACCGCGTGGCGGCCAATGAGCAGGCGCGTGCCATCGTGCTCACCGGCATTGAGCACCACGCGGTCCTGGATACGGCTACCTGGCTGCAGGACCATGAGAATGCCACCTTGCTGTGGCTCGCCGTGGATGAAGACGGTGTCGTTGATCTGCAGGCGGCCGAAAAGCTATTTGAAGAGCAGCACGAGCAGATCGCTTTGGCCACCTTGATGTGGGCCAACAATGAAGTCGGCACCGTTCAGCCGATCCGTGAATTTGCTGCCCTAGCTGGCAAGTACGGGGTCCCGGTGCATTCGGATGCGGTGCAGGCCTTTGGTGCGCTCGCGGTCGACTTCGGCTCCTCGAATCTGGCCACCATGGCGATTAGCGCGCATAAGATCGGTGGCCCGGTAGGCATCGGCGGGCTACTGGTTCGCCGCGATATTGTGCTCACCCCGGTCCAGCACGGCGGTGGACACGAACGCAAGCTGCGATCGGGGACTTTGAATGCTGCCCACGCGGCCGGCTTTGCCGCCGCGGCTACCGCGGTGCGTTCTGGATTGCGGCAGGAAGCTGCGCGGCTGAGCGAACTGCGTGAATATGCGATTGAGAAGATCACCGGCTTGATTCCGGAAGCGGTGCTGAACGGACCACGGGATCAGGGCAATGAGGGCCAGCGCCTCCCGGGCAATCTGCACTTCACCTTCCCGGAATGCGAGGGGGACTCCTTGCTATTCGGCTTGGACATGGTTGGCATCGCATCATCCACCGGTTCGGCGTGCACCGCTGGTGTTCCGCAGCCTTCGCATGTTTTGCTGGCTATGGGACGCGATGCGCGCACCTCGCGCAGTGTGCAACGCTTCACATTGGGGCATACATCCACACGCGCCGACGTTGACGCATTATTAGAGGCTTTGCCCCAAGCGTATGCTCAGGCAAAGAAGGCTGGCATGGCAGCCGATGAAAGCAGCATCCACACGGCAGGAACAGGTTTTACACGATGAAAGTACTAGCAGCGATGTCCGGAGGCGTGGACTCGGCGGTAGCCGCGGCCCGCGCAGTTGAAGCCGGCCATGATGTGGTCGGCGTGCACCTGGCCCTGTCTCGCATGCCGGGGACCCTTCGCACCGGTTCGCGCGGTTGCTGCACCTTGGAAGACTCCAATGATGCATGGCGTGCCTGCGACAAGCTGGGCATCCCATACTACGTCTGGGACTTCTCGGACCGCTTCGCAGAAGACGTGGTGCAGGACTTCGTGGATGAATACGAAGCTGGCCGCACCCCGAATCCCTGCATGCGATGCAATGAGAAGATCAAGTTCGCTGCCTTGCTGGAAAAGGCATTGGCCCTGGGCTTCGACGCGGTATGCACCGGGCACTACGCCAAGGTGCTGCGCGATTCCGAGGGCAACCCGGAGCTGCACCGAGCCGCAGACTGGGCCAAGGACCAGTCCTACGTTTTGGGCGTGCTGACCCACGAACAGCTGGAACACTGCATGTTCCCGCTAGCCGAGACTCCCTCCAAGGCGGAAGTTCGCGCCGAAGCCGCAGCGCGCGGACTGACCGTGGCGAACAAGCCAGATAGCTATGACATCTGCTTCATTCCCGATGGCGATACCCGCGGTTGGCTGGCTGAACGCATCGAGATGAAACCAGGCGAGATCGTTGACCACGAGGGCAACCAGCTCGGTGAGCACGAAGGCGCCCAAGCCTTCACGGTTGGCCAGCGCAAGGGTCTTCGACTGGGTCGTCCGGCCGCCGACGGCAAACCGCGCTTCGTCTTGGAAATCCGTCCGAAGGACAACAAGGTCATCGTCGGTCCAGAGGCCCTGCTGGCTGTGGACCAGCTGCGCGGCATCCGCATTTCCTGGGCTGGCCTGCCGATCGCTGAAGTTTTCAGCGGAGACAAGTTCGACTGCATGGTGCAGGTGCGCGCGCACGGCGATCCGGTCGCCGCGGTAGCCCACATGGAGCGCTCGGAAGAAGGCCGCGACGAGTTGGTTGTCAACCTTCCCGAAGGCATGCGTGGAGTCGCGCCGGGCCAGACCATGGTCGTCTACCAGGACAGCCGCGTGCTGGGCCAAGCGACCATCGATTCTGCTCGTTCCAGCGAATGGGACTCCAGCATGGTCAATTAATTAGCCATCCAAAGAAACCCTTGGTCCAGTTCAAGATAATGAACTGGACCAAGGGTTTCTTCGCGTCGTGATTCAAGTTAGACGAACGGCTGGTTGCAACGGAGCTCGGCGGCCATCCGCTTCGGCCGTGGGCGTCCGGCACGTATTCGCCCGGCATTGCCGGCGATTACCGGTGGTGTGTGGGATTCGGCCTGTCTTCAAGGGCCGCTTGGGGCTTGCTGGCTCACTGCATTGGTTCGACCCTCTAGGTTTCGCTATTGAATTGGGCTGCCGACCCTGTTGCGCCACCGGATGCCCTGGCTTCCAATGCGCTCGCTGCGATGTTCTCGAGAATGCTCACCAGCGGTAGCTGGGCGGATAGGGGCGCATCGTCCAGAACAACGGATCATTCCAGTCGGCAGAACCAATTCGTACCAATCCGGAAGGCCTCCACGAGCTAGATGCCCGAGGGGCTCGGGCAGCAGTACTCAAGGCCTTCGCAAGATCCAGCCGACGGCCGGTGCATGGAACCTGCACTGGATGATGCTGGACTCTGTCCGGTTGCCCGCTGCATGCATTCCCGTGGCGGAAAGGACGCCCAGGGGGATGAACCGAGTGAAGAGCACGAGCTTGCGCGACAGCGAAGGGTGCCGGACCAATATCGGTCCGGCACCCTTCGCCATTGTGTTGTATTCAGCTTTTAGCCTTCATCGACAATGCCGAACATATGAGCGGAAATATCTTGGTACTCCACCCGGGTCTTGCCCTTTTCCAGCTTTGGAAGCTGCGCCGGGGAGTGGGTGTGGCAGTGAACGAAATCGAAGGCAGGCCACCACTTCTTGGGGCGTTCGTATTCGCTGAAGCCGCAGACTTCGCAGACCAGATGAATCCACACGGGGCGTTTGCCGGTGCGGTTGGCGCGCGACTGCTCCAACCAAGCTGGTGGATTGGTGTTCAGCTCACGGAATTCTGCTTCGCTCATTTTGGAAGGAATGCCGTGGCGCTTGGCCATTTCTACTGGGATATCCAACGCGATTGCCGCGTCTCTACGAGTCATCATTGACATCTAGCTTATGCCACCTGGCCAACGAGCCGGAAGGAATCCCAACCCATCTCACCATTGAGTTAGAAAGGCTATGGGCTGAAGCACAAAAAGTGGGCGTCGAGACCACGTTTTTGCCAATTTCCGCCGGTTCCATTCGTATTTTGTGCCCTGCATCACTTAGGCTATGTGAAGCATGTGTTAATCATCACAGCCCATGCATGTACCTAGACGAAGGATGACTCATGACTCGCAAGAAGAACGGGCTGCGACTCGCAGCAGCCGTTGTGGGTATCTCTGCCCTGGCTCTGACCGGCTGCACCCAAGCTGCAGACAGTGGCAATGAAGAGGGCGGCAGCGGCGATGCCAGCGCTCCAATCACCCTGGGCACCACCGACAAAGTGACCTCCCTGGACCCTGCTGGATCTTACGACAACGGTTCGTTCATGGTCATGAACCAGATCTACCCATTCCTGCTCAACTCCGAGCCGGGCAGCCCGGACCCATCGATGAGCCTTGCCGAGTCCGCAGAGTTCACCACCCCGACTGAATACACGGTCAAGCTGAAGCCGGGCTTGAAGTGGGCCAATGACCACGACCTTGATTCCAAGGACGTCAAGTTCACCTTCGACCGCCAGCTGAAGATCGCGGACCCTAACGGCCCATCCTCGCTGCTGGGCAACGTTGAGTCCATCGAGGCGCCTGACGCCACTACCGTAGTCTTCAAGCTGAAGGTCGGCAATGACCAGACCTTCCCGCAGGTGCTGACTTCCCCGGTCGGCCCGATCGTCGATGACGAAGTCTTCCCCGCAGACGCAGTCATGGACGACCAGAAGATCGTTGAGGCCAAGGCCTTCGGAGGCCAATACGTTATTGATTCGTACAACAAGAACAACCTGATCTCCTTCAGCGCTAACGAGTCCTACCAGGGCGTTCTGGGCCCTGCAGCCAACGACAAGGCAGCGATCAAGTACTACGCGGACGCCAATAACCTGAAGCTCGAAGTCCAAGAAGGCAAGATCGACGTCGCATGGCGTTCGCTGACCCCAACCGACATCGAAGACTTGGGCAAGGATGAGAATCTGGCGGTCCACAAGGGACCGGGTGGCGAGCTGCGCTACATCGTCTTCAACTTCGATTCCATGCCATACGGTGCCAAGACCGATGATGCTGATGAAGCGAAGTCACTGGCCGTACGCCAGGCAGCGGCGCACCTTGTGGACCGCGAAGCCATCGCGAAGAACGTCTATAAGGACACCTACACCCCGGCTTACTCGTACGTGCCGCAAGGCTTCACCGGCGCCACCGAGCCGCTGAAGGACATGTACGGCACCGACGGCAAGCCGGATGCAGCCAAGGCCAAGAAGGTTCTGGAAGATGCCGGAGTGAAGACCCCGGTCAAGCTCGCGCTGCAGTACAACCCGGATCACTATGGCCCGAACTCCGGTGACGAATACGCACTGGTTGAAAAGCAGCTGGAGGCCGATGGCCTGTTCGAAGTGGATTTGAAGTCCACCGAATGGGTGACCTACCAGAAGCAGCGCGTCACGGATTACCCGGCCTACCAGCTGGGCTGGTTCCCGGACTACTCGGATGCCGACAACTACCTGTCGCCGTTCTTTGCCAAGGAGAACTTCCTTTCGAACAACTACGACAACCCCGAGGTTGACAAGCTGATCTCCGATCAGCGAGGAATGGTCGACGCTGCGGAGCGCACCAAGGCCATCGAAGAACTGCAGACGATGGTGGCTGAGGACTTGTCCACGCTTCCACTGCTGCAGGGTGCCCAGGTGGCCATTGCAGGCAAGGACGTCAAGGACGTTGACAAGACCTTGGACGCATCGTTCAAGTTCCGTCTCGGTGTGCTGAGCAAGTAATTCGGCTCTCGCCTCGCAGACACCAAACCTGAGGGGATCTGCCACGCGCCAACCCTTGGCGCGCGCGGTGGATCCCCTTGGCATGCGCCGTCATTGACCGCTCAAGGCGGCGCATTGCCACGCATCCTGAACCATAAGGACAGACGATGACTATCACGTCGCCACCGGGCCAAGAAGCAAGCCCGCTAGCAACACCCAAACCAGCAAAGCAAAAAGGCGGAGGATTCCTCCGTTACTTGATTACCCGATTCTTGCTGATCATTCCCACTGTCTTCATCCTCATCACAGTGGTGTTCTTCCTGATGCGCGTGACCGGAGACCCGATCACCGCAGCCTTGGGCGGACGGCTCACCCCGGACCAGCTGGCCCAGCGCATCCATGAAGCCGGATACGACCGGCCGATCCTGATCCAGTACTTCGAGTACCTGGGCCAGATCTTCACCGGCGACCTGGGCCGCACCATGAGCGATAACCGGGCGGTCACCGAGGTGCTGGCCACCTACGGCGCAGCAACTTTGGAACTGGCCATCAACGCGGTCCTCGTCGCACTGCTGGTCGGCATCCCGCTGGGCCTGGTTGCCGCGAAGTTCCGCGACCGCTACCCGGATGCCGTGTTGCGCATCCTTGCAATCCTCTCCTACGCCACCCCGGTGTTCTTCGCCGGCTTGCTGCTCAAGCTGGTCTTCGGCGTATGGCTAGGCTGGCTGCCGATCAGCGGCCGTGCCGACTGGCAGACCGAGCTTGAACTGACCGGCCTGCAGAGCCCATCGGGCATCTACTGGCTCGATGCGCTGCGCAGCGGCAATAGCGCTGCCTTCTGGAATGTCACCGAGCATGCGATCCTGCCAGCCCTGGCACTGGGCCTGCTCACCGGCGGCGTGTTCCTGCGCCTGGTGCGCACCAACGCAATTGGCACGCTGGGCCGCGAATACGTGGAAGCCGGCCGTTCGCGCGGTGTCAGCGAATTCCGCCTCACCACCAAGCACGCCTACCGTCCGGCGCTGATTCCGATTATCACTGTCATGGGCCTGCAGATTGCCATGCTGCTCGGTGGAGCAGTGCTGACCGAGACCACCTTCGAATGGTCGGGATTGGGCTTCAAGCTCGCCGAATACCTCACCGCCCGCGACTTCGTGGCTGTGCAGGGCATCGTGGTGCTGCTGGCCATTATCGTCGCCGTCACCAACTTCATCGTTGACGTGCTGGCCGCCTTGATCGACCCGAGAGTCAGGTACTAATCATGAGTACAGCTACCTTGCCGGCTTCGAACAAGTCCTGGCTGGACCGGCTCCCGGTCATCTCCCACCTGCGCATGTCCTCGGGCCTGCAGCGGGGCATGCTGGTTGCCGGTCTGGCGCTCTCCGGCCTGTTCATCGTTACCGCCCTGTTCGCGCCGCTGATTGCGCCTTTCGATTTCGCGCAGTCCTCGGATGCATCCGGGGACTTCCCGCGCCAGGCGGCTCCGGACAGCAAATTCATCTGGGGCACCACCGCCACCGGCTATGACGTGTTCTCGCGGACCCTCTTCGGTGCGCAGACGGCCATCTGGGTGATCCTGGCGGCCGTGGTCATGTCCCTGTTCCTGGGCGTATTGCTGGGCTTGATCTCCGGCTACCTCGGCGGCTGGTTCGACCGCATCGCCGTGGTGTTGGCCGATGCGATCTACGCGTTCCCATCCCTGCTGCTGGCCATCGTGATGTCCATCGTGATTTCCCAGGGCCAGTCTTCGCTCTTCGGCGGCGTGATGGCAGCGGCCATCTCCATCACCGTGGTATTCATCCCGCAGTACTTCCGCGTGGTCCGCGCCGAAGTGATGCGGCTGAAGGCGGAACCCTTCGTAGAATCCGCACAGGTGATCGGCGCCAGCCCATGGCGAGTGATGTTCGCGCACCTGCTGCGCAACGCCACCCGCACCTTGCCGCTGATCTTCACGCTGAATGCCACCGAGGCATTGCTGACCCTGGCGGGCCTGGGCTTCCTGGGCTTCGGCATCGAACCGACCAGTGCTTCGGAATGGGGCTACGACCTGAACCGAGCGATGTCAGATGCCACTAGCGGAATCTGGTGGACCGGCCTGTTCCCGGGCTTGGCCATCGTGCTCACCGTGATGGGCTTGACCCTGGTTGGCGAGTCCATGAATGACCTCAATGACCCGCGCCTGCGCCGCTTCAGCCGCAAGAAGGCCAAGCGCATCACCCAGTCCGGACAGGTAGGAGCAAACAAATGACCAACAGTCCTCTCCTCGACTCCGAGGCCAACGTCGGCACACCCGCTGTCTTGCGCATCGAAGACCTGAACATTGATTTCGTCACGGACGCCGGCGCAGTGCCGGCAGTGCGCGGCGTTGATTTGCAAGTCAGGGCCGGCGAGATCCTGGCCATCGTGGGCGAATCCGGATCCGGCAAGTCCGTCACGGCACGCACTGCTCTGGGCATCCTGGCCGAGAACGGTGCCTCGCACGGCGGGGTCTACCTCAAAGGCAAGAACATGCTCACCCTGCGCGGCCGCGAGCTGCGCGCGGCTCGCGGCCGGGATGTGGCCATGGTCTTCCAGGAACCATCCACGGCACTGAACCCGGTGTACACCGTGGGGTGGCAGATCATGGAGGGCATCCGCGCGCACAACAGGATTTCCAAGAAGGAGGCCAGGACGCGCGCCATCGAGGCAATGCGCCAGGTCGGCATCCCGGATCCAGAGCAGCGCGTGGACTACTACCCGCACCAGTTCTCCGGTGGCCAGAAGCAGCGCGTGGTCATCGCCGCGGCGCTGGCCCTGAAGCCGGAACTGATTGTGGCAGATGAGCCAACCACCGCATTGGATGTCACGGTGCAGGCTGAAATTCTCCAGCTGCTGCGCGACCTGCGTGATCAGCTGGGTACCGCCATCGTCATCATCACCCACAATATGGGGGTGGTGGCCGATATCGCCGACCGCGTGATCGTGATGAACCAGGGGCAGATCGTTGAGCAAGCACCATCGATCCAGCTCTTCGAAGCACCGCAAGAGGACTACACCAAGTCCCTGCTGGCTGCCGTGCCGCACCTGGGGCGCGAAAGCGCCTCGGAGGGACTAGTCGAACGTCCGAACCAGGATGCTGAATTGCTGGTGGAAGCCAAGGGCCTGAAGGTGCATTTCCCGGGACGCCTCGGGGCCCCGGGCTTCACCGCGGTCGATGAGGTGGATCTGAAGATCCACGCCGGCGAGGTCTACGGACTGGTGGGCGAGTCCGGTTCGGGGAAAACCACCATCGGACGCAGCATCGCGGGATTGAACCGCATCACCGGTGGCTCGCTGAAGGTGCTGGGCTACGAGATGGCCCACTTCAAGGAACGCACCTTCAAGCCGCTGCGTGAGCAGATCGGCTTCGTGTTCCAGGATCCAGCGGCAAGCTTCAATCCGCACTTGACCGTAGGCGAATGCGTGGCCGAGCCACTGGCCGTGCACCGTGATCTGAACCCGCTGCAGACCCGCAACAAGGTGGCCGAACTGCTTGAGGCCGTGCAGCTTCCAGCCGGTTTTGCCAACCGCTACCCGCACGAACTCTCCGGCGGCCAGCGCCAGCGCGCGTCGCTGGCCCGCGCACTGGCCTTGGAGCCGAAGCTGCTGATTGCCGATGAGCCAACCAGCGCACTGGACGTTTCGGTGCAGGCCAAGGTGCTGGAGCTGTTCCGCGAATTGCAGACCGAACTGGGCTTCGCAGCCCTGTTCGTCTCGCATGATCTGGCAGTGGTGGACCAGCTGGCTACCTGGGTGGGCGTCCTGTTCCGGGGCACCTTGCTGGAAGAAGGCTTGGGCTCCAAGGTTCTGGCCAACCCGCAGCATGAATACACCCAGCGCCTGATCGCCTCGCTTCCGGTTCCGGACCCGCGCGAACAGGCGCAGCGACGCAAACTGATTGAACAGCTGAACGCCTCCTGAGCAGCTGGCAATCAAGGAACAACGGGCATGCCCCGGGCACGGTCAGGCACCGTGTCCGGGGCATGTCACCTTGTGGGTAATCCGTCATGCGAACCCGTAAACTGGTGATCATGAACGAGCCGAAGAACACTGAGACCACCCAGTCATTCGACCCGCACGCCAGCTCGTTGCAGGGCGAGGTCCAGAATGAAGTCCTCGAAGAGCTGTACGCCATCCGCGGCAGCATCGACAACTTCGATGCGCAGCTGGTTTTCCTGTTGGCTGAACGCTTCAAGGCGACCCAGCGCGTAGGGGTCCTGAAGGCCGAGCACCAGTTGCCGCCGAGCGACCCTAGCCGCGAGAAGGCGCAGATCGAGCGCCTGCGCGCCCTGGCCCACGAAGCGCATCTTGATCCAGAATTCGCCGAAAAATTCCTGAATTTCGTGATCTCTGAAGTCATCCGCCACCACCAGAACATTTCTGACTCGCACAACAATGACTGAGCAGGAACACGAGGCCGCTGAACGCCGCGATGTTCACGCCACCGCTTTCTGCCAGTTCCCGGGCAGCGACCCGTCGGCCATCCACGAAGTGGTGCGCGGGGAATTGGGAGAACCCAACCTCGCGGTCTTCCCGCAGCTGCCGGATCGTGGCGTCGGCGCCGATGCGGTAGGGCGCAGCGCCACCTTGCTGGCAGACCTCGGCTTCGATCTGCAGCCGCACGGCTGGAGGATCGGTGCCAAGGACGGTATCGATGCCCGTCGTGCCCGCAGCATCCTGCGCAGTGACGAGAATCTGCTAGCTGATGTACTCGGCGCGGAAGCGAAACCTGCCCAGCGCCTCAAGCTCACCTTGCTCGGTCCGTGGACCTTGGCCGCCAGCCTGTACCTGTCGAACGGGGAGCGGGTGATCAGCGATCATGGGGCGCGCCGCGACATCATCGAGTCCTACGCCCACGGAGCACGCGAGCATCTGGACCGACTGGCCCGCATTACCTCGCTGGCGGACTTCACTATCCAGATTGATGAGCCGCTGCTGGGCGACGCGCTCGACGGCACAATCAGTACCGCCAGCGGATACCGGACCCTGCGCTCGATCCCACGCGCCGAAGTGCGAAGCGCCTATGCGCAGTTCTTCAAGGTGCTCGCTGGCGAGGCCGAAGGCCAACGGGTCACCTCGCTGCTGAATCTGCCTACCCAGGATGAACACTGGATTGAACGGGTGGATCTGCTGCACCAAGCCGGTGCCGGCGCGCTGGTCATCGACCCTGGAGGCTTGACGCACCGCAAGTGGGAGCGGGTAGCGGGACTTGTCGAAGGCGGGGGCCGCGTCTTCTTGCAGGTGCTCGCCCCCGGAACCCGGGCACCAGGTGTTGTAGAAGGGGTGAACTCCATTCTTCGTCCTTGGCGTCAGCTGGGCTTGGGCTTGGGGCAGCTAGGTGCACTAACCCTGATGCCGCGTGGAGACTTCTCGCGCAGCAGCTCGGCGCAGGCCATCGAGAACCTGCGACGGCTGGCCAGTTATGCCCAAGCGTTGGAGCAGACACGCGTCGATGCGTAGCTAACTGCCTGATTCCTGCCGGTCACAGCCCGAAAAGGGCGGTTGATCATGTATCTTAGGAATAGTGGGGTAGCGGATCTACCCGGTTTGGCCAGTTGGCTGAAACCTCAAACCTACGGTTTCAGGGGGACATGGGATGAAGGCACGGATTTTAGTCGTTGACGATGACGAAGCGTTGTCGGAAATGATTGGCATTGTCCTGCAAAATGACGGCTTCGATGCCTCATTCTGCTACGACGGTTCCGGTGCTCTGGAAGCATTCCGTGAAGCGAACCCCGACCTGGTGCTCCTTGACCTGATGCTGCCTGGCATTGACGGCATCGAGGTATGCAAGCAGATCCGCGCGGAATCCGACGTTCCCGTCGTGATGCTCACCGCCAAGTCGGACACTGCCGACGTTGTCCGCGGGCTGGAATCCGGTGCCGATGACTACGTGCCCAAGCCTTTCAAGCCAGCCGAGCTGGTGGCCCGCGTGCGAGCCCGTTTGCGTCCAAGCGAAACCCACGCCGCGGAGACTTTGCAAGTTGGCGAAGTGACCATCGACGTGGCCGGGCACCGAGTGACCCGCGGAACCGATGTCGTGTCGCTGACCCCGCTGGAATTCGACCTCCTGGTCACCATGGCCCGCAAGCCATGGCAGGTCTTCAGCCGCGAGCAGCTGCTGGAAGCCGTCTGGGGCTACCGGCACGCTGCAGATACCCGCTTGGTCAACGTGCACGTGCAGCGCCTGCGCTCGAAGATTGAAATTGACCCGGAGAAGCCGCAGATTATCGAGACCGTTCGCGGTGTCGGATACAAGGCTGGTTCGGCAAGTTGAGTTCGCACACGTCGACCGGTGCAGAGTTGGTTCCGGTCGATGTGCATGCCCAGTCGCAGTCCAAACCCGCCCGGTGGAGCAAAATCGAGCAGTGGATCAAGCGTCCCTGGCACACCGCCAAGCTGCGTTGGCAACGCCACCTGCTGTTCCGCACCGTCATTTCGACGCTGCTTTTCACTGCGCTGGCTTTGGTTGCCGCCGGCGCCTTCCTTTCCAACCAGATCGCCTCCACGCTTTTCGAAGAGCGCGTGAACCAGATATCCAAGGAATCGGAACGCGGCCTGGTCCAGGCCCGCTCCATTCTCGAATCGGCTTCCACCACCGATCGCGCCTCCACCCAGGCCCTGGTGAATTCGACCTTGGCTTCCCTGGAAGGCGATGGCGCAACCGTAGTCCGCGATTTCGTGCTGATGCCCATTGCCGGTGACCAAAGCCTTTATGTTGGGCCAATGGCTTCCGGTTCCCTGACCACCCGCGTGATCCCTGGCGATCTCGCGGAGCGGGTTGCAGGGGAGCAAGGCATCTATTGGCGTTCCATCGAGCTGGGTGCCGATACCGCAACCAAGCCCGGTCTCATTGTCGGCACCAAGGTACTGATTCCGCCTGGACGCGAGTACGGACTGTATCTGGTCTACGACCTGTCCAGCGTGCAGGATACCCTCGAATTCATCAATCGTGCGATGGCTTTCACCGGGCTGATTCTGCTGGCAGTGGTTGGCTTCGTTGCGTGGTCGGTCGCCCGTACCGTGGTCCGCCCGGTGGCCGATGCCGCGTATGTTTCGGAGAGGATTGCTTCCGGTGACCTCGACCGCCGAATGAAGGTCGCCGGCAAGGACGAGGTGGCCCGATTGGGGACGGCCTTCAACCACATGGCCCATTCATTGCAAGAGCAGATCACCGCATTGAATAATCTCTCGGCCATGCAGCAACGCTTCGTTTCCGATGTCTCGCACGAATTGCGCACCCCGCTGACCACCGTGCGCATGGCTGCCGAAGTGATCCACGATGCCCGCGAGGACTTCGATCCGCTTACCGCGCGGTCCGCCGAACTGATGTACAACCAGATCGAGCGTTTCCAGCACCTGCTCAATGACCTGCTGGAAGTGTCCCGCTTCGATGCCGGCGTCGCGGTGCTTGACCGTGAGTCAACGGACTTGAACGTCATAGCCCGCAAGGTTATCGATACCGCCACCCCGGTGGCTGATGAATACGGTTCGCTCATCCGCCTGAACGCGCCCAGCGACGGTTGCGTCGCAGAAGTGGATCCGCGCCGCGTCGAGCGTGTGATCCGCAATCTGGTGCTCAACGCGGTGGAGCACGGTGAAAGCAAGCCAATCGATATCACCATCGGCGCCAACCAGAGCGCGGTGGCGATCACCGTGCGCGACTACGGCATCGGCATGTCCGAAGAGGCGTGCAACCACGTCTTCGACCGATTCTGGCGCGCTGATCCGGCCCGTGCACGGACCACCGGAGGTTCCGGCCTGGGCTTGTCGATCTCGATGGAGGACACCAGGTTGCACGATGGCCGATTGGAAGCGTGGGGCAAGCCGGGGGTCGGCTCGGTCTTCCGCCTGACCTTGCCACGCAGCGAGGACCTGGAGATCGCTTCGTCGCCGCTTCCACTGGAACCGCCAGTTCCTGAAAGCCTGGCTACGGTGATTTTGGGAGACAGCTTCCCGCTGACCGGTGAAGTGCCAAAGATCGGATACACGCCGCTGGTTCTTGATCCGGATTTGGATGCGGATTCGCCAGATGACGATGTCACCAATCCGAACCTCGGCAGCAACGAGCAGAAGAAGGAAGGGGAGAGCTGATGCGGAAGAAATTCTTTTCCAGCCTCGCGATCATCCTTGCTGCTGCGCTTGCGATCTCTGGCTGCGCCTCGATTCCTAGAACTTCCACCGTCCAGCAGATTGAAGCCGGAACCGACACTAGCGGGGCTGAAAGCTACAGCTATGCGGCCGATGGACCGGCAGCAGGTGCTGATGCCAGGGCCATCGTCGAGGGGTTCGTCGAGGCTGGGCGTTCGGTATCCGAAGATTATGCTGTCTCCCGCGAATTCATGGACGCGCAGCTGAGCAACACCTGGCGCGGTGATACGCAGACGCTGATCTACGATGCCTTCAATGTGGTCAACGGGGCCGATGCGAACAAGTACACCATCCAGCTCGAAATCACCGGTGAAGTCGACGCGCATGGCGTGCGCACCGACTACCCGGATCACTCGACCCGTGCAGTGGATATCGAAGTCGCCAAGGTAGACGACGAATGGCGCATTACCAAAGCCCCGGACGGCACGATGCTCGAAGCCTCGACGTTCACCAAGATCTTTGCCGCGCAGACCCTGTACTTCTACGATGCGAGCTTCGCCTATTTGGTTCCCGACATACGGTGGTTCACCTCGGGTTCGGGCACCACCACGTCGATGGTGGAAGCCTTGTTGGCAGGACCAGCCCCGTACCTGCAAAATGCTGTCGTCTCCGCTTTCTCGACGGCCAGCGGACTGGTGCGTTCAGCGGTGCCGGTGCGCGATGGCGAAGCGACCATCGATTTGAACTCCAATACCTTCGCAGATGCTACCGACCGGAGCATCTTGCTGATGAAGCAGCAGATGGAAGCCACGCTGACCAGCCTAGCTCCGGTGGACTCGGTAAAGCTGCTGCGGGAGGAAAACGAAGTCAACCTTTCGACCGAAGACACTAACTTCGAGCCGGCTACGTCCAACCCCAGCACGCAGGATACGCTGATCGGCATTTCGGACCAGTACTTGGTCTACGTCAAGGGACTCTCGGTCATTCCGGTGGGCGGCGTCCCGGATATTTCCGGATACAACCCACGGGACCCGGCCATGTCTCCGGTCGGCAATCGCTATGCCTTCCTCAACGGCCGCCGCACCCAGCTGTGGGGGATTGACGACAAGGGCAGCCTGCGCCTTTCGCTGGAGGGCGAGGAGCTCATCCAGCCGTCCATGGATCTGGCCGGCTGGACCTGGACCGCGGATAACGGGGCAGCTACCCCGATCAGGGCGGTCCCTGCCGACACCGAAATGAAGGGTGAAGCCCGTCCAATCGATGTGGCCTGGCTGGAAGATGCCCAGATCGATTCCTTGCGGATTTCCCGCGACGGCGCGCGGGCGCTGATCGTGGCAACCATCGGCAAGACCACGTCGGTTTACGTCGCCGGCGTGATCCGCGATGCTGAAGGTGTGCCCCGCGGACTCACGGATTCGCCAATGAAGATCTATCCAGAAGTTCCGGTGAATACCGCGCTATGGGATTCGGACAGATCCATTATTGTTGCCGAGCTCGGTGATGACCAAGCTGTTGAAGCGGCCCAGATCACCTTCGAAGGCGGCAGCGAGCACCTGCAGCTGCTGTTGGGCATGGTCGGCATCGCTACCGGTGTCGGCAGCCGCCGCGAAGTGTATGCCGAGACCAACGAGAAGCTGTATACCCGCGTGGGCAATTCCTGGCACGAGCTTGAGGATTTTGCCCAGGACGTCGCCTATCCCGGCTAAGCAGGACCTTGCTCCACAGCTCGTTGGCGACCAGACCGATCGACGCGGTTCATCGGCCAGTCTGGCCGTATGGAAATTCCCGAAGAGTGGCTGCGGTACTTCGATGAGCTGTCCCGCAGCAGGCCCATGCGCTGGCTGGGATTCGGCACCAGGGAAATCGCGAACTTCCTGCTTCCGGCCTGTTGCGCGGTCTGCGCCCGGGCAGATTTTCGGCTTTGCCCCGAATGCCGCAGTGAAATCCAACGCCAACTGAGCCTGCCGCCCCTGCCGGACACGCATCATCTCTATGTCGAGCTTCCCGCGCTCGGCCAGCAGCTTGCCGTTAGTTCCTGCGGCGCTTACGGCAAGGAGCTGGCTCGGGCTTTGCTGGCATTCAAGAACAAGCAGCGCTACTTCCTCGTCTCGCTCTTCGCCCCTTATCTTGCTGCCGCGCTGAACGCCGGATGCATCCCGCAGCGCGCGAATCTTCCTACCCTGGTGGTGCCGGTGCCCAGTTCGCTCAAGGCAACAGCGCAGCGTGGCTACTCTCCGGTGAAGACGATGCTCGACCACGGCTTCGCTCGCGGGCTGCTGTCGGCAGATCTAGAGTGCCGCACGCTGCTGCACTACCGCCTCGGTTCCGCCTTGGGCGGGGCGCAAAAAACCAAGAGCGGTTCAGACCGGCGCGGCGGCCGAACCCATTTCGTTGCCGAGCGTGCCAGCGCTAATGGCCAGCCGGTCATCCTGGTCGACGACGTCCTAACCACCGGTTCGACGTTGCGGCACGCGGCCATGGCCTGCCATGAGGCAGGATATGACGTCACCAGCGCGGTGGTACTGGCTTTGACGAGACCGCCAAATAATGCACCTGAACAGTAATTACGCTTACCGCGATCGGAAATTGTGAGCCCGGATACTTGAATCTTGGCCACGGTGGCATAAGGTGAAGTATGGGATGCATCACAGATGCAGCTAAAAGCCCATCTTCAGTCCGAAAGGATGGAACTTTCGGACTGTTGTGTCACCCGACTCCCTATTGGAGGACACCATGGAGCTGAACTACAGCGGACGCAACATCACCATTTCGGATCGTTTCCGTGAGTATGTTGACGAGAAAATCACCAAGGTTGACCAGCTGGCCACCAAAATACAGCGCATCGACGTCAAGGTCCTCAAAGAAGCACACGCTCGTGATCAGAGCACTGCACTGTCCGTTGAATTGACCGTTGTTGGCCGTGGCCCAGCAATTCGAGCCGAGGCTCGCGGCGCTGACAAGTTCGCGGCTTTCGACATCGCGTTCGCAAAACTGCTTGAACGCCTGCGCAAGGCCCGCGACAAGCGCAAGGTGCATCGCGGCAACCACACCCCGCTGGCTGTCCACCAGGCAACTGGCGGCCTGCCTACCGCATCGAGCGGCAAGTCGTTGGTTGAAGAAACCATCGAAGCCCAGAAAGCCGCGGAAGCTGCCGAAGTCGAGGCCAACGCCGAGTACTCGCCAGTGGTCATCCGCCGCAAGTCCTTCCCTGCAGAAGTGATGAGCGTTGATGACGCAGTGGACCGCATGGAACTGGTCGGCCATCCGTTCTACCTTTTCATCGATGAAGCCACCGGCGAGCACGCCGTGGTCTATGGCCGCACCCAGTACCAGTACGGTGTCATCTCCTTGGATCCATCACTGAACTCCAATGAAGAAGCCACCAGGGAAACTCGCGGCTACCGTGACAAAGCCTTGGCAACAGAAGGCTAGTCATCGGAACCACAACTAGCGTGGGCGGCCAACGCATTCTCAGCCTCAAGCAGGCACGAAGAATCGCGTTGGCCGCCCAAGGCCTGTCCAAGGGCAGGAAAGAACAACCCGTCACCGCGCGGAGAATCGTCAGCGCTATCGGCAGTATCGCGCAATTGCAGATTGACTCGGTGAACGTCGTTCGCAGGGCCCATTACATGCCGATGTTCGCCCGGCTCGGCGCCTATGACACCAAGGTGCTGGACCAGCTTCTGGCCAAACCGCTCAGCCCTATCACCGAATATTGGGCCCATGAGGCCTCGGTGGTCAGCTCCGAACTCATTCAAGACCTGCGGGTATGGCAGCGCCGAACCTGGATCGATAAATCAGATGGGTTCTCCGCCGAACAGCATGACCTCTCGGATCGCGTCCTTGAATACCTGTCCAATAATCCAGGCTCCAGCGCCCGGCAAATCAGCCAGGCTTTGGACGTCGCCCCGGTCGGGGAGAAAAAGCATTGGGGGTGGAATTGGAATGACACCAAGTTCGTCACCGAGTCCCTTTTCGCCCAAGCCAGGATCTTGACGCTGGGACGCAACTCCCAGTTTGAACGCCGTTACGCACTAGCCGCGGATGTGGTGGGCACGCAACAGGAACTCGATGCGGCGCAGCGGCACGAGGCCCTCGCCCGGCTGGTTGTCCGGGCCATGGATGCCCTTGGCATCGCCACCGCTCACTGCGTCGCAGAGTATTTCCGTCTTCCGGTGCGCGCGGCGAAAGAAGAGCTCGCCCAGCAGGCACGTGCTGGTCTCATCGAAGAAGTACAGGTTGCCGGCATTGCCGAGCCTTGCTATTTGCAGGCCGGCACCGAGATTCCGCGCAGGATCGATCCTGACCTGCGTTTGCTGTCACCTTTTGATTCGATGGTTTTCAATCGCCGCCGGCTGGAGAAGTTCTTCGGGTTCGAATACCGCATCGAAATCTACGTGCCGGAAAATCAGCGCCGCTACGGCTACTACGTTTTCCCGATGCTTTTCGGCGAAGAGTTCGTGGGCCGAGTGGATCTGAAAGCTGACCGGGCCAGGTCGGTGCTGCACGCAAAGCAGGTGCATTACGAGCAGGGTGTCGACGCCAGTGTCGAGGCTGGATTGCGAGCCGAGCTGGATCGCATGGCGCGCTGGCTGGAACTTGAACGAGTGGAAATCGGGCTGTGAAGGGCCTGTTGATCAAATCGCTGTTCGCTATAAGAACAGCGCAAATGGGATTGAAATAGCCAGATGTGCTGTTTTCCTCACGTAGACTGAAGACGCCAGAAATTACTGTGCTTGAGATATTGGGAGCTACCACGTGGCATCATTGCTAGAACGTATTTTGCGTACCGGCGACAAGAAGATTCTGAAGACTCTTCGTAAGTACGCCGACACGATCAATACGTTGGAAGTCGAAATTCGCGAACTTTCGGACGAAGAGCTCAAGGGTGAAACCGACAAGTTCCGCGAACGTTTGGCTAACGGTGAGACGTTGGATGACTTGCTCCCAGAAGCTTTTGCGGTGGTCCGCGAAGCCTCGGACCGGGTCCTTGGCATGCGCCACTTCGATGTCCAGCTCATGGGCGGTGCTGCCCTGCATCTGGGAAACATCGCTGAAATGCGTACCGGTGAAGGCAAGACCCTGGTCGCTACCGCACCGGCTTACCTGAACGCGTTGACCGGTGACGGCGTGCACGTGGTGACAACCAACGACTTCCTCGCCCAGTACCAGTCGGATCTGATGGGTCGCGTCTTCCGCTTCCTCGGTCTGACCTGCGGCTGCATTCTCTCCAGCCAGAAGCCTGCCGAGCGGCGCAAGCAGTATGAAGCCGATATCACCTACGGCACGAACAACGAGTTCGGATTCGACTACCTGCGCGACAACATGGCGTGGAGCAAGGACGAGCTGGTCCAGCGCGGACACAACTTCGTCATCGTCGATGAGGTCGACTCGATCCTGATCGATGAGGCGCGTACCCCGCTGATCATTTCCGGACAGGCTTCGGGAGATGTGAACCGCTGGTACACCGAATTCTCCAAGATCGTCTCGCGACTGAAGCGTGAAGACGATTACGAGGTCGACGAAAAGAAGCGCACCATCGGCGTGCTGGAGTCGGGCATCGAAAAGGTCGAGGACTACCTGGGCATCGATAACCTCTACGAAGCGAACAACACCCCGCTGATCGGCTTCCTGAACAGCGCCATTAAGGCCAAGGAACTGTTCAAGAAGGACAAGGACTACGTCGTTGTCAACGGCGAAGTCATGATCGTTGACGAGCATACCGGCCGTGCACTGGCTGGCCGCCGCTACTCCGAGGGCATGCACCAGGCCATCGAGGCCAAGGAAAACGTTGAGATCAAGGCCGAGAACCAGACTCTGGCCACCGTGACCTTGCAGAACTACTTCCGCATGTACGCCAAGATCTCGGGCATGACCGGTACGGCGCAGACCGAGGCCGCGGAATTCATGGGTACCTACAAGCTGGGCGTGGTGGAGATTCCCACCAATAAGCCAGCAATCCGCATGGACCAGTCGGACTACATCTACAAGAATGAAGTCGCCAAGTTCAATGCTGTGGTTGAGGACATTGCCGAGCGCCATGCGACGGGACAGCCGATCCTGGTGGGCACCACCAGCGTGGAAAAGAGCGAATACCTCTCCCGGCTGCTCTCCAAGAAGGGCATCCGCCACGAGGTGCTCAACGCCAAGCAGCACGCTCGCGAAGCTGCCGTGGTCGCGATGGCCGGCCGCAAGAACGCGGTGACCGTTTCTACCAACATGGCCGGCCGCGGTACCGACATCATGCTCGGCGGCAACGCTGAGTTCCTGGCCGTGGCCGAGATGGAGCGCCGTGGCCTGGATGCGGAGAACAACCCGGAAGAGTACAACACGGTCTGGGACGAAGTCTTTGACAAGGCGAAGGAAACCGTCGCCAACGAATCGAAGGAAGTTGCGGCGCTCGGCGGCCTGTACGTGCTGGGCACCGAACGGCACGAATCACGCCGCATCGATAACCAGCTGCGTGGTCGCTCCGGCCGCCAGGGCGACCCGGGCGAATCGCGTTTCTACCTGTCGATGACCGATGACCTGATGCGCCGGTTCAACTCCGGGATGGCCGAGCGCATCATGAACAACCCGTCGATGCCAGATGACGTGGCGCTGGAATCCAAGATGGTTTCGCGCGCCATTGAGTCCGCCCAGGCACAGGTGGAAGGCGTCAACGCCGAGCAGCGCAAGAATGTGCTGAAATACGATGACGTGATGAACCGCCAGCGTGAAGCGATCTACGCTGACCGCCGTTCCATCCTGGAAGGCGACGACCTCGAAGAAAAGGTCGGCCACTTCCTGGAAGATGTCGTCAAGGCAATGGTCCTGGAAGCGACCCAGGTCGGCGACCCGGACGATTGGGAGCTCAAGTCGTTGTGGACCAACCTCAAGCAGCTGTACCCGATCGGCATCACCATCGATGAAGTTCTCGAAGAGGCCGGCGGAGTGGGGCACCTCTCCGCGCAGTTCCTGGAACGCGAAATCCTCTCGGATGCCCAGTACCAGTACGAAGAGCGGGAAAAGCTTGTTGGTTCTTCCACCATGCGCGATCTGGAGCGCCGTGTAGTGCTCTCGACCATCGGTCGCAAGTGGCAGGAGCACCTGTACGAGATGGATTACCTCAAGGAAGGAATCGGACTGCGTGCCATGGCCCAGCGCGACCCGCTGGTGGAATATCAGCGTGAAGGCTACACCATGTTCCAGACCATGATGGAAGGCATCCGCGAGGAAAGCATCGGAACCCTCTTCAACTTGGAGATCCCCACCGGAGCTGAAGCAGCTGCCGCGCCAGTGGTTGACGAATCGGCGAAGCCGAAGAACCTGCAGTTCACCGGCCCGGATGAAGATGGCGAAGCCAGCACCACTCGCGCCCAGGCAACGTCGAGCAAGAAGAAGAACAAGAAGGCCAAGCGCAGCTAGATTAGCTCCACATCGGTCACCTGCCACCGTCCGTGCCAGGGCTCAATTTTCAGAGCCACGGCACGGACGCGGTATTTAAAGCCCAAGATGACGGTGCATTCCCAAGAACCTGATATGCACCGGTCCAGGTGCAATGAGATGATCTGCCCGTGTGCCGTGCCCGGCAGCGGCTCGAGCGTGTAGCACTGGGTCTCCAGGAGGGCCCGGCGCCGGAGCTTGGCAATGCAAGAGGGCTCCATCACGAATGCCAGCTGATTCACGGTGCGGTACCCAGCCACGATTTCGAAGACCGCGCGGGCTACTGCATGCGAAATCTCAACGATGGCCCGGTGCTCGCTGCGGTAGACAGCAGAGCGATGGAAGATATTGTCCATTGCCCGACGCAGGTGAGCCGGAGCCTGGCAAGGCTCGGCGGCCGAGGTGGCGCCAGCCGGGTTCGGGTCTGGGAGGTTGGCTGCGTAGATGTCCGGTTGATAGTAGCCGGTGTTGGCGCTACGGGGGCTGATGGCGATGGTGCTCATGATGACTCCTAGTTGGGCGTGGGGAAGTTCTTGAATGCGCTTAGCCGGCTGGCGGTAGTTCAAGTACCGTTCCAACTCGCAGCAGGTCCGGGTCGGTGCCGATGGACTTCTTGTTGCGTTGATAGATCTTTGGCCAATAGGCAGAAATTTCTTCCACGGTGGCCTGGGCACCTAGATGTTCTGCCGCTATGGTCCACAGATTCTGCCCTTCAGCGACGACAACTTCTGTGCGTTGCACCGAACGTTGGCCTGGATTCCTGGCCCCGGGGGATACCAGTGGGCTCAGGGGAACGCTCATGGATTCGGGGAACCATTGCGGGCTCGGTACGGAGTTTTGCTGCGGGCCTGCATAGCTGGCTAGTTCTTGGCTGGCGTTTTCCGCCGGGACCTGTGCCAGGGAAACTGCCAGTGGTTCACCCGCGTAGGCTGCAGCGACTGAAGAGAGGGCAATCGAGGTTCCAAGCATTGAGCCTAGAATTCTTCTGCTCAGTGCGGGGGCGATTCGTTCGAAGAACCGCGCTAGCTTCGGCTTGCGGTGGGTGAACGCCCAGCGGATCATCTGGGCCAAGGCCACGCGCAGCAAGTACAGCGTAAGTAACGCCAGGAACGAAAGGCTGACGAGAAGCCTTATGTGGTCCGCTGTGGCGAGCCCATCGACTGGGGGCCGGAAGTAATCAGATATCCACTGGATTCCCACATAGATAATGACCAATGACGCTGCCGAAAAGAGCAGCAGCACGAATATTTGCCGTTGGCGAGACACCCGAATCACTTCCTTGAATGAATTTTGATGTCATTTGATGTTGTTTGATGTTCATAGTGACACTTAGAGATCGTTTTGTGAATAGGGTTACGCAAAAATGTTTATTCTCGTACAGTGGGCGCATGCGGTGGGATTCACTCTTCGACGACTTGGAGGCTCAGCTAGCAGAACAGAGCCGGGCGCAGCTGCGTGAAGAAATTGCCGAAAACATCAGGGTTGAACGGGCAACTGCCGAACTGCTGCCTACTCTGATGCGGTTCTACGGACACGAATTGAGCCTCCGGCTGGCCGGGGGAAGCGAACTCCGCGCGAAGCTCGGCCCTTGCGCGACCGATTACATCTGCCTGGAAACAGAGCAGGCCCAATGGGTGATCCGCAGTGGAGCGATTGAATCCTTTGCCCTTCCGCCGAGGCGCGCACCTGCGGTGGAACGGCGGGCGCCGGGCCGCTCGGTGAAGTTTTCCTCGGTTCTGCGGGGATTGCTCCGGGACCGCGCACGATGCCATGTTTTTGGCCGTGCGGGCAGCTCCATGGCTGAAGGAACTCTGACTCAGGTAGCCAAGGATTTTTTGATTATTCTGGTGCATCCTCGCGATGAATTCGCCAGAGCCCAGCAGGCCTCAACGCAACTGCTGATTCCACTGGATGCTATCGGATGGGTCGAAGCGATCACTCTTTCGTGATCCACAAGTGCACGCAAGGTCTTTCCAGCAGGACCAAGTTGTCGTAGGCTCACCATCCATAAGCACCTATGCTGGCGGAAGGTCAAAGCCTTGATCACAGAACAGATCGCCCAGGACGCGCGGACAACCTCGGCCTCGCGTGTGCGACGGCCTAGTTGGAAGGACCCACGCCTGGCTCTCGGCGCGGTGCTCGTAGTCGCTTCGGTCGCGGGAACCGTGTACCTGGTCGGCGAATTGCATCAGACGTCCACGGTGTATGTCGCCAGCACCAATATCACCCTCGGAGAAAAGCTGACCAGCGAGAACATGAAAACTCAAGAAGTCCAGCTTGGCGAAACTCTCGAGAACTACCTGCACACAGATGCGCAGCTCGGCCAGGACGCCCGAGCGAACACCTTTATCAGCGAAGGGCAGCTGATTCCAGTCACCTCGATAATGCACAGTGAAGTGGGATCGCGCAGGCCGGTCAATGTCGATCTTCCGGCAGACCTTTCTTCGTCGATTACCCCCGGTAGCTTTGTTGACGTATGGATTGCCAAACGCGAAACCAGCGGCAGCACCTACGGAGTCCCGGAAAAGCTCTCCTCCATGGTCGAAGTCGCCGCACGCGTTGAAAGCGGCGGGGGACTGGTGGGAACCCAAGGCACCAACCTGGAACTGCTGGTGGAACCGAATCAGCTTGAACCGCTGCTTCAAGCGCTGGCAAACGAATCGAGAATTATCGTCGTCTACAACCCGGCCGGGACCGAACAATGAGTATTTCGGTCGTAGTGCTCGGCGACCAGGAGAAAATCGTCCGGCAAATCGAAGGGTACCGCGGGGAACTGATGGTCACCCGCGTCTGCTCCGGCATAGCCGAAGCCATTGCCGCTTGCGATACCGGAATGGCTGATGTGCTGATCGTTGCCGACGCCCAGCTGGTGCCGCCCATGGAACAACTTGATGCGTTGCTGATGCGCCAGACAGCGGTTGTCCTGTTCTTTGACCGGCCCGAAGACTGGAAGCCATTGCCTGATGTCCTTCATCTGCCTGCGGATTCCGGCATGGCCGAGCTGGAAGGACGCATCAGGGGCGTAGTTCAGTCATTGAATCATTCTGGAACCGACGGAACGCTCGCGGTTCCCGAACCGGAGGACGACTCTACGGGCCGGAACGGAAGAATCGTCAGCTTCTGGAGCGCCCCTGGATCTCCCGGGCGCAGTACCGTCGCGCTGAATTATGCGGTGGAAACGGCGGCAGCAGGAAAAACCGTGGTGCTTCTGGACGCAGATACCTACGCCGCCAGCATCGCCATTCAATTGGGGCTCATGGACGAATCGGCATCCATCGCGCAGTTGTGCCGTGCCATCGGCGCCGGCTCGATGGATGTTGCCCGACTCAACGCTGCATGTTCCTTGGTCCAGGTCGGGGAGGCGACCATGCGCGTGGCGACCGGAATCCCGCGTGCTAGCCGGTGGCCCGAGGTCCGGGCCTCGGCGCTGCGGCGAGCGGCCATGCTGCTCAAAGTTCACTACGACCTGGTCGTATTGGATTTGGCTCCGTACATTGAATTGGACGAACAGCTCAGTTTCGATACCCAAGCACCACAGCGAAACGCTGTCACCGTCGAGATGCTCCAGTGCTCCGATGAGCTTTTCATGATCGTGCGTGCCGACAGCTTGGGAATTCCGCGTGCACTTCGCGCCATCGACGAATTGGAGGATGCACTGCCCGGGCTGAATCCGAAAATCGTCTTCAACCGCGTGGGAGCCAGCAGTACCGGGCGCAGCCCGAAGCGCAGGTTGATTGAAGCGTGGGACCGGTTTGGGCCGACGCACCAAATCGCAGGGTATCTGCCCGAGGACAGCGCCGCGTGCAACGCGGCAGTGCTGGGAGGAAGCCCATTGCTCGAAATCGCACCTCGGTGCCTATTGCGTATGGAAATACGGTCTTTGGCCGGCATAAATTCCACGGATTCACCCAAGAAATGGAATAGTCGTCGATTTCACTCCGAAGCTTGAACCCCAGAGGTGAAAACCGAGTAATGTGGGTAAAACTAGAGATCCGCAAAGGCGCGGGTTGATCGAACTTTGTTCTTGGAGGCGTTCTTTTGAACTCGTCGGAATCCAGCATGTCAGAATCATTCATGGATGAGACACTCACCTCGAAATTGGTGAGCGAGTACTATGGCCAAATTGCGACCGAAGACGTGGCGGCCTACCGGCCAGACGAACTCGAAGCTCGCGTGGCAGCACATCTGGAAATCGGGTATCAGCGTGATGCTGAAAACGCTAATGTCGCCATTACCCGCAACAACGGAATTTCAGTGGTCCACATCGTCACCGATGACATGCCATTCCTTGTTGATTCGGTAACTGCCGCACTAGTGCAGCTGAATTCACCAATTCAGCTGGTAGTGCATCCGACGTTCGTTGTCTCCCGCAAGACCGAGACCGGCGAAATTTCAAAGATCAGCCATGCTGGTCTGCAGCATGTTGCCAGCGGTGACACCGCTGCGCTCTCGGATTTGAGCACCCTGATTTCGGCCGGTGCAGAAACCCGCATCGAATCGTGGATTTCAGTCGAGCTCGCTCGCGAGCTCAGCGATGAGCAGGCCAAGGAATTTGTTGAGCGCCTCTATAGCGTTCTGGCAGATGTGCGTGTTGCAGTGAAGGACTGGCCGGCCATGCTGGACCGGGCCAAGGATATTGCGCAGAGCCTTCCGCAGACTCCGAAGGCTGAGGAAATCGCCGAGGTGCAGCAGGCATCGGAGCTGCTGGACTGGTTAGCTGACGGAAAGTTCACGTTCCTGGGCTACCGCGACTACTCGCTGGAAACCATCAACGGCGAAGACGTCCTGGTCGCCCGCCCAGGCAGCGGCTTGGGACTGATGCGCGATCTGGCGGACCAAGGTCCACAGCACCTGACCAAGCGCGGCCGCATCACCGCTCGCGACAAGCGTGCGCTGATCGTGACCAAGGCGAACTCCCGTTCCACCGTTCACCGTGGCGTGTACCTGGACTATGTCGGAGTCAAGAGCTTCGATGCCAATGGCGAAGTCAACGGCGAACGCCGTTTCATCGGCCTCTTCTCCTCCAGTGTTTACACCTCGAGCGTGAAGACCGTCCCGCTGGTACGCGAAAAGGTTGAAGCGGTGCTGAAGCGCACCGGCTTCGCGCCTGATTCCCACTCGGGCAAGGACATCACCACCATTCTGGAAAGCTACCCACGCGATGATATGTTCCAGATCTCTGTCGACGAGTTGACCAAGATTGCCCTCGGTATCCTGCGCCTGCAGGAACGCCGCCGCACCTCGGTCTTCCTTCGCAAGGACGACTACGGCCGCTTCGTCACTGCCATGGTGTTCCTGCCACGTGATCGTTTCTCCACCGCAGTGCGCCTGCGGGTGGAGCAGGAGCTGCAGCGCAGCTTCAACGCAGAATCCGTTGAATATGAAGCGCAGCTGGGTGCCGGCGCGCTCGTTCGCTTGTTCTACCGGCTGCGCCTGCAACGCCACGGACTGGCCCCCGTGGTTGACCGCAAGGCACTGGAGGATCGTATTGCCAAGGCCGTGCGCTCCTGGTCTGACGCCATCGTTGACACCGCCCGCGCGCGCCTGGAACTGGGCGATGCCAACACGCTGTCCAATGCTTGGGCCGAAGCTTTCCCGGCTTCCTACAAGGTGCAGTTCGAAATCGAAGATGCGCTGAAGGATATTGACCTGCTCACCGAGTTGAGCAGTCCGGAAGTCGATGGCCCGGTTGTCTCCTTCTACGATGACGAGAAGCAGGATGAGGATTCTGCTGTTTCCAAGCGCATGAAGATCTATGTGACCAAGCCGCTGCTGCTCTCGCGCATACTGCCAGTTCTGCAGCATCTGGGTCTGGAAGTCGTCGATGAACGCCCCTACGAGCTGAATCCAGAAGGAATCGGCGAACGCTACATCTACGACATGGGCCTGAAGATCGATGAGGAGATCAACTTCCAGGCCGTGGAAGCCAAGCTGGCTGAGGCCTACTGCGCAGTGGTCCGCAACCTCGCCGAATCCGACAGCCTTAACGCACTGGTGCTGCACGAGGGACTCACGTGGGAGGAAGTCTCGATGCTTCGTGCCTACGCCCACTACCTGCTGCAGCTCGGGGTTCCGAACTCCACTGGCTTCATCGCCAGCACCCTGGTTGGCAACCCGTCAGTCACCCACGCCATTGTGGAGCTGTTCCAGGCCACCTTCGACCCGCAGCTGAGCTCCGTGGCTTCGGAAGCTGCTCGGCAGAAGGCGCACGCAAAGGTCGCCGAAGCGCTGGAATCCGTGCCAACGTTGGATGCCGACACCTTGCTGCGCCGTTTCGTGAAGGTGATCGAAGCGACCAAACGCACCAACTACTTCACCACCCACAAGGCACTGGCATTCAAGCTGGCCCCGGAAGAGATCGATTTCGCGCCATTCCCGCGTCCGAAGCACGAACTGTGGGTCTACTCGCCGCGTGTTGAGGGTACCCACTTCCGCTTCGGCGCCGTGGCCCGCGGTGGCCTGCGCTGGTCCGATCGCCGAGAAGATTTCCGTACGGAAGTGCTAGGTCTGGTCAAGGCCCAGATGGTCAAGAACTCCGTCATCGTGCCAACTGGTGCCAAGGGCGGTTTCTACGCCAAGCAGCTTCCCAATCCAGCTCTCGACCGCGGTGCATGGATGGAAGAAGGCAAGGGCGCGTACAAGGTCTTCATCCGCACCCTGCTGGAGCTGACCGACAACATGGTTACCGACGAAAACGGTGAGCACATCGAAGCCCCTGCCAACGTGGTTCGTCGCGATGGCGATGATTCCTACCTGGTGGTCGCTGCCGACAAGGGCACCGCGAGCTTCTCCGATATCGCCAACTCGATCTCGGCCGACAAGGGCCACTGGCTGGGCGATGCCTTTGCTTCGGGCGGCTCGGTGGGCTACGACCACAAGGGCATGGGCATCACCGCACGCGGCGCCTGGGAATCGGTGAAGCGCCACTTCTTCGAGTTGGGCATCGACACCCAGAAGGACGAATTCACCGCCGTCGGCGTGGGCGATATGTCCGGAGACGTGTTCGGCAACGGTTTGCGCCGTACCCCCACCGTGAAGCTGGTGGCGGCCTTCGACCACCGTGATATCTTCCTGGATCCGAACCCGAATCCCCAGGTCGCCTTTGACGAGCGCCAGCGCCTGTATGATCTGCCACGCTCCAGCTGGGCAGACTACAACAAGGAGCTGCTCTCGGCCGGAGGCGGCGTGTACTCGCGCAGCCTCAAGTCCGTGCCGGTTAGCGCCGAGGTCCGCGAGGTCCTGGGATTGGACGCCGGCACCACCAAGCTGAGCCCTAACGAACTGCTCAAGGCCATCCTCTCAGCGCCAGTGGACCTGCTCTACAACGGCGGTATTGGTACCTACGTGAAGTCAGCGGCTGAAACCCACGGCCAGGTCGGCGACCGAGCCAACGACGCCATCCGCGTCGACGGCGCAGATCTGCGCGTGAAAGTTGTTGGCGAAGGCGGCAACTTGGGCATGACCCAGCTGGGCCGTATTGAGGCAGCCCGCAAGGGCGTCCTGCTGAACACCGATGCCATTGACAACTCTGCTGGCGTGGACACTTCTGACCGCGAAGTGAACATCAAGATCTTCGTGGACCGCCAGATCAAGGCGGGCAATCTCACCGAGGCTGAACGCACGGAGTTCCTGCTCTCGATGACCGATAACATCGGTGATCTGGTGCTGACGACCAACTTCGAACAGAACGTGTTGTTGCTCAATGAGAAGCATGCGGCACTGACCTGGACACCAGCGTACGAGCGCCTGATGCAGTGGCTGGAAGCCCATGCTGACTTGAACCGTGGCTTGGAGTTCTTGCCAAACGCGGATCAGCTGGAAGAGCGCCGCGCCGCTGGCGAGGCGATGACCACCCCAGAGCTCTCGGTGCTGGCCGCATACGCGAAGATCCAGCTGGCGAACGCGCTGACCGAATCCGATCTCGCCGATGATCCGTACTTCACCCGGACCCTGCGCCGCTACTTCCCAACCAAGTTGGTAGAGCGTTTCGGGGATCAGCTCGAAAGCCATCCGTTGCGCCGAGAAATCATCGCGACCGTGATCGCCAACGACATCGTGAACATGGGCGGCATCACCTACGTCTTCCGTGCCATGGAAGAAACCAGTGCCAGCGAAGTCCAGATTGCCAAGGTCTTCTGCGCGCTGCGTGAGATCTACGGATTCGACCGCCAGTTCGATGCGATCAATGCACAGCCTGCCGGAACCGATCTGGAACACTGGGGCCGCCAGCACCACGACATGCGCCGCCTGCTGGACCGTGCCACCCGCTGGTTCATCAACCGCGTCGATCAGGAACTGCTGGTCACCGAAGCGGTCAAACGCTACGAAGCGACGGTTACCGAACTGCGTGAGGCCCTGCCAACCTTGGTTCGGGGCACTGACCTCCAGAGATTCCAGGAGTGGCGTGAAGAGGCCATGGACCAGGGGATCCCGGAGCGTCGTGCCAGCATGTGGGCGACTCAGTTCGAATCCTACGCGCTGCTGGACGTGGCAGAATATGTGCACCGCACCGGGACCGCTCCGGTCAAGGTTGCAGAAACATACTACGTGCTCTACGACTTGTTCGATGTGGACAGCCTGCTGAATCGCATCACCAACCTTCCTCGCTCGGATCGTTGGCAGGCGCTGGCTCGTGCCGCAATGCGCGATGACCTGTACACCACGATCATCGACCTGACCGGCAACATCCTGGATGCCCACGGCGATATTGCTGACCCGGCAGAGCGTGTTGCTGCATGGGAAGAGGCAAACGCGGCTAACCTTGATCGTGCGAAGACTATGTTCGCGGAAGTGAACAGCCTGGAACGAGACGACATGGCTTCACTTTCCGTGGCACTTCGCCTCTTGCGTTCCATCGTCCGAAGGTAAATACCGCCAATGGCCCTCATCACCGAAGAATTACGTCAACGTGCTGCACTAGCGCCCGGTGATGAGGATTGGCTCCACCTCCTGGTGGGGGACTGGCAACTGGTCTCGGATCTAGCATTCGCAGACCTGGTGCTCTGGTTCCCCACCGGGGACGGTTCCTATACGGCTTTGGCACACGTGCGCCCTTCCACCTCGCATACCGCCTTCCATAGCGACTTCGTGGGAGAACGGATCCGCAAGGATCTGCGCATCATGGTGGACCGCGCTTGGGAAACCAAGCAAGTGCAACGCTCGGCCGAACAAGCCGGCAAAGATATCATCATGGGGTTGACCACGGTGCAGGCGATTCCGCTAGTGCGCCAGAACCAACCGGTTGCGGTCATCACTTCCCACTTCGATCCGAACCAGTCCCGCACACCCAGCAATCTGGAATTGGTCTACCGGCAAAGCGCTGATGACCTGTTGCAGATGGGTACCCAAGGGCTGTGGCCGGACTTCGCCAGCCCTACCGGCTCCCGCCGTGGCGCGCCGCGCGTCGGTGATGGTTTCATCCGGCTCAACGTTGATGGAGCCGTCGAATTCGCCAGCCCGAACGCTGTTTCAGCTTTCCGCCGATTAGGCGCAGCTGATGTCCTCCAGGGCCAGCCACTGGCTGATCTGACGATGGCACTGGTCAGCGACCGTCGTGTAGTCGACGAAACTCTTCCGCTGGTGCTCCAGGGCAAGATGCCATGGCGTACCGAGGTGGAACATCGCGGAGTCACCCTCTCCCTGCGTGCCATTCCGCTGCGCAACGAATCAAAGCGCTGGGGCGCACTGGTGCTGTGCCGCGATGTGTCCGAACTGCGCCGTCGCGAAAAAGAACTGGTCACCAAGGACGCTACGATCCGTGAAATCCATCATCGCGTGAAGAACAACTTGCAGACTGTCGCGGCGCTGTTGCGCATGCAATCGCGCAGGATGAGCTCAGAGGACGGCAAGCAGGGCCTGGAGCAGGCAATGCGACGAGTCTCCACTATCGCTTCGGTCCACGACTTCCTGTCCAAGGGCCTGAACGAAACCGTCAAATTTGATGATCTGATGGATCGCCAGTTCCGTCTGATCGTGGAAATCGCTTCTCCGGAGCAAAGGGTATCCACGCGTCGTGAAGGCGAATTCGGCATGCTTGACGCTGATTTGGCGACACCGTTGTCACTGGTGATCAATGAGCTGGTGACTAATGCCGTGGAACATGGACTAGCGCATCGCAACGGTGAAGTCGCGCTGGTTGCCGAACGCTACAAGGGTGCCGATAGCAAGGATTGGCTACGGGTTGTCATTGAAGATGACGGCCACGGGTTGCCAGAAGAGCCACGCCGCGAGGGACTTGGGCTGCAAATTGTCCGCACTCTGGTTACCAGCGAACTATCGGGTGAAATCCGTTGGGTACAGAGCGAGAAGGGCGGGACCAAGGTGGTAATCGACATGCCATTGGATCTTGACCACCGTACAGGCTAGGAGCAGCCTGATCAGCTGCAACAAAAAAAGAGGCACTTCCAACACACCGTGTTGGAAGCGCCTCTCCTTTTGGCTATTTAGCGGTAATTCTTCATGTGAGCCTTGATGCTGGCTACATAATGCTTGGTGTCTTCGTACATGCCGTTGTTACGAACACCGGCCAGGCCCTGGTAGTACGATGCGATTGCGTTGTCCAGGTTGTCGGTGTTGTCCAAATTGTAGGCAATTACTGCGACACCAGCGACAACGTTATCCCGTGGGTTCAGGACGTTCAGGTCCTGGCCAATGACCGATGCGATCCAGTCACCGGTGCTTGGCAGTACCTGCATGGCGCCAACGGCGTTAGCAGGGGAGACCGCACGCATGTTGAAGCCAGACTCCTGGTACGCGTGAGCCAACGCCAGAGCCGGGTCAACGCCCATGCTCTTTGCAGTGGAACGGATCAGGTCCTGCATCTCGCCGCGGCTCGGGACACTGATCGAGTCAAGGTAGTCCTTGTTCGAGTTAGCATCTCGCACAACGTGATCTGCGTAGGTACGACCAGCGAAGCTATTGCCGATCTTCTGCTTCTTGACCTGACCCGACGGTGCAACCGAGGAGCCCGAAACCTTCAGCTTGGCGCCGATCTTCAATGGCGTGCTCGAGCTGTACTCGGGGTTCAAATCCAGCAAGGTGGCCAGCTTCATGTCGTGGCTGGTCGCGATGCCACTGAGAGTATCGCCGGACTTCACGGAGTAGGTCGACGTCTTGGCCTTGGCCTTGGGCGCAGCAGTGCTCTTCGGCGAGGAGCTCGAAGACGACGTGCCACCCGAGACCTTGATCTTGCTGCCTGGGAAGATCGGCTTGCTGGCAGAGATGTCATTGGTCTTCAACAGATCGGACAAGCTCATGCCGTGCTTGGCCGCAATGCCGCTGAGCGTGTCACCGGACTTGACGGTGTAGCTTGAAGAACCGGAGGAGGAGGACTTCTTCTGGGAGGACTTCGACGAAGAGCCAGAGGACGAAGAACCCTTGACCTTGATCTTGTCGCCAGGGAAGATCACCTTGCTGGCCGAGATATCGTTCTTGCTAAGGAGCGAAGACAAGCTCATATTGTGCTTGATGGCGATGCTTCCGAGGGTGTCACCGTTCTTCACAGTGTAGGTTGAAGAACCCGACGAAGAAGAAGTTTTCTTCGTCTGCGTCGTATTGCTGGAGCTCGACGCCGAACCCTTGACCTTCAGCTTATTGCCGGGGAAGATTACCTTGCTTGCAGAGATGTCATTCTTCTTCAACAGATCAGACAAGCTCATGTCGTGCTTGCTCGCAATGCCGCTGAGGGTGTCACCGTTCTTGACGGTGTAAGTGGCGGTACTTGAAGATGACGAGCTCGAAGACTTGCCCTTGGGGCTGTTTTTCGAAGCATGACCGGAGACCTTGAGTGTCTTGCCGGCGACGATTGAATCATTCTTAAGATTATTGAGCTTCTTCAGCTCTGACACGGTTGTGTCATATTCCCGAGCGATGCTCCATAGGGACGCACCTGCCGGGATCTTGATTTCGGAAACATCTCGTTTAGCTGGTAATCCCAGCGTAGATACTCGCGAAGCGATCAGGTGGGCCTTGATCTGGTCTTCAGCGACCTTGATGGTCTCCGGAGTTACCGACTTGGCAAAGCTTCCTGAGGTGTTGGGAACAGTCATCGGTGCTGCCTGCGCTGCGGGAGCTAAGGCGAGGCTGCCAATGACCGCAGCGGGAATGGCCGCGCCTGCTACAACGCCTAACGCATGCTTGGAAGCATGTTTGGATTCGTGGGGCATGGAGTCAATCCTCATTTATACGGTGAAAATAACGGGCTTTGCTCCGCAGGTAACAGAGGGGAAGTGGTACCCCATGTTGACTGTGATGCAATTGTTATCAAAGTGATACAAGAAAATTTACACTACTCCTGTGACTCATGGGAACTGCTGAGGTGAGTTTCATCCAAATTTCTGCGCGGATCAGGAATTTGTGGGAACCTTAAGGGGTGAAGGAAACCGTAGATCTCGTCGGCCAGTGGCTGACCCTGCCCGATGTGGCTGAAGAATTAGATGTAGATATTCGCCGCGTGCACCGACTGCTGGATGAGCGTGCCATTGTTTCGTTGAGAATTGGCGCTCGCAATGTCCGTTCGATCCCTGCAGATTTTCTCCAAGACGGAGTAGTGGTGGAAAGCCTGAAGGGCACTCTTTCGGTACTCTTGGATGCCGGCTTCTCCGATGAGGAATCGGTTATTTGGCTGTTCACCGAGGATGAATCGCTGCCCGGCACTCCAATGAATGCTCTGCGCACCGGACGTAAAACTGAAATCCGTCGGCGGGCGCAGGCCATGGGCTGGTAATGGCCCGGACGAACTAGCCTCAGTAATAACAAAAGGTCTCAACCGTATTCCATATCGCATGGATGGTTGAGACCTTTCGTTATGTCTTAGTAACGAATCGCTATTTACTTCTCTTTGTCACTGCATCACTGAGCTGCTGCATTCCCGCTAAGGCGAGGGGCGTGACGTGCAATGCGTTCAGGGCGAGATCTGATTGGGTGGTCAACTCACTAATGCTCTGCTCGGTGGCCGCCAGGGCGCCGCTATCGCGCAGAATACCGCTTAGTCTCAACACTTCTTCTTCGCTGAGATCCACTGCGCCGAGGCGACTCTGAATGAAGTCCTGTTCGTCAGAAGTTGATAGCAAGAGGGCGTGGGCAATCAATTCCGTGCGCTTGCCTTCTTGCAAATCGCCGCCGGTCGGCTTCCCTGTGACTGCTGGATCGCCAAACACGCCCAGAACATCGTCACGTAGCTGGAATGCCTCACCCAGCGGAAGCGCGAATGCGGAGTAGCGCTCCATAAGAGCCTCGCTGGCGCCGGCCAACGCGCCGCCAAGCAAGAATGGGTTTTCAGTGGAGTATTTGGCTGACTTGAAGCGCACGATAGTGCGAGCTCGCTTGACCGCTTCCTTCGGATCGTAGGCGGGGCCCGCAGACTCTTCTAGAACATCAAGATACTGCCCGGCCATCACCTGGGTGCGCATCTGATTGAAGATGGTACGCGCCCGAGCGTTGAGGGAAGCAATACCTGAGAAGACTTCCTCGCTCAACGACAGGCATAGGTCGCCGGTAAGGATTGCGCTGGCCATGCCGTAGCTCGTTGCGCTCCCCGCAAGCCCAAGTTCTCGGTGCTGGGCCTCGAAGCGCTTGTGAACGCTCGGCTGACCGCGTCGTGTATCGGAATTGTCGATGATGTCGTCATGAATCAGCGCGGCTCCTTGGAAGAGTTCCAAGGCCACCCCGAGTTGGACGATGTCGCGTTCATCGGGCCGACCACCTGCACCGAGGTAACCCCAGAAAGCGAACAGGGCGCGAAGCCGCTTGCCGCCACGGGTCAGTGACGTGATCGCATTGACGATTTCGACGGCGCTGCTAGTAATCTGACCAACTTCAACGCTTTTCGCAGCCAGGAATTCTTCCAATAACTGAGCAACGTCAGAAGTGTAGGTACGGCTCAAGCTCTGGGCTTCAGTGTTGAGGTCCGGCACAGAATCAGGCATCGACATGCAAAATCATTTCTACGGGTAAACAACTAGTGGTTAGCAACAACTCTACCGGTGATTCCCGCCCGGCGAAGAAGGCACCCAAAGTACGCGGGGTGGGAACGGAATCCGAATATACATTCGAGTAAGCTGGTGGTGCAGCCGAACGAGGGGAGAGGAATTGAAATGGTGGATCGTGCAATCCTCCATGTCGATATGGACGCCTTCTTTGTTTCAGTGGAACTGCGGGACCGCCCTGACCTAGTAGGCAAGCCAGTTATTGTAGGCCACCGTTCAGGCCGGAGCGTGGTGCTCTCTGCGTCTTATGACTGCCGAGCTCGCGGGATCCATTCGGCCATGCCGATGAGCCAAGCCATCCCGCTGCTACCGCAAGCTACCGTGATCGAGCCGAGCCATCACAAGTACACGCAAGCCTCGGCCCAGATCATGGCGTACTTCCGCACATTGACGCCTCTGGTTGAGCAAGTCAGTGTCGACGAAGCGTTCCTAGACGTTACTGGAAGCATGCGCATGCTTGGCGGGCCAGTGCAGATCGCTCAGCAGATCCGCGAATATATACGCAAAGAAATGGGACTGCCGGCCAGCGTGGGCATTGCAAGGAATAAATTCGTTGCGAAACTCGCTTCGACGTACGCCAAGCCTGACGGCATGGCGGTAGTTGCGCCCGAGCGAACCGAAGAATTCCTGCACGAATTACCCGTGTCGAAAATGTGGGGCGTGGGAAAACGAACCGCTAGTCAGCTTCACTCCTTGGGGATTGAGACCGTGGGGCAACTCGCTGGCGAGCCAGAAGCAAGATTGATTAGCCGGTTGGGGGAACACGGCCGCGCCCTTTATTTGCTCTCGCGGGGGATCGATAACCGTCCGGTGGAGGTTAGCCGGGATGAGAAGAGCATTTCATCGGAACATACCTTTGCGGTGGATATCACCGATCCCCAGGTGCTTGAGGGCGAACTTTTGCGGCTGAGCCATAAGGTCGGTCAACGGCTGCGGCAGCACGGCAAATCAGCCAACGGTGTTGGGCTCAAGATCAAGTACAAGGACTTTTCTGGAATTACGCGTTCGAAGGCGCTCGCAGCTGCGACAGATTCTTCAACGAAAATTAGCGAGTCCGCGCTGGCCCTTCTGCGAAAATTGACCCCTATGCCGCAACCGGTCCGGCTGATCGGGGTGAAAGCTGAACGGTTGCAAGATTACGAGTTGGGTCTGCAATTTAGCTTGGACCCCCGCGAAGAGAAAGCCCGAGAAGCGGAACGCATCGCTGACCAGATCGGACAGAGATTCCCGCAGTCCATCGTGACCCCAGCACGTTTTCTGCGCCCCAAGGAATAAACACATTCTGTGTAGAACGTATGGATATCTGGACAGTGGGGAAGATCAACTAGCAGGGCGGGTGCAAAAGAGACTATCCTTGAATTAAGTTCGATCGAATCCAGGGAACTTTTCCCTTCGACCCGACGTTGAACTTGAAGACGGTGGACGACCGTCGAGATTGCCTTTGGAAGGAGAAGACGATGCCGCTATCGGAACACGAGCAGCGTTTGTTGGAGCAGTTGGAAAAGCAGCTGCATGAAGACCGTCGCTTCGCTTCGAGCATGAAAGGCCCATCGGGCACGGGACGTTTGTCGACCCGCAATATTGCTCTGGGTATCTTGCTGGTAATCGTCGGCCTAGCGGGACTCATCTTTGGAATCTCGCAGCACATCATCATCGTAGGCGTTCTCGGCTTTGCGGTGATGTTCGCGGGTGTACTGCTTGCCCTGACTAAATCGGCTACTGGAAAAATTGGTCCGTCCAACGGAACGGGATCAAAATCTGCAGCCAAGAACAATTCGCAGTTCCTTTCCGGCCTGGAAGAAAAATGGAACCAGCGAAAGCGTGATCAGTCCGATAGCTGATCTGCATTGATATTGAGGTGTGACCCCTAGGGTTGCACCTCTTTTCTGTTTAAGCCCCGCTTCTCACATCCCTACGGTCACCGTGCACCTCATGCCGGGGCGCATGGGTTTCATTCAATTCGGGAAGTTGGATGTCCTGGATATTCGGTGCGCCTATCTGAAGGCCGCGCGACTTTACAAGTGATCTTGAATTCTCTGCAGATTCCAAGGTTCACGTCCATCTCGCCGGTCAGGCAGGCCCCCACTTCCCTCCCCAGGTTCCTCCACTTCCCACCACCGCGCCTAAAAATAGCAATATTCCGCGGATTTGCGTGTGGAATCTCTGAAAAATACTGGATCATGCAGCTGGACGATTCCCATCCCTCCACCTGAACATAGGCTGAGCATCCGCTAGATTCAGGTGTTTTTTAAGTCCAGACCCTCGCGAAACCACTGAAATTGCATTGACAGTGGAGGGTTGTGGAGTAAAGTGGAGGCAAGTAGAGAAGAATGGGGCTTCTGGCCACTTCACGGGAAAGGTGGTGTGCATGTTCCTTGGAACTTACACACCGCGTCTTGATGAAAAAGGTCGGTTGATTCTTCCAGCTAAATATCGAGATGAGCTGTCCTATGGGCTGGTTCTCACTCGCGGCCAAGAGCGTTGCATATACGTTTTCAGCCAGCGGGAATTTGAGAAGCAGCACGAGCAGCTGGCGCAGGCATCCTTGACCTCCCGGCGAGCACGCGACTATGCGCGTGTGTTCCTCTCAGGGGCCTCGGATGAAGTTCCAGATAAGCAGGGGCGCGTAACGATTCCGCAAGTGCTGCGCACTTATGGAGGCCTTGATCGGGAGGTCACAGTTATCGGTGCGGGCAACCGTATTGAAATCTGGGATTCGACCGCATGGCAGCAGTACTTGGATGAACAAGAAGACGTGTTCTCCGATACTGACGAAGATTAGGGCTTTGTGCCCTACACCGACAAAACACCACGTTTGTTGAGATGAGATCTCCAGCCACCTTGGGGTAGAAAATCGTCTGGCTTCACTTCCCCGGAGCCAGAAGGTTGGATCGCCACTTGGTTGGAGGGGGATCTGATCTCAACAGCAGATCGAAAGCGAAAGGGGGCGCAGTGCCAAATCAGGATTCCCAGCGACCAGCATCCGAACGCCACGTTCCAGTACTTCTGGACCGATGCGTTAATTTGCTAGCTCCAGGTATTGAGCGAGCCAATGCTGAAGGCCGTCGGGCAATTGTGGTTGACTGCACCCTCGGGATGGGTGGGCACTCCGAAGCCATCCTCAAGCGGTTCGACAACTTGCACCTGATCGGTCTAGACCGTGACGAGCAGGCTCACGAACTTGCCGGTGCACGACTCGCCCCGTTCCAGGACCGCATCGACCTCGTGCACGCGGTGTATGACGAAATTGCGGATGTCGTGGAAGATCTTGGGTTCCCGGGGGTCGACGGCGTTCTGTTCGACCTTGGCGTTTCCTCGCTGCAGCTCGATGAGCGTGAACGGGGTTTCGCCTATTCGTATGATGCACCGCTGGATATGCGCATGGACACCTCTGTTGGCCCAACTGCCGAGGACCTGGTCAACGACTTGGAACGCGACGAACTGCTTCGAATTATTCGACAGTGGGGCGAAGAGAAGTTTGCTGGACGCATCTCGACGGCAATCGTCGAGGCACGCGCCAAGAGCCGCATCACTACCACTGCTGAACTAGTTGAAGTGATCCGCAGCGTTGTGCCCGCGGCGGCTGCTCGAAACCATGGACACCCGGCCAAGAGGACCTTCCAAGCATTGCGTATTGCAGTGAATGAGGAACTTGACGTCTTGGAACGTGCGATCCCGGCGGCAATGGGAGCTTTGAACGTCGGCGGAAGAGTCGTCGTGATGAGTTACCACTCCTTGGAAGACAAAATCACCAAGCGGCACTTCGTCCATGGATCTACCTCGTCGGCCCCTCCGGGATTCCCGGTGGAGCTGGACGAACACAAAGCTGAATACAAGGTGCTCACCAAGGGCACCGAGAAGCCAAGCGACCACGAAATAGCAGAAAATTCACGTGCAGCCTCAGCCCGCTTGCGAGCTGTGGAACGAGTGTTGAAGAGGAGCTAGCATGAGCCAACGAGCCCAGCGCCGCGTGCAGAAGACCGCAGCCGTGAACAACCAGCCTGTTGTCGACGGTAATACTGCGCGTGCAATGCGACCCGAGCCCGTCCCAGCTAGCAACCTGCCTAAAGGCGATTCGCGTCAGCGCGTAACTCTTTCGTTGGTTCCTAAGATGAACGAAACCAGCAAGCGCTCCATGTTCACCATGTCTGCGGTGCTCGTTGTCTTGGCATTCAGCGTGATTGTTACGCTGGTGCTGCTCAATACTTCTGTAGCTCAGCGGCAGTACGACATCGTGAACTTGCGTTCGCAAGAGCGTGCGCTTTCCCAAGAGAATCAGGCACTGCTGAAGGAGGCCCAGTCGTTGGCGGCGCCACAGGCACTGGCCGCCAAGGCAAAGGACCTCGGTTTGGTTTCGCCAGGTGCTCCAGGGCTGATCAGCCTGTCTGAGGGCAAGGTTGCCCAAGACGCTGAGAAGGCGGTCAAGGCAAAGAACAGCAAGCAGGAATACGGAACTATTCCGCTGCCGGGCGACAGCATCCGCAAGGGTGAAAGCAAAACTGAAGCCAACGCATCAAACACGCCGAAGACCACTGTGGGTAAAGCCTCAGCAGATTCACAGAAGGAGTCCGGTGCCACTGAAGGTTCCAAGGAACCAGAGGTGAAGCCGGAGAAAGCTGAACGTGAAGTTGCCAGTGATGGCCGCCCAGTGTTCAATGACGCTGAGCTTAACGGGGGCACGATCCCTGCACCAAGCATCAAATCCCCAGCAGAGTAGTTAGCCCTTTCTAAGCTAGATACAGGTGGCCTACGCTGCTGGAAAACCACGCTGAGGGAAAGTTAGGTTCTTTTGTGAGCTCGACGGCAATCGACACTGCGAAAAAGCGAATGCGCTTTGTGCTGCTCCTCTCCGTGGTTTTGCTGCTGGTGATCCTGGGCAGGCTGGTCTGGGTCCAGGGCATCAACTCGGCAACCATTGCCAACGCTGCACAGGAAAACCGCGAACGCGTTGAAAACATTGCGCCAAATCGAGGATCCATCGAAGACCGCAATGGCACCACCCTCGCCGTCTCAGTAGACCGCTATGATCTGGTCATCGACCAGCGCGAGCAGGGTGAGAACATTCGCCGTGCGAAGCGGGATGGAACCAATGGCCAGGAACGCATCACGTGGGACCAAGCCATTGACGAACTAGCCGATACCCTTGACCAGGACCGTGAGGAACTTGCCACGAAGGTTCGCCCGCAGGGCGATGCCAAGCCCAAAGGGTACGTCATGCTCGCCAAGAGCGTGACCCCGGAAGTACGCAACGAAGTCCTCGAAATCGGTATTCCGCGACTTGCCTCATTGCTGCGCAGCGAACGCCAGTACCCGCAAGGCGTAATTGCAGGACCACTGCTGGGGTTCGTGCGCAACTCCGAAGACCAAACAGCCGTGGTGGGAGCCGAAGGCCTGGAACTGAGCCAGGAGGAACACCTGGCCGGCACGGCCGGCAGCCGCAAGTTCGAGATCAGCGCCGATGGCGTGCGCATTCCCGTCACCGAGGTCGAAGAAACCCCTGCAGTCGATGGCCAGGACGTCATCCTGACCATCGACTCCGACATCAACTACGTTGCCCAGCGTGCAGCAGAAAAGAAGCAAGCTCAGTTCAACGCTGAGTGGGTTTCCGTGGTCGTCATGAAAGCGGATACCGGCAAGATCCTCGCCATCGGCGACTCCGCTGAATTGGACCCGAATGATCCAGGCGCTACCAAGCCGGAGTTCCGCCGCTCCACCTCCATCACCCGTGCTTTCGAGCCAGGTTCCACCGGCAAGGCCGCGATCTTCGCGGCGGCCATCGACCAGGGCGGAGTGGATCCGCTGACCGAGATGCGTGTGCCGAATAAGAAGACGTTCACCAAGGAAACCATCAATGACTCGTTGGAACACCCAACGTACGACATGACGGTCTCGGGCATCTTCGCCCGTTCCTACAACACCGGCACCGTGATGGTCGGAAATACCATGAGCAAGCAGACCCGTTACGACTACATGCGTGCCTTCGGATTGGGTTCGCCCATCCGCGTCGGCTTGAATGGCGCTAGCGCTGGCCAATTGGCGCATCCCGATAATTGGGACCGCCGCCAGCAGTACACCACCATGTTCGGCCAGGGCTATTCGCAGACCGTGCTGCACACCGCTTCAATTTTCCAGTCCTTGGCCAACGGCGGCGTTCGCCTTTCGCCAAGCCTGATTGAGGGCTACCGCAACGAAGACGGTACCATCACCAAGATCCCCGCACCGGAAAAGAAGCGCGTGGTCAAGAAAAGCACCGCTGACGAAATGCTCAAGCTCATGGAATCGGTCGTTGACGACGGTACCGGCTACAAGGAGCGCATTCCCGGGTACCGCGTGGGCGGCAAGACCGGTACAGGCCAGGCGGCAAGCGCCAAGGGCTATGACGGATATACTTATTCCTTTGCAGGTGTCGCTCCCTTGGAAGATCCGCAGTTCGTCGTCGTGGCAACCATGTACAGGCCAAAGGGCAACTGGAAAGACTTCTCGGTAGCTGACACGTTTACCGATGTTATGAGCCATACTCTCAACACATTCAATGTGCCACCGAGCACGACAAAGTCAGAGGCGTATGACGTCTTTGTAGGTGAGGATCAGAAGAAATCTTGGTAGTCCAGAACCCCGACACTCCGCGTGAGCTAGAACGGTACCTACGCCCAGAGAGCATCGCCGGTCTTGGCTTCGACCAGCTCTGCGGCACAGCTGGCGCGGTGCGAACTGGAGCGCTGCTCAATGCCGCTCCGCAAATCCTCGGCGTCAGCCTCAACCCGCAGATCGTACAGAGCGGTGACGTCTTCCTGGGTATTTCCGGCGCCAAGCGCCACGGTGCCGAATTCGTGGAAACCGCCATCGGCAACGGTGCTGTCGCACTGATCACCGATACTGCAGGACTCGAATTCCTCAGCGATGACCTCTCGATCCCGGTGGCCGTCGTTGCAGATGTACGCAAATCCGCAGCCGTGATCGCGCAGAGCGTCTACGGAACCGACCAGCGCAGCCCGAAGCTGTTCGCTGTCACCGGCACCAACGGCAAGACCACCACAACCTTCATGATCCGCGCGATCCTGGATGCGCTGGGTGAAGAAACCGGCCTGATCGGCACGATTGAGATGTCCGCCCGCGGGCAGATCATCCCCAGCGTGCTGACCACCCCGGAGTCCACCCAGCTGCACGGCGTGCTCTCGCGCATGGCGCAGCAGGAAGTCACGTCGGTGGCCATGGAGGTATCCAGCCACTCGCTGAGCTATGGCCGCGTTGATGCCCTGCGCTTTGCCGTTTCCGGTTACACCAACCTGACCCAGGACCACTTGGACCTGCACGGCACGATGGACGAGTACTTCGAAACCAAGGCCGAACTATTCACCGCGGAACGCTCCGAGCGCGCAGTGGTCATGGTAGACGATGAATACGGCCAGCGCCTGGCCGAGCGCGCCCTGGTGCCTACCGAGACCCTGAGCCTCGACGGCGAACACCCTTCGGCGCACTGGAGGGTTGCCGAACTGGCGCACTGCGGATTGGGCCACAGTTTCACCCTGGTGCACCGGGATGGACGCCAGCTGCGGACCCGGACCCTGCTTCCAGGCATGTTCAACGTCGCCAACGGAGCACTGGCGGCCTTGATGGTGCTGGCCGGCGGTGCGGACCTCGAAGCCCTGCAGCAGGCCTTGGACTCCAAGGATCCGCTGTCGGTCGCCGTTCCAGGGCGGATGCAGGTCGTAGCCGAATCTCCGGTAGCCGTAGTCGATTTCGCCCATAATTCGGATGCACTGGCAAAGGCTTTGGATTCCATCCGTCCGGGGGAGCAGGGACGCCGGATCGTCGTCTTCGGCGCCACCGGAGAGCGCGATAAGACCAAGCGCCCGGATATGGGAGCGGTGGCAGCCCGCCACGCGGATATCGTCATTGTGACCGACGACGACCCGCACAGCGAAGACCCGGCTCCGATCCGCGCCCAGGTTGCCGCCGGAGCACAGCAAGTTCTCGATTCCGAGCGTCCGCAGGTGCAGCTTCACAACATCGCGCCACGCGCCAAAGCCGTAGAGTTCGCTGTGAGTTTGGCCGAAGCCAACGACGCGATTCTCGTGGCCGGGCGGGGACATGAAGTCAGCCAAGACGTCGCGGGAATTGACGTGGAACTGGATGATCGAGTGGAACTAGCGAAAGCACTGAATCTTCATGGATTTGTGACCAATTCCTAGAACGTACAAGTCCACTATCGCCACCGCTCAAGTGTAAAGTCCTTATTGCCATGATTGAACTGTCTCTGACCGACCTGCTGGAAATCACCGGCGGAAAAGCGACTGCTACAGCCGCCTCCGACACGGTGATCACTTCCGTGACCACTGACTCGCGCGAAGTCGTCCCGGGTGCCTTATTCGTCGCCAAGCCCGGAGAACTCTCCGACGGGCACGCCTTTATCGACCGTGCACGCGCCGCCGGCGCAGTGCTGGCCCTAGCTGAACGCATTACCCACGATGAAGACCGCAGGGAACACCCGGCGATCATCATTGAAGACGCGGTAGAAGCAATGGGCAAAATTGCCGCGCACATCGTTGCGCTTCTCAAGGAAAAGAACGACGCCAAGGTCGTGGGAATCACCGGTTCGGCCGGCAAGACCACCACCAAGGACCTGCTCGCCGGTATTCTGTCGCAAGTGGCGCCGACCGTGTCGCCAATCGGCTCGTACAATGGCGAAGTCGGCGTCCCGCTGACGGTATTCAGCGCCACCGAAGAGACCAAGTACTTTGTCATCGAGATGGGGGCCACCGGCATTGGCCACCTGACGTACCTGACAGATATGGTGCACCCGCAGGTCGGTGTCGTGTTGTGCGTCGGTACCGCCCATGCCGGCGAATTCGGCGGGGTGGAGAACATCGAGAAGGCCAAGGGCGAACTCGTTGAAGCCCTGCCAGCCGATGGCACGGCCATCTTGAATGCTGAAGACCCCCGCGTGGCACGCATGGACTTGCGTTCCGGGGGAGCCGTGCGCTTCTTCGGCACCGGAAAGAACAAGCCGGAAAACGCTGGGGTCTGGGCCACCGACGTTGTTGTGAATTCCCACGGGCAGCCAGAACTCACTCTTGAATTCCCTGGCGGCTACAGCAAGCGCATCACCTCGGGCCTCCTGGGACGCCATCACGTCTCGAATATCCTCGCCGCGGCCAACGCTGCACTGGCCCTGGATATCGCCCCGGAATTGATCGCCGCAGGCCTGGAAGGCCGCGCTGCCGGCAGCCGCTGGCGCATGGAGCGCATCGAGCGCGCTGACGGCGTGAGCATCATCAACGACGCGTACAACGCGAACCCTGAATCAATGCGCGCTGCGCTGGTGACCCTGGCCGAATTGGGCCTGGGCGCCGACGGCGCACCGGGCCGACGCACTTGGGCAGTCCTGGGCGAAATGCTGGAACTGGGCGATGACAGCATCCACCAGCACGACCTGCTGGGCCGCATGGCAGTTCGCATGAACATCAAGAAACTTGTAGTGGTAGGCCGTGGCGCAAAGCCCGCCTACAACTCCGCTGTGCTCGAAGGCAGCTGGGGCGACGAGGCCTTCTACGTTGAAGACGTAGATGAGGCTCGCGCGCTGCTGCAAGAGCAGCTTCAGCCAGGCGACATCGCCTTGTTCAAGTCCTCTAACGGGGCCGGTCTACGCTTCCTCGGCGACGACATTGCAGCATTCGCGAAGGAAGGCGACAACGCATGATCGCATTGATTCTGGGGGCCGGCATTGCCCTCGTGCTGACCATGGTGGCCATGCCGCTGTACATCCGCCTGCTCACCAAGAAGCAATACGGGCAGGTCGTGCGCGACGACGGGCCGAACTCGCACGCCATCAAGTCCGGCACCCCGACCATGGGCGGAGTGGTCTTCGTCCTGGCCGTGTTCGTGGCGTACTTCGCCACCCATGGCATCCTTTCGCTCATGGGACGCACTTCTTCGGGAATTACCGCCAGCGGAATGCTGGTCCTGATGCTCTTCGGCGGCATGGGACTGGTCGGCTTCCTCGATGACTTCATCAAGATCTTCAAGAAGCGCTCATTGGGCTTGCGCGCCTGGCAGAAGATTGTCCTGCAGGCATTCTTCGGCATCAGCTTCGCCGTGCTGGCCTTGCAGTTCCCCAATGACCAGGGCCTGACTCCGGGCTCTACCGCGATCTCCTTCCTGCGCGACACCAACATCGACCTGGCCTTCGCAGGCCCGATGCTGGGCATGATCCTGTTCGTGCTCTGGGCGAACTTCATCGTGACCGGTGCTACCAACGGCGTGAACCTGACCGATGGCCTGGACGGACTGGCTACCGGTGCCTCGATCATGGTCTTCGGCGCCTACACCCTGATGGGAATCTGGCAGCAGAACCAGGCCTGCAGCAACATGGACTCGCTGGACGTCTGCTACTCGGTACGCGACCCGCAGGACCTGGCCCTGCTGGGGGCCACCCTCTCCGGTGCGCTGATCGCCTTCCTCTGGTTCAACGCCAAGCCGGCGAAGATCTTCATGGGCGACACCGGATCGCTGGCCATCGGCGGCGCCGTGGCTGCCTTCGCGATCCTCTCGCGCACCCAGCTGCTGCTGGTGGTAATTGCCGGCCTGTTCGTGATCATCTCCCTGTCGGTGATCATCCAGGTGGGCTACTTCAAGCTCTCGGGCGGCAAGCGCGTGTTCAAGATGGCGCCGCTGCAGCACCACTTCGAGCTTTCGGGCTGGTCCGAAGAAAACGTTGTTATCCGATTCTGGATCCTTGCCGGCCTGTTCGTGGCCGCGGGCCTGGGTCTCTTCTACTCTGAATGGGTTGTCGCACTGTGAGCGTAGACGCTGGCAAATCTCTTGACTCGCTAACCAGCTGGGATGCTGATTGGAAAGGCCTGCGCGTAGTCGTCGCCGGACTGGGACTCTCCGGATTCTCTGCGGCCGACACCCTCATCGAGCTGGGTGCCATCGTCACCGTCATCGACGGCCGCGATGACCAGCTGAACCAGCAACGTGCCGAGACGCTGAAGATCGTCGGGGCCCATGAGGTGCTGCTGGGCGACGGGAACGTACAAGCCCTGCCGTTGGTCGATGGCAAGCCGGCCCAGCTGGTCATGGTTTCCCCAGGCTGGAATCCCCGTAATCCGGTCATCGCAGAGGCCGAGTCCGAGGGCATCGAGATCTGGAGCGATATCGAGCTGGCTTGGCGCGTGCAGAACCGTGCCGGCCACACAGCACCACAGTGGCTGGCGATTACCGGCACCAACGGCAAGACCACCACTGTGGGTATGACCGAGGCGATCCTGCGCGCCGATGGGCTGAAGGCCATCGCCGTCGGCAACGTCGGCACCCCGATCCTGGATGCCGTACGCGAACCGGTGGACTATGACGTATTCGCCGTCGAGCTCTCCAGCTTCCAGCTGCACTACACGCATAGCATTTCTCCGCTTGCCTCGGTGGTCTTGAACCTGGCCGAAGACCACGTGGACTGGCATGGCGGCTTCGACAACTACAAGGCCGCCAAGGCCAAGATCTACGAACGCACCCAGGTAGCTGCGATCTTCAACGCCGCCGATGAGCGCACCATCACCATGGTGGAAAACGCGGAAGTCATCGAAGGCTGCCGTGCTATCGGCTTCACCACCGATACCCCAGCAGTATCGATGGTGGGTGTTGTCGAAGGCCTGCTGGTGGACCGCGCCTTCATCGAAGAGCGCAAGACCAGTGCCGTGGAACTGATCGCCCTGAAGGACATCGGCGAGATTGTTCCGCGCCACACCGCCGCGAACGCGGCTGCCGCCGCGGCGCTGACCCGCGCGTACGGAGTGAATGCAGAAGCTGTCGCTGCGGGTTTGGCGAACTTCGATTCCGGCGATCACCGGATCCAGGCCGTCGCCCGCAAGAACGACATCCTGTGGATCAATGATTCCAAGGCCACTAATCCGCATGCGGCCGATGCTTCGTTGGCCGCATTCACCCGTGTGGTCTGGATTGCCGGTGGCTTGTCCAAGGGCGTGGAATACGGCGACTTGATCGCCAAGCACGCGCAGCGCCTGGCCAAGGTCTTGCTCATCGGCACCGACACCGCCGGTTTGCGCCAAGCACTCGCTGCCCACGCGCCAGAGGTTGAAGTCATCGACATCACCGGAGCAGCGCAGGGCGGTGACGGTTCGGTTCCAAGCGGCGCCCAGGTCATGACGCGTGCGGTCTCCAAGGCTGCCGAAGTAGCCGAAGCAGGGGATACCGTGCTCATGGCTCCCGCCGCGGCCTCGATGGACCAATTCAGTTCCTACGCCCAGCGTGGCAACGCATTTATCGCTGCCGTCAGTGATCTGATGGATAAAACTGGCGAAGACCAGTAATCGAAAGCTGACCGAATAAACGACACCGAGGCAGGAGGCACCGATGGCGATGAAAATGAACAAGAAGCCAGCAGGTTCCAAAGCCGAACTCCCTTGGTACGTGAGATTCGGCAGGATGCTCGGAACCGTCGAGAACTCCAGCGGCCGCATGGCCTCCACGGACTACTGGCTGGTGCTCGTGGGCTCCATCGTGCTGGCCGTTTTCGGTGTGGTCATGGTCCAGTCATCGGCGTCGGTTGAAGCGATCGCGAAGGGCAGGGACGGTTTCACCGTGGCGCTGTCCCAGGGTGGCTTTGCCGCCTTGGGTATTCTCTGCATGCTGGTCATGCAGCGGATCAGGCCGGAAACGCTGAAGCGGCTGGCCTGGCCTTCGGTTATTGCGGCAGTGGTCCTGTTGTTCCTCGTGGCGTTCACGCCATTGGGCCATACGGTGCTCGGCAACCGAAACTGGATCCGCATCGGCGGCTTCGGCCTGCAGCCCAGCGAGTTCGCCAAACTGGCGTTGTCTGTTTTTGCCGCGTTCATGCTGGAAAAGAAGCAGCATCTGCTGCACGACATCAAGCATTTGGTCGTCCCAGTGGTTGCCCCGGTGGGGGTCTTCATTGTTGGCCTCATCGTGGTCGGCAAGGACGTAGGTACAGCGCTGGTCTTGTTGATGATCATTGCCTCGGCGATGTTCTTGGGCGGCATCCGGATGAAGTGGCTGGCGGCGTTTTCGGTGGTCGGTGTCCTGGGCCTGTCCGTGGCGATCTTCGCTTCCTCCAACCGCCGCCAGCGCATCCTCGCTTGGCTTGATACCGATTGCGGCCCGAGCAGCGACCTTTGCTACCAGGCCAGCATGGGCCTTCACGCCTTCGCCTCCGGCGGCTGGTTCGGTGTGGGCGCAGGCCAGTCCCGCATGAAGTGGTCCTATGTGCCTGAGGCGCAGAACGACTTCATCTTCTCCATCCTGGGTGAAGAGTTCGGCCTGATCGGCGTGCTGTTCGTCCTGGTCATGTTCATGCTGCTGGCCTTGGCGATGTATCGCATTGCAGCACGCGCCAAGGACTTGTACACCAAGGTGCTCATGGGTTGCCTGATGTCCTGGGTCATCGGCCAGACCTTCGTGAATCTGGGTACCGTCACCGGCGTACTTCCCGTGATCGGTGTTCCGCTGCCGTTCATTTCCTCCGGCGGCTCGGCGATGCTCGCCATCATGCTGGCAATGGGCTATGTCCTCTCCTCGGCCCGGGCGCAAAAACTTGAATTCGAAGCAACGCTGGAAAAGAAACCGGCAAAGAGCAAGAAAACCAAATAGTGCGCCGCAAGCGGCCGCTATCAGAAGCAGAGGCCCATCGCTGAATCTGCGGTGGACGTTGATCCTGCCCATTGGCAGGACGAAGGAGTACAGCAACAGATGAGCGAAGCACTTCGTCTAGTCGTCGCCGGCGGCGGAACTGCCGGCCATATCTCGCCCATGCTGGCCATAGCTGATGCCGTGAAGGCCGAGCATCCCGAAGCAATGGTCACAGCACTGGGTTCTCCCGGTGGCCTGGAAACCAAGCTGGTGCCGGAAGCCGGCTACCCGCTCGAACTCATCCCCAAGGCCCCGATGCCACGCAGCATCAACATGGATCTGCTCAAGTTTCCTTTCCGTTTCATCAAGGCCATTAACAACGCCAAGAACGTTCTGCGCACCACCAAGGCCGAGGCCGTCCTGGGCGTCGGCGGTTATGTCTGCACCCCGGCATATCTTGCCGCGAAGCAGCTGAAGCTGCCGATCTTCGTGCATGAGGCCAACTCCGTTGCCGGCATGGCCAACAAGCTCGGGGCAAAGAACGCGGCATTCGTCGGAACCACTTTCGCCAACACCGGGCTGCCCGGTGAGATGCAGGTGGGCATGCCGATGCGCTGCAACGTTGCCACCATGGACAAAGCCGCGCTGCGAGGAGAAGCACGCGGGTACTTCGGTATCACCGGGCAGAAGCCGGTACTTCTGGTCACCGGTGGATCCTCCGGAGCGCAGAGCATCAATACCGCCATCGAGCAGTCCCTGGACGAGCTGAACGCAGCTGGCATCCACACTATCCACATCACCGGACGCGGAAAGCAGATTCTGGACGCCTCGGGCAATCTGCTGTCCCATGAAGGCTACAGCCAGACCGAATACGTGGACCGCATGGACTACGCCTACGCCGTCGCGGATTTGATGATCTGCCGCTCCGGCGCGGGCACCGTCTGCGAACTGGCCGTAGCTGGCACCGCCTCGGTACTGGTTCCGCTGCCCATCGGCAACGGCGAGCAAAAGCTCAACGCCCGTGAGCTGGTCGCTGCCGGGGGAGCCGTCCTGGTTTCCGACGCGGGGTTCACAAAGTCCTATATCACCGAAAATGTCATCAATCTGCTGACCGATCAGCATAAAATTGAAAAGATGTCTCAAGCCGCTGCCTCATTGGGGCAGCGCGACGCCGCGCAGATCATGGCGCGACGGATTATTGATGAAGTTTCAACCCGCCGCCGTGCGGGTCAGGAAGGCTAGAACCATGGCACTGCGAGCCGACGAACTGAACGCCGATCTGGGCAAGGTACACCTGATGGGTGTAGGCGGGGTTGGCGTATCAGCGGTTGCACGGCTGCTGCTCGACTACGGCCTGGCTGTCTCCGGCACCGATGCCAAGGATCTTCCGGTGCTCGATGGCTTGCGTGAGCGCGGCGCGCGCATCCACGTAGGCTACGACCCAGCGAACCTCGGCGACGCCGACACCGTGGTGATCTCCTCGATCATCAAGGCCGGAAACCCGGAATACGACGAAGCCCTGCGCCGCGGACTGCGAATCTTGCACCGCTCCGAAGGCCTGGAAGCTACCATGCGCGGCCACGAGAAGATCGTGGCCATCGCCGGTACTCACGGCAAGACCACCACTACTTCGCTGACCGCCCATATGCTCAAGACCATTGGCGCGCGTCCGAGCTTCGCCGTGGGAGCGAATATTCCAAGCCTGGGCACCAACGCCGAGCTCGGATCCGGATCCTACTTCGTGGCCGAAGCGGACGAATCCGACGCTTCCTTCCTCAACTACCGGCCGGATGCCATCATCGTGACCAACGTCGAAGCCGACCACCTGGATCACTACGGTACCGCTGAAGCAGTGCACCAGGCCTTCGTGGACTTCGCCAGGCTATTGCCGGCAGACGGCTTGCTGATCTGCTGTGCAGATGATGAGGGTTCCAACGATCTGGCGCACAAGATGCGCGCAGAGCGTCCGGAAATCCGCGTGCAGACCTACGGCTTCAGCGATCACGCCGACCGCCGCCTTTCCGATGCCCGCGCCACCGAAGACGGCCGCTTCACCGCAACCATCGAATGGGGCAGCGGACAAAGCCGCATCCTGGATCTGGCAGTGCCCGGCCAGCACAACCTGCTTAATGCTGCCGCCGCATTGTCTGTCGGCATTGATGCAGGTGTGGACGTTGACGAAGCGCTGCAGGCGCTCTCCAGTTTCTCCGGGGCAGCTCGCCGATTCGAATTCAAGGGTGAAGCCGCAGAGGTCCGTGTCTACGACGACTACGCGCACCACCCGACAGAGGTGCAGGCAGCGCTGACCGCCGGCCGTACGGTTGCCGGCACCGGCCGGCTGCACATTGTCTTCCAGCCGCACCTGTTCAGCCGTACCCAAGAGTTCTTCCGCCAATTCGCCCAGGCCTTGTCCCTGGCCGATTCGGTGGCCGTGCTGGATATCTACCCGGCACGTGAAGAACCTATCGATGGCGTGGACAGCGAACTGATCGCATCGCGCATCGAGGTTCCTGCCCAGGTACTTTCGCCGGCAGCCGCTGTAGCGCACGTGGTTGAGCAGTCCGAGCCGGGCGATGTCATCATGACCATTGGCGCCGGCGATGTCACAGCGCTAGGTCCAGACATCGTCAAGTCGCTGAGCTGACGAATTCCGTCCCGAGTCCGAGGCCATCGCAGTTGGTCCACTTCCGTCTACCAAGGTGATCCATGGGTGAAGCAGCAAAAGTCGTAGAACTTCCGGAGAGCCCGGAGAAAAAACGGCGCAAGATCCTGATTATTCTCGCGGCATGCATCGTCGTGCTCAGCCTCGCTGCGGTTTTGATCTTGAGCTTCTCACCGGTGATCGCTGCCAAGAAGATCGAAGTAACCGGCACCAAGCTGGTCAATTCCGAGAAGCTGGGGAAGTCCCTGGAACCATTGAAGGGCGTTCCGCTGCCGCGGATCTCTGAATCGAGGGTCCAGGAGCTGATCGGCGAGCAGCCGGCCATCGACGAAATCGTGGTCAAGGCCCAGATGCCCAACACCTTGGTCGTTGAGGTAATCGAAGCTGTGCCGGTGGCCATCTTGCTGGAGGGCAAGAAGCAGTACCTGGTCTCCGAGACCGGCAAGAAGCTTCGCACCGTCGGCAAGAATGACAAGGACAAGTTGCCCAAGATCAAGGCCACCGACGTCACTGCTGATCCGGAGCAGTTCAAGCTGCTGACCGGAATCTTGAGCACCGTTGACAAGAAAGTGCTCAAGGAAGTCTCAACGGCATCCTTGTCCAAGGCAGGGTTCGCCGAACTGGCGTTGCCGAAGAACCGTACTTTGATTTGGGGAGACGCCAAGAAAGCGGCGCTGAAAAATGAAGTGGCGACGATCTTCTTGAAAGAGCTTGAGAAAAAGCACGCGGCCAAGACGACCATCGACGTCACCAACCCAGAAAATCCCGTGGTCTATTAAGTCGCGGTGCTCTGGGCGCGGGAAGACCAATAAGCCAAGAAATTCTGGAAAGATAGTTTTGAATAAGCGACACGCCTAGGCGGTCGTTGCAGAAAGACCACACGACTCATAGCGTTTCTAATAACGACAGCTTGACAGAATCTTAACCTTAAGGCTAAAGGTGAAGGTCTTTAGCTGGAGTCGTGAAATATGTAGCACATCTAACAAGGGAAGCGGGACGTGGCAGCTCCACAGAATTACCTCGCGGTCATTAAAGTCGTCGGAATCGGCGGTGGCGGTGTAAACGCAGTCAATCGAATGATCGAAGTCGGTCTCAAGGGCGTAGAGTTCATCGCCATTAACACCGATGCCCAGGCTCTGCTTATGAGTGATGCCGACGTCAAACTCGACGTAGGACGCGAACTGACTCGTGGCCTGGGCGCTGGCGCCAACCCTGATGTGGGACGCCAGGCAGCGGAAGATCATGTAGAAGAAATCGAAGACGTCCTGCGCGGCGCGGACATGGTCTTCGTGACCGCTGGCGAAGGCGGCGGTACTGGTACCGGCGGCGCGCCGGTCGTGGCCCGCATTGCCCGCTCGCTTGGCGCGCTGACCATCGGCGTGGTCACCCGTCCATTCACCTTCGAGGGTCGCCGCCGCGCTAACTCCGCCGAGTCGGGCATCGAAGCCCTGCGCGACGAAGTGGATACCCTCATTGTGATCCCGAACGATCGACTGTTGTCGATCTCGGATCGCAACGTATCGGTGCTCGATGCATTCCGCCAGGCAGACCAGGTTCTGCTCTCCGGCGTGCAGGGCATTACCGACCTGATCACCACCTCGGGCCTGATCAACCTCGACTTCGCCGACGTGAAGTCCGTTATGCAGGGCGCAGGCTCGGCATTGATGGGCATCGGTTCGGCGCGGGGCGAAGACCGTGCAGTGAAGGCAGCGGAGCTGGCTATTGCCTCGCCACTGCTCGAAGCTTCTATCGATGGCGCCCACGGCGTCCTGCTCTCCATCCAGGGCGGCTCCGACCTCGGCTTGTTCGAAATCAACGAAGCTGCACGCCTCGTGCAGGAAGTTGCCCACCCGGAAGCCAACATCATCTTCGGTGCCGTCATTGACGACGCCTTGGGCGACGAAGCACGTGTCACCGTGATTGCAGCCGGCTTCGACGAGCCAGATGTCACCAGCAAGCCAATGGCACCGGTCGCAGCAAAGCCAGCTGTCTCCGCGCGCCCGGCTGAGCAAGTGCCAGCGAGCATTCCAGAAACACCAGCACCTGCTGCAACCGAAGCTGCGAAGCCAGCCCAGGTTGCTCATGAGAAGCCAGCTGCCGCAGAGCAGGCTAGCTCCTTCCAGGACCTTCCAGATGTTGTCGACTCGGACCTGAACGGTTCGAACGACGACCTGGATGTCCCGGACTTCCTGAAGTAAAAACAGCAAGAAGCTGAGCAGTGCTACATTTCGCGTCGAACCTCGATCCGAGCATCCAACTGGCATTCACATCGCAGGCTGAGGGAAACCTCGCCCTGCACGTGAATGACGATCCCCGCCTTGTGGCGGAGAATCGAGCCAAATTGGAGGACTTGATCGGGGTTCGACGCTTCTCGCTTAACTTCATGAACCAGGTGCACTCCGCCGATGTATACGAGGTCACGCCGGTGCGGCGCACCTCGTGGCTAGAGCCGGCAGCGCCAACCTGCGATGGATTGCTGGACCCAACTGGCACCCAGCCCCTGGCAGTGATGGTCGCCGACTGCCTTCCGGTGCTCTTTGTCGGAAGAAACACGCGCAATGGGCAAACCCTGAGTGCCGCAACCCACGCCGGCAGGCGCGGGCTGCTCGACGGGATCCTGGCAAAAACGGTCGAGGGCCTGAAGGCTCATGGTGCCGACACAGTGGAAGCCGTGATCGGCCCTTCGATCTGCGGCCGATGCTATGAAGTTCCAGAAAGCATGGCCCAGGAATCCGAAGAGTTGCGCACCGGGATTCGCACCACGACTCGCTGGGGGACCCATGGGCTGGACCTTCCGGCCTCAGCCGAACAAGAACTGCGCGGCCTCGGGGTGGACGTGCGGCAATCCGGTGTCTGCACCTTGGAAGACGAAAGCTACTATTCCTACCGGCGTTCAAGCCGTGCAGGACGACTTGCCGGACTCATCTGGACCGCCGCGTAGGCGTGCGCGACACACCGCCAAGAATTGATCGAATGAACGATGCCTGCATTATTTTGTGCGGTAGCGTCGGAGTAGCGGAAGCGTGCAATGGGGTTGCATGCATGGGATAAACGAGGAGAAACATCGTGGCTGACGGACTGCGTAAGGCAATGGTATATCTCGGCTTGGCGGACGCCGTCGAGCAGGAAGAGACCCAGACACAACACGCTGAGCCCAAAACCCAGGTTCGGGTAGTTGAGGACACAGCTCCAAAGCGACCTGCCGAAGCCCCACGCCCACAGCCTGTTGCAAGGCAGGCTGCGCCGCAAACTCAAGCTAGAGAACCAGAGACGGAATACCGTGCTCCGGTCACCCCTATTAAGCGTGCCCCTTCAGTACGGGATGAGGATTCCGAATTGCGTCAGATTACTACCGTCCACCCTCGTTCTTATAACGATGCCAAGATCATCGGTGAGAACTTCCGTGACGGCATCCCGGTGATTATGAATGTCACCGACATGGGTGAAACCGATGCCAAGCGCCTCGTCGACTTCTCGGCCGGTCTTGTTTTCGCCCTGCACGGCTCCATTGAGCGAGTCACGAACAAGGTCTTCTTGCTCTCACCAGCGACCGTTGAGGTCCTCGGTGAAGATCGCAAGCAGTCCGAAGCGCAAGCAACCTTCTTTAATCAGAGCTAAGACACCAGGAGCACAAGCACAAAATGGTGTTCGGGATCATCTATCTCGCCTTAGCCATCCTCCAGATTCTGCTCTTAATGAGAATTGTGTTGGATGTAACGGAAAGCTTTGCTCGCCACTGGCGACCCAAAGGCATCGCATTGATTGTCGCAAGTGCAATCGTGTCGATTACCGATCCTCCGCTGCGCTGGTTGCGCCGGAAGATCAAACCCCTGGATCTCGGCGGAATCCGTCTTGACCTGTCCTTTCTTGTGTTGTTCATCGTCGTAATCATTCTTAAAGCGGTGGTAGCCAACCTGGGCCTCAAGACAGGGATCTGATTAGGGCATTTCCGTGCTTCACGGGGATTGTCCTGAGCAGTCAAAAGCTGTAGATTCAAAGAATAAGAGACTCGCGCGTAAGCTCGATTTCGTAATAATTGTCCAAATCGTTATATCCTTTAGGAAATGGTGCTCCGACTTCACCGGTCGCGACACTGACAAAAACGGTAAGTGTTTCGCAAGGCAAGACAATGGTCGTGCGGAAATGATCCCAGTATTGAGGTGACCCAATGGCTCTGACGCCAGAAGACGTAGTCAATAAGCGGTTTCAGCCGACCAAGTTCCGTGAAGGCTACGACCAAGACGAGGTAGATGACTTCCTCGACGAAATCGTTGTGGAGCTGCGTCGCCTAACCGGTGAGAACGAGGCTCTACGCAGCCGCCTTGCCGAACTTGGCGAAGATGCGGGTTCGGTATCGAAGGAGCAGGCTGTTCCTGCACCTGTTTCGGCCGCTCCAGTTACTCCTGCTGCTCCAGCTGCTAAGCCAGCTGAAGAGAAGAAGGCAGAAGCTAAGCCTGCAGAGCCAGCGAAGGCAGAAACCCCAGCTGCCAAGCCAGCTGAGGAAAAGAAGGCAGAAGCTAAGCCAGCTGCCGCTGAGAAGGCACCTGCAGCTCCGGCCGCAGCAGCAGCGCCAGCTGCAACTCCTCGCTCCGAATCCGCAGAGTCGGCAGCCAACGTGCTGTCCATGGCTCAGCGTCTGCACGACGAGTACGTCGCTGCCGGTGTCGAGCAGCGCGACAAGATCATCTCCGAAGCGAAGACCGAAGCTAACACCTTGGTCACCACCGCTGAAGAGAAGAGCCGCAAGACCTTGTCGGCCTTGGAGCAGCAGAAGTCGGTTCTTGAGCGCAAGCTCGAGCAGTTGCGTGGCTTCGAACGCGATTACCGTGCTCGCCTGAAGACATACATCGAAGGACAGCTGCGTGACCTTGAGTCCCAGGGTTCGATCGATGCTGGTGCGGCAGGCAAGACCAGCTAGTCGCTGACAGTTCATAACTTGATCTAGCTATCAAGTAAGATCAACGGTGGTGAACGGATACATTCCGATCACCACCGTTGACGTTTAAGAGGAAATAATGGGTACCACTGTGGACGCAGTTCAATCCGGAAACGCGGGCGCGAAGGCGAAGAAATACGTTGGCCTTGGCCTCGTGATCGCTCTGATCGCGCTGGTACTGGACCAAACCGTCAAAATTGCCGTTGAACAGAACATGCGGCTTGGCCAATCGATTGAAGTGATTCCCGGATTCTTCAACATCCACTACATCCTGAACCCTGGTGCCGCCTTCTCCATCGGCGAAGACTTCACCATAGTCTTCGCGATCCTGCAATCGGCAGTCGCGGTCTACGTCATTTACCTGTTTTTCCGCAAGGTGCTGTCCAGAAGCTGGGCCATAGCCCTGGGCTGCCTGCTCGGCGGTGTCCTGGGCAATGTCGTGGACCGGCTGTTCCGTGAACCGGGCTTCGGATTCGGCCATGTGGTAGACATGTTTTCCGTCACCCACTTCGCTATCTTCAACGTCGCCGACTCCTTCATCGTCTGTTCCATGATCGCGGTGGCGTACATGCTCATCCGCGGGCGCAACCTCGATGGCAGCATTGGCGATCCTCCAAAGAAAGACAAGTCCAACAAGGAGGAAGCAGAACCAAACGCATGATCTCGAACGAAACCACCATTCACGAACTGCTGGTTGACCCAGCCGATGCCGGCGCACGCCTTGACGCCTATATCTCCCGGTCCCTGCAGATCCCGCGCACCTTGGCTTCGAGCCTTTGCAAGGATTCGCAGATCCAGGTCAACGGACGAACCATTGCCAAATCTCTGAAGATCAAGGCGGGGGACCAGCTGGTAGTCACCATCCCGCCGCAGGCAGACCCATTAGAAATTAAGGTTGAGAAAGTGGAAGAGCTGAAGATTATCGCGGACGACGATGACTATGTGGTCATCGACAAGCCCGTGGGTGTCGCAGCCCATCCATCCCCGGGGTGGGTGGGCCCGACAGTTGTCGGCGCACTCATGGCCGAGGGCTACAACATCACCACTTCCGGTGCCGCCGAACGCCAAGGCATAGTGCACCGCTTGGACGTGGGCACCAGCGGCCTGATGGTCGTGGCGAAAACCGAACGCGCCTACACCGAACTGAAGCGCGCCTTCAAGGAACGCACCCCCAAGAAGATCTACCATGCGGTGGTGCAGGGCCTGCCTGACCCGCTGGAAGGCACCATCGACGCGCCGATCGGGCGCCACCCGGGCCACGACTGGAAGTTCGCTGTCCTGGATGGCGGGCGGGACTCGGTCACCCACTACAAGGTGATCGAGGCCTTCGGCCGCGCCTCGCTGGTCGAGGTGCAACTGGAAACCGGGCGCACCCACCAGATCCGCGTCCACTTCTCAGCCTTCGGGCACCCTTGTGCCGGAGACCAGACCTACGGGGCGGATCCCAAGCTGGGTGCCGCTCTGGGCCTGACCCGGCAGTGGCTGCATGCAAAACGTCTTGGATTCTCCCATCCGGTCTCCGGCCAGTGGATGGAATACGAAAGCGAATATCCTGCGGATCTGGCAGGCGCCGTCGAGCTGCTGCGCGAAGGCGGATACTGAGTTCCAAGGTGCTGTTGGCCACTGGCCGGCAGCACCTTGTGTCGTGCTAGCCACAGCACCGCGCCGGGGTGGGCCCAAGTCCGGGTTTGATCGCTAGACTGGTTGGGTGAGTGCTACACGTGACGGATTTGTCCATCTTCATACCCACACCGAATACTCCATGCTGGACGGTGCTGCGCGCCTAGGCGAACTCTTCGCCGAAGCTAACCGGCAGGGCATGGAAGCCATGGCGATTACCGACCATGGCTACCTGTTCGGTGCCTTCGATTTCTGGCGCCAAGCCACCGGAGCTGGCGTTAAGCCGATCATCGGCGTAGAAGCCTATGTCACCCCGGGCACCGCGCGCGACGACAAGACCCGCGTGAAATGGCGTACCGACGAATCGCAAAAGGGCGATGACGTTTCCGGTGGCGGCCTGTACAACCACATGACCCTGCTCTCGTACAACAACAAGGGCATGGACAACCTTTTCAAGGGTTCGTCCCGCGCCTCGCTGGACTCCGTGTTCGGCAAATACCCGCGCTGGGACCGCGAGCTGCTCAACGAGCACCACGAGGGCCTCATTGCCACGACCGGCTGCCCTTCGGGTGAAGTCCAGACCAAGCTTCGCCTGGGCCAGTACGATGCGGCGAAGGCGGCCGCGGCTGAACTGCAGGATTTATTCGGCAAGGAAAACTACTTCTGCGAGATCATGGACCACGGTCTGGAGATCGAACGCCGCATCACCAAGGACCTGCTGCGCCTGGCCAAGGAACTGGGCATTCCGCTGGTGGCTACCAACGACCTGCACTACACCCATGAATCCGATGCCAAGGCCCACGAGGCGCTGCTGGCCATCAACTCCGGCTCCACGCTCGACGAGCCCACCTATGACCAGGGCGGCAGCCGCTTCGCTTTTTCCGGCACCGGCTACTACCTGAAATCGGCGCGCGAAATGCGCGATTTGTTCAAGGAATTTCCCGAAGCCTGCGACAACACCCTGGCGATCGCCGACCGGGTCGAGGTCTCCTTCGACACGAACGCCAACTACATGCCGAAATTCCCTTGCCCGCCGGGGGAGGACGAAACCAGCTGGCTGATCAAGGAAGTCGACAAGGGACTGCACTACCGCTACCCGAACGGCATCCCAGAAGCTTCGCGCAAGCAGGCAGACTACGAGCTGGACGTCATCATCAAGATGGGCTTCCCGGGATACTTCCTGGTGGTGGCCGATTTCATCAACTGGTCCAAGGACCACGGCATCCGTGTTGGCCCGGGGCGTGGTTCGGGTGCAGGCTCCATGGTCGCCTACGCCATGCGCATCACCGACCTCGATCCGCTGGTGCACGGCCTGATCTTCGAGCGTTTCCTGAACCCGGAACGTGTTTCCATGCCCGACTTCGATGTCGACTTCGATGATCGCCGCCGTTCCGAGGTCATCAGGTACGTGACCGAGAAGTACGGTGATGAGCGCGTATCGATGATCGTGACCTACGGTTCAATCAAGACCAAGCAGGCGCTGAAGGACTCATCGCGCGTGCTCGGCTACCCGTTCAGCATGGGCGAGACCCTGACCAAGGCGCTGCCGCCGGCGGTGATGGCCAAGGACATCCCGCTGAACGACATCGAGAACCCGCAATCCAAGCGCTATTCGGAGGCGGGGGACTTCCGCAACCTGGTGGCCAATGACCCGGAGGCGGCCCGCGTCTTCGAGACGGCCAAGGGCCTGGAAGGCCTGAAGCGCCAGTGGGGCGTGCACGCCGCCGGCGTGATCATGAGCTCGGACCCGATCATCGACGTCATCCCCATCATGCGGCGCATCCAGGATGGACAGGTCATTACCCAGTTCGACTACCCGACCTGTGAAGGCCTGGGGTTGATCAAGATGGACTTCCTGGGGTTGCGCAACCTCACCATCATTTCCGATGCCCTGGAGAACATCGAGTACAACACCGGCACCAAAATCGACCTCGAGACCCTGAGTATCGAGGACCCCGAGGCCTACAACCTGCTGGCCCGCGGCGACACCCTGGGCGTGTTCCAGCTCGATGGCGGTCCCATGCGCTCGCTGCTGAAGATGATGCGCCCCGATAACTTCGAAGACATCTCCGCAGTGATCGCGCTGTACCGTCCGGGCCCGATGGGCGCCAACTCCCACACCAACTACGCCCTGCGCAAGACCGGGTTGCAGGAAGTCACCCCAATCCACCCGGAGCTCGCTGAACCGCTGGCAGAGATCCTCGGCGGCACCTACGGCCTGATCGTGTATCAGGAGCAGGTTATGGCTATTGCGCAGAAGCTGGCCGGCTACTCGCTGGGCCAGGCCGATATCTTGCGCCGTGCCATGGGCAAGAAGAAGAAGTCGGAACTGGATAAGCAGTTCGCCGGCTTCAAGCAGGGCATGAACGACAACGGCTACTCGGACGCCGCCGTGCAGACCCTGTGGGACATCTTGCTGCCATTCTCCGACTACGCGTTCAACAAGGCCCACTCGGCCGCGTACGGCGTGGTCTCCTACTGGACCGCCTACCTCAAGGCGCACTACCCGGCCGAATACATGGCCGCGCTGCTGACCTCGGTGGGCGATGACAAGGACAAGCTGGCACTGTACCTGAACGAATGCCGCCACATCGGCATCACCGTGCTGCCGCCGGATGTCAACGAATCGGCGTTGAACTTCACCCCAGTGGGCAAGGATATCCGCTTCGGCATGGGCGCTATCCGCAACGTCGGCACCAATGCGGTGGCCGGCATGGTCGAGGCCCGCACGGAGAAGGGCAACTACAACGACTTCAACGATTTCCTGGGCAAGGTCCCGGCCGTGGTCTGCAACAAGCGAACCATTGAATCGCTGATCAAGGCCGGTGCCTTCGACTCCATGAAGCATCCACGCCGGGCGCTGGTGGCCATCCACGAAGAAGCCGTGGATTCGGTGATCCAGGTCAAGCGCAACGAGGCGGCCAACCAGTTCGACCTGTTCAGCGCCCTGGGCGCGGATGAGTCCTCGGAGTCGATGCACGTGGCGATCCCCGACATGCCCGATTGGGACAAGAAGGAAAAACTGGCCTACGAGCGCGACATGCTCGGCCTGTACGTTTCCGATCACCCGCTGCAGGGACTGGGCTCGGCCCTGGACCAGTACGCTGACATGCCGGTCACGCACGTGCTCTCGGATGACGGCCCGCAGGATGGCCACATCATTTCCATCGCCGGCATGATTTCCGGTCTGCAGCGGCGCATCGCCAAGAAGAGCGGCAACCCGTATGCGCGCTGCGAGATCGAAGACCTCTCCGGTTCGATGGAGGTCATGTTCTTCGGCCAGGCCTACCAGCCGATCGCCGAGATCCTGGCCGATGACCTGATCGTGGTCATCAAGGGGCGCGTGCAGCGCCGCGATGACGGCTCCATCACCCTGAACGCGCAGGAAATGATGATCCCGGAAATTTCCGAGGATGCCAACGGGGGACCGGTAGTCATCGGCATTCCGACACACAAGGCCACCGAGACCCTGGTGCAGAAGCTGGGTGATGTGCTGCGCACGCACAGTGGCAACACCGAGGTGCGGGTGAAGCTCACCGGCAGCCGCGGCACCTCGCTGCTGCGCCTGGGCATGAACTTCAGGGTAAACCCCAATCCTGCCCTGTTCGGCGATTTGAAGGTGCTGCTGGGCCCGCACTGCCTGGACGTATAGGTAATCGGATCACGGCTTGGATGACCGGGGAAGGTAACTAATGAACCTTCCCCGGTCATCGGCGTTAAACTAGGTAGGTGAGCACTATTCCAGAAACCGAATTCTCAGCACTCGCCACCCTTGATTGGCGCAACGAATCCCTGGGCTACGCACAGCTGAAAGCCAAGCTGCCGCGCCCGGAGATGAACTCCCAGACCGCTGCCGAAACCGTGCAGCAGATCATCGATGATGTCCGCGCCCATGGCATGGAAACACTCAAGGACCTGGCCCAGCGCTTTGACCATGTTGAGCTGGAGCATACCCGTGTGCCGCAGCATGAGCTGGACCGCGCCCTGGAAGAACTGGACCCGCAGGTCCGCCTGGCGCTGGAAGAATCCATTGACCGCGCCCGCGTATTCGCCAAGGCCCAGCGCCCGGACGACGCCGAAGTCCGCTACGCTACCGGGGCAACTGTCACCCAGCGCTGGGTCCCGGTGCGCCGCGTCGGCCTGTACGTGCCAGGTGGCCTGGCCGTCTACCCGTCCTCGGTCATCATGAACGCCGTACCTGCCCAGGCAGCCGGCGTCAGCTCGCTAGCCCTGGCCAGCCCGCCGCAGAAGGAATTCGCCGGACTGCCGCACCCCACCATCTTGGCTGCCGCCAAGCTGCTGGGCATCGACGAGGTGCACGCCATGGGCGGTGCCCAGGCTGTTGCCGCGTTCGCCTACGGGGTGGACATGCCGAACGATGAGCGTGGCGGGATCGAACCGGTTGACGTGATCTCCGGTCCAGGCAACGTGTTCGTGGCAACCGCCAAGCGCTTGGTCAAGGGCGTGGTAGGCATTGACGCTGAAGCTGGTCCTACGGAAATCGCGATTCTTGCCGACAAGGGAGCTAACCCGGGCTTCGTCGCTGCCGATATGATTTCGCAGGCAGAACACGATGCCAACGCCGCGGCCGTGCTGATTACCGATTCACCTGAACTAGCTGCTGGCGTGCGCAAGGAACTCATGGTGCAGGTTGCCGCCACCAAGCACTCCGCCCGTGTGACAGAGGCACTGTCAGGATCCCAATCGGCCGTCATCTTGGTCAAGGACCTGGAGCAGGGGATCGAGGTGTGCAACGCCTACGCCGCCGAGCACCTGGAAATCATGGTGGCCGAGGCGGAATCCACCGCGGCCCGCATCACCGCCGCTGGCGCAGTGTTTGTCGGCGCCTATGCCCCGGTTTCGCTGGGCGACTACTGCGCAGGATCCAACCACGTGCTGCCGACCAGTGGCACCGCGCTGCACGCGTCGGGGCTGAACGTGAATACCTTCTTGAAAGCCATCCAGGTGATCAACTACGACAAGGCCGCGCTGGGCGAAGTGGCCGCTCACGTGATTAATCTTGCCAATGCCGAGGACCTGCCAGCCCATGGAGACGCGGTCGCGGTGCGAAACGCGCAATAGACGCTAAACTGTTAGGTGACATGAGTTGATTCTTGCCACCATGGGTGAACCGAGAATGCTTCTTAGGCTACAGATGGAGGTGCCGTGAACTGCCCGTATTGCCGCAATGCGGATTCCCGAGTGGTCGATAGTCGAGTTGCCGACGACGGCGTCTCGATCCGCCGCCGACGCCAGTGCACGGCTTGTTCGCGCCGTTTCACCACCACCGAAACTGCCAGCCTCAACGTGCTCAAGCAGTCCGGTGCCGTAGAACCGTTCTCGCGCAACAAGGTCATTAACGGTGTTCGCAAGGCCTGCCAGGGCCGCCCGGTCACCGATCACGACCTTGCCGTCCTGGCCCAGGAAGTCGAAGAGGCAGTCCGGACCTCCGGGGCTGCTGAAATCCCGGCCCACCAGGTGGGCTTGGCCATCTTGGAGCCATTGTCGCGCCTCGATGAGGTCGCTTACTTGCGCTTTGCCAGTGTCTACCACAACTTCCAGTCGCTGACTGATTTCGAGACCGCCATTGCCCGGCTGCGCGATCGCCGTGGCAAGGTTCCGCAGGGAAACCAGCGTCCGCTCTCGGCCGACTAGCAGTTTTCGCATAGAGCAAACGCCAGTGCCCCAGACCTTTCGTGGTCGCGGGCACTGGCGTTTGGCGTAGGCGTCGCAGCGGCTATGGCAGGGTGAGAATTTCCGCGCCATCGTCGGTGACCAGCAGGGTGTGCTCGAACTGCGCGGTGCGCTTCTTGTCCTTGGTGGTCACGGTCCAGTCGTCTTCCCACATGTCCCATTCGACGGTGCCCAAGGTGAGCATCGGCTCGATGGTGAAAACCATGCCTGGCTCGATGGGAGTGTTGTAGGCCGGCGCCGCATCGTAATGCGGGATGATCAAGCCGGAATGGAAGGCCTCGCCGACGCCGTGGCCGGTGAAGTCGCGGACCACGCCGTAGCCGAACCGCTTGGCGTAGGTTTCAATGCTTCGGCCGATCACATTGATCTCACGCCCTGGCATCACGGCCTTGATGGCGCGCTTCAGCGAGTTTTCGGTGCGCTCGACCAGCAGGCGCGATTCTTCATCCACGTCACCGACCAGGAAGGTGGCGTTGTTATCTCCGTGAACGCCACCGATGAAGGCGGTGATATCGATATTGATGATGTCGCCATCTTGCAACACGGTGGTGTCCGGGATGCCGTGGCAGATGACCTCGTTCAACGAGGAGCACAGCGACTTGGGGAATCCGCGGTAGCCCAAGGTTGACGGGTAGGCGTTGTGATCCATGAGGAATTCGTGGCCAAGCCGATCGAGCTGGTCGGTGGTGGCTCCCGGCTGGCAAGCCTTGCCAACTTCCTGCAGTGCCTGAGCGGCAATCCTTGAAGCTATGCGAATGCGTTCGATGACTTCTGGGCTTTTGATTTCCGAAGCCGTGTTGCTGGCAGGTTCCTTCTTGCCAACGTATTCGGGGCGTTCAATGTGTTTCGGTACCGGAAGTTCCGGGGAGACCGTGCCGGCGGTGAGATTTCCAAGGGGTGCAGTTGAAGCAATAGCCATGCTTTTATTCTAGCTTCACGTATCTGCCGCTTCGCTAGGAGATAGCCGATAGAACAGGTGGTGTTGCACCTATTTTCCGCCGGTTGGGATACCGTGGAAGAAGCAGCAAGAATCGAGAATAGAGGAGTTTTCCATGAGCTCAGTTGGCACCCCGGGCGAGGGGCAGTACTGGTACAACGTCTCGACCAAGACCGTGGAGAATGGCCCGCAGTCTGATTGGTCGCAGTTGCTTGGCCCATATGACACGGTTGCTGAAGCCGAAGCGGCAATGGCGAAAGTCCAGGCACGCAATGAGGCGTGGGACGACGCAGAGGAAGACGACGAGTAGAAGTCAAGGGCACCGAGCCAGGCCGGTGCGGCGAATGGCAAAGCGGTGCGCTGCCACGATGGATGACATCGAGGCAGCGCACCGCTTTGCGATATGGCGTGAGCCGGCTTCTATTCCTTGAACTCGTACTCTGCCGAGGGGAAGGTGCCGGAAACCACGTCCTGGTGGTACTCGCGCACCGCGTTGCCGACAACCTCACGCAGATCAGCGTACTTCTTCACGAAGCGCGGGGTGCGCCCTCCGCCAAGACCCAGCATGTCCTGCCAAACCAGGACCTGTCCGGTGGTGGAGTTGCCAGCGCCGATGCCGATGGTCGGCACCTTCAGCGCGGCATCGATTTTGGCAGCGACCGGGCTTGGCACCATTTCCATCAGGATGCAGAAGGCGCCTGCATCCTGCAATTGCACAGCGTCGTGCTTCATCTGCTCTACAGCGTCGCCACGGCCCTGCACGCGGTACCCGCCCAATGCATGCTCGGACTGCGGAGTGAATCCGATGTGCCCGATAACGGGAACTCCGGCAAGGACCATGGCGCGGACATGCTCGGCGTATTGCGCGGTGCCCTCCATCTTGACCGCGTGGGCATGGCCTTCCTTCATCAGGCGCACCGCAGTGGCAACGGCCTGGGCAGGGGACTGCTCGTAGCTGCCAAACGGGAGGTCGGCAACGACCATGGCGCGTTTGGCCCCGTTGGCGACAGCTTTGGTGAACATGATCATTTCGTCGAGGGTAATGGGCAGCGTGGACTCGTAGCCGAGTACGGTATTGGCAGCGGAGTCGCCAACCAGCAGCATCTCGATCCCGGCCGAATCGAAAATCTCTGCCATCATTACGTCATAAGCAGTTAACATCGCGAATTTTTCGCCATTGTCCTTGGCCTGCTGCAAATGATGAAGTCGGATACGGGACGGGCCTTTTTCAGGGTTCCCTAGGTATGGTTGTGGCATGAATCGACTTTATCGCACTTGGACAGGGCGATGCTGATCGTTGGGACGGTTCTGAACCGATATAGTGTTGCCACAGGTCAATTTTCTTACCGGTTGTGATCAGCGCCGGATATCAGAATCCCAAAGGTGGTGGAAAATGGATCGTCAGCAGGAATTTGTACTGCGCACCATTGAAGAACGCGACGTTCGATTTGTGCGAATGTGGTTTACTGACGTCGTTGGTTCGCTCAAGTCGGTGGCGTTGGCTCCTGCTGAAGTTGAAGATGCTTTCGAAGAAGGTCTGGGATTCGATGGTTCCTCCATTGATGGACTGTCCCGGATCTCCGAGTCTGACATGTTGCTTCAGCCAGATCCTGCCACCTTCCAGATCCTGCCGTGGCGCGGCGAAGTCGAACCGACCTCCCGCATGTTCTGCGACATCCTGACCCCTGAGGGCCAGCCGTCCAATGCAGATCCGCGCCAGGTGCTCAAGCGCCAGCTGGCCGAAGCATCGAATATGGGTTTCACTTGCTACACCCACCCGGAGATCGAATTCTATTTGCTGGAGAACGATCAGCTGGATGCCAATGGCCGTCCCCAGCCGATCGACAACGGTGGCTACTTCGACCACGTGCCAGATGGCGTTGGGCAGGACTTCCGCCGTGCTTCCGTGACCACGCTGGAAGCGCTGGGCATTTCGGTGGAGTTCTCCCACCACGAAACAGGTCCAGGCCAGAACGAAATCGATCTGCGCTACGCAGATGCCTTGCAGACCGCCGACAACATCATGACCTTCCGTACCGTCATCAAGGAGATGGCGATGCAAAAGGGCATCCACGCAACCTTCATGCCCAAGCCATTTGCCGACCATCCGGGCAGCGGCATGCATACCCACTTCTCCTTGTTCGAAGGTGACGCTAACGCGTTCTTCGAAGCTGGCCGCGAATACCAGCTCTCCGATGTGGCCCGGTCCTTCATCGCCGGCATCTTGCACCATGCGCCGGAAATGACCGCCATCACCAACCAGTACGTGAACTCGTACAAGCGGTTGTGGGGTGGAGGGGAGGCGCCGAGCCACCGTTCGTGGGGGCACAACAACCGCTCGGCACTGGTCCGCGTGCCGCTGTACAAGCCAGGCAAGGGACAGTCCGCCCGCGTGGAATACCGCGGTATCGACTCGGCAGCCAATCCGTACCTGGCCTACGCAGTATTGCTGGGCGCTGGGCTGAAGGGCATCCGCGAAGGCTACGAGCTGGAAGAGCCAACCGAGGATGATGTCTGGAGCCTGTCCACGGCAGAACGCCGCGCCTCGGGCCACGTTCCGCTGCCTGGCAGCCTGCACGACGCATTGCGCGCCATGGAAGAGTCGGAACTGATGGCCGAGATCCTCGGCGAGCAGGTATTCAACTCGTTCCTGTCGAACAAGCGCACCGAATGGGAAGAGTACCGCCAGGTCATTACCCCCTACGAACTGAACAAGTATTTGGGAATCCTCTAGAGACTTCGCCGCGTGAAGCTGCGCGGCGAAATGCGGGAGAACACGAGACACCATGCCGGAAGTACCCTCGCGAGCATTGCTCAACGCTGGCTTCAGCGACATCGAAAGGGCCAAGAAATTCCTTCAGGCCGAGGAACTGTCCCGGATTGATCCCAGCCTGATCGTGAGCAAGATGGCGCATGCGCCAGATCCGGACCAGGCACTGCTGCTGGCCCTGCGGTTGGTAGATCGGCACCCGGAAGTCATCGATATCTTCCTGGAGCCCGATAGCTGCCAAGGGCTCGTCAGGCTTCTGGGCAGCTCTTCTGCGCTCGGGGAGTTCCTCATGCGTTGTCCCGAGGCGCTGGAGATCGTCCGCCACGCCCCACCCGGTGAATTCGTCCCCGTGCCCGCGGAACAGCTGGTCGAGGACTTGCTGGCATCGATCGAGGCCAAGCAATCAGACGGCGGGCACTGGGTCTCTTCCCATACCGGTGCTGAAGCGCGACAGCGCTTGCGCACCGCCTACCGCAAGGCCTTGCTCTCGCTGGCCCACCGGGACTTGGGTTCCACCCAGCCGCAGCGCATTCTGCCCCTGGTCGCCGCCGAACTGGCCGACATGGCTGGTGCCGCGTTGGAGGGGGCATTGGCCATTGCCCGGGCCGAAGCCGCCGAACAATATGATGCTGGCGACGTTGATCGGGTTAAGATCACCATCATTGGCATGGGCAAGTGCGGTGCACGTGAACTGAACTATATTTCGGACGTCGATGTCATTTACGTCCACGATTCCACGCCGGGAATCGATGACGACCTGGCCGCCGCGATCGCGACGGTGATCTGCGGGAACACGGCACGTGCACTGATGGTCCCTGGCCCTGAGCCGATGCTCTGGGAAGTGGATGCGAATCTTCGCCCCGAGGGCAAGGACGGGGCCTTGACCCGTACGCTCTCATCCCATGAAGCGTATTACCGCCGGTGGGCTCATTCATGGGAATTCCAAGCCCTGCTCAAGGCCCGCGCGATTGCCGGCGACAAGGAACTGGGACGCTCTTATGAGCGGATGGTTTCGCCAATGGTTTGGTCCAGTTCCGAGCGTGAGGGCTTCGTTGAATCCGTCCAGGCCATGCGCCGACGCGTCAGCGACAACATCGACAAGCAAGATGTTGCGTGGCAAATCAAGCTGGGCCCCGGTGGGCTGCGCGATGTCGAATTCACCGTCCAGCTGCTCCAACTCGTCCATGGTCGAGTCGACCCCGCCATCCAGGTGCCAACCACCACCCTGGCCATCCAAGCGATGAGCGATATCGGCTACATCGGCCGTGATGATGCGACGAATTTCGATGACTCATACCGTTTCCTGCGCTTGCTGGAGCACCGGATACAGCTCAGCCAATTGCGCCGTACCCACTTGATGCCCCGGGCAGAAAGCGCCCAGCGCGTGCTTGCACGATCGATCCGTGGTGCCGGAGACCTGCAGCTCAGCAGCCCGGAGAAGCTGATGCGCCGCTGGAATGAAACCAAGCGCATGGTGCGTTCGCTGCACGAGCGTATTTTCTACCGTCCGCTCCTGGTCAGTAGTTCCAACCTCTCGGCCGATGATGTCAAGCTCACCGCCGAATCGGCGCAAGCCCGCCTGCGCGCCCTGGGCTATCTCGACCCGAAGGCGGCGATGCGGCACATTGAAGCCCTGACCGGTGGGGTCTCGCGCAGTGCGTCATTGCAACGGCAATTGCTGCCGGTACTCCTGGACTGGTTTGCCCGCGGGGTTGACCCGGATGCTGGATTGCTGGGCTTCCGCCGGCTCAGCGAAGCGCTGGGCAAGTCCCATTGGTTCCTCGGCATGCTGCGCGATACCAACGCTGCCGCTGAACGGCTGAGCCACTTGCTCTCCAATACGCGCTTCCTGACCGACCTGCTGGCCAATGAGCCGGCGGCGGCCGCTTGGCTGGGCTCCGACGCGTCCTTGACGCCGCAGACATTCGAGAACCTGCTGCAGCAGAACACCTCGATCATCCATCGCACGAAGCAGCCAGAAGCTGCCATCCGCATGATCCGCATGGTGCGCCGCCGCGAGTTCTTGCGTGTCGCGCTTGCCGACGGCGCTGGCCTGCTGACCGTTGACGAAGTCGGCGTAGCACTCTCGAACATCGACGCCGCCATGGTTGACGGGGTGCTGAAGGTCCTCTTGGCTGCTGACCAGGCCAAGCACGGGGAACATGCTGTCGTTTCGGTCATTGCCATGGGCCGCCAAGGCGGTCGGGAAATCGGTTACGGCTCTGATGCGGACGTCCTGTTCGTGCAGCGCCCGGTTCCTGGCGCCACGGCCCAAGCTGCTCAAGAACAAGCGCTTCGGGTAGTTACCGACCTGGTGTCGTGGACCGCCAAACCGTTGAAACCAGCCATTCCAGCTGAAGTGAAATTGAAAGTGGACTCGGATCTGCGCCCCGAGGGCCGCCAGGGAATGCTGGTCCGTTCTCTCGACGCCTACGCCACCTATTACCAGCGATGGGTGGAAATCTGGGAACGCCAGGCGTTGCAGCGTGCACGCCCGTTTGCCGGCGATGACCAGTTGGCTGAAGATTTCATGGAATTGATTAGGCCGGTGCGCTACGGCAAGGGACTGGACGAGTCGGAGATCCGGGATATCCGCAAGATCAAGGCCCGCGTTGAGTCCGAACGGCTCCCACGAGGTGCCGACCCCAACCGCCACCTGAAACTGGGACGAGGCTCGCTCTCGGACATTGAATGGCTGGTGCAGTTCTACCAGTTGCAATACGCCTGGAAGCACGAATCCCTGCGCACCACCTCGACGCTCCAGGCGTTGGAAGAGCTGGCGAAATTGGAGCTCATTGCGCAAGACGATAGCGAACTGCTGGCGATTGCTTGGCGGCTGGCTACGCAGATTCGCAGTGCTGAAATCATCACGTCCGGTCGTTCCAGCGATGTCTTGCCGAGTTCGGCGCGCGATATGGAAGCCGTGGCTCGGTGGTGCGGCTATGAGCCGCACTTTGGCGTGGAACTCGAAGAGGACTACTTGCGTGCAACCCGGCACGCGCGTGGCATCTTTGAACTGCTGTTCTACGGCTTTGAGAACTAGGAACCGCGGTGGCCGTTGAAACGCTGCTGGAACGTACCTGGAGCCCGCTGGCTGCTTCATCCAGGCCGTGGCAACGCCGCGTGCTGCTAGGTAGGGGAGTAGCCCTGTGGAACGTTGCGTGCGCTGCCTTGCTCCGTTGGGAAGTCAAGACACGCAGCGGGTTCAGGCTTCAGCCGCAGTTGCCGGTCGCCGTGGGCCAGCAACCCTTGATCACCATCGGTGTCGGACCGTTGCGCATCCATGAACCTGTGGAGGTCGTTGACGTCGTTGCGGAAAGTGATTGGGTAGGGTTTTCCTACCGGACGCTGCCGGGGCATCCGGTTCAGGGTGTGGAAGCTTTCATTCTTGAACGCGCGGACGAGCAAGTTTTCCTGCTGATCAGGTCGGTCACGGCACCTTCTGATGTGCCTGCTTGGCGTCGAGTCTTCAAGGCGCTGCTCCTGGCGCAGTGGGTGACACGTCAGCGTTACCTTCGTGCGCTGAAACCTTAGTCCGCAACCGGCAATTTCCTGCGCTTCCCGCCGGAACAGGATGCGGGGGACTAGGGTGGGGATTGTAATCTCTACGCGAATAATGAGTGCAGGGGAGCTTCGAAAATGCTGGACCCAAAGATGCTGCAGGCTGCCATTGATCAGTCCTTGCTGGCCCTGGAATCCAATGACAGCGGACCATTTGGCGCGGTGGTAGTCCTTGACGGAAAAGTCGTTTCCGCTGGCTACAACTCGGTGGTGGGTAGCCAGGATCCAACGGCGCACGCCGAAATCAATGCCATCCGCGCAGCGGGACAAGCACTGGGAACCTTCGATCTGTCGCAATGCGAGCTCTACACCAGCTGCGAGCCATGTCCCATGTGCCTGGGTGCCATCTATTGGTCCCGCTTCGAGCATGTCTACTACGCGAATACGCGCGACGAAGCCGCGAAGATCGGCTTCGATGATGATTTCATTTACAAGGAGCTTGAGCTTCCCATGAGCGAGCGGAAAATTCCGTTTACCAAGGTTGAAGATTCCGGTGCGCTCAGGGCATTTGAGCTTTGGGAAGCAAAGAGCGACAAGCAGGAATACTAGTACTTGTTATCGGGGCGGCACTTGCCCTGAGCGCGATGGCCGCCCATGTGCGGGCCCGCACTGATGCTTAAACAGAGGAGTCCGCACAAGTGCCAGAACATAGTTCTTGCGCTTTGTGCAGACTCCTCTGCAAACTACACGGGGCGATGCCCCGTCAGCTGATTAGCAACCGTAGTAGAGCTCGAACTCGTATGGGTTCGGGCGCAGGCTCAATGGCTTGATTTCGTTTTCACGCTTGTACTCGACCCAAGTCTGGATCAGGTCCTCGGTGAAGACGCCGCCTTCGAGCAGGAACTCGTGATCAGCTTCCAGGGCCTTGAGCGCCTCTTCGAGGCTTTCAGGTGCGCGCTGGATTTCCTTGGCCTCTTCGGCAGGAAGCTCGTAGAGGTCCTTGTCGATTGGCTCTGCAGGTTCAATGCGGTTCTTGATGCCGTCCAGGCCAGCCATCAGCTGGGCTGCGAACGCCAGGTATGGGTTCGAGGAAGCATCCGGAGCGCGGAACTCGATGCGCTTCGCCTTAGGGTTCGAACCGGTGATCGGGATACGGATACCGGCAGAGCGGTTGCCCTGCGAGTAAACCATGTTCACTGGAGCTTCGTAGCCCTTGACCAGGCGGCGGTAGGAGTTCACGGTTGGGTTGGTGAACGCGAGCACGGCGTCTGCGTGCTTCAGCAGGCCGCCGATGTACCAGCGTGCGGTATCGGACAGGCCAGCGTAGCCCTTTTCATCGTAGAACAGCGGTTCGCCGTTGGCCCACAGCGACTGGTGCACGTGCATGCCCGAGCCGTTGTCGCCGAAGACTGGCTTTGGCATGAAGGTTGCGGACTTGCCCCACGCGTCAGCGACGTTCTTCACGATGTACTTGAAGAGCATCAGTTCATCAGCGGAGTGAACCATGGTGTTGAACTTGTAGTTGATTTCTGCCTGGCCGGCAGCGCCCACCTCGTGGTGGCTGCGTTCAACCTCAAGGCCAGCCTTGTCCAACTCGACGCAGATCGCGTCGCGCAGGTCAGCCTGCTTGTCAGTCGGTGCAACTGGGAAGTAGCCGCCCTTGTACGGGGTCTTGTAACCCTGGTTGCCGCCTTCTTCCTTGCGGCCGGTGTTCCAAGGTGCCTCGTCGGAATCGATCGAGTAGAACGCGCCCTGTGGCTTGGATTCGTAGCGAACGTCTTCGAAGATGAAGAATTCTGCTTCTGGGGCGAAGAACGCGGTGTCAGCGATACCGGTCGATTCCAGGTATGCCTCGGCACGTTCCGCAACGCCACGTGGGTCGCGGTGGTACGGCTCACCGGTGCGTGGGTTGATGATCGAGAAGTTGAAGGCCAGGGTCTTTTCCAGGCGGAAGGGATCGATGAAGCCGGTGGTGACGTCCGGGATCAGCTGCATGTCGGAATCAGAGATGCCGGCGAAGCCGCGGATGGAAGAACCATCGAAGAGCTGGCCGTTGACGAAGAAGTCGGCATCCACGGACTTGGCAGGCACGTTGAAGTGCTGCTGTACACCTGGTAGGTCGGTGAAACGGATATCGACGAACTTGATGTCCTCTTCGGCAATATATGCCAAGACTTCTTCTGGACTGGTAAACATGTGCAGGTGACTCCCTGGTGAGATATAAGGTTTGGTAAACGGAACCGGTAGCCGGAATGATCCGGCTGGTCCTCTTGCTTACGTATCAAGCTTACCTATAATCCATTTCTGAATGGTGTCTCTATTGTTTCCAACCTGTTACAAGCGGAGAATCCGGGCGTGTCGTATCGCGCTGATCTGCGCTGATTGCCTGCTGTAACAATCTGACTTGGATACTTGCTACCTGGTTATCGCGTTCTAACTGGCGCACAGAATCGCTGGATAGACTGTATTGGTGGAAAGAAAAGACTTCAGCTCGTGGCTTGAAGGGCCGCCGCAGCATAATACGCAACAATGGCCCGGGCAGGATATGGGGCGCCCCGAGAAGGGCCCCGGCTCCATTGCCAGATTCCCGCGACGGGTCGGTGCACTGCTCTTGGACTGGGGGCTCTCGATGCTGCTGAGCTGGTGGCTGTTTGACAGCCACGATCTGGCAACATTGAGCCTGTTCTGCGCCGGGCAGATCATCGGTGTCGGGTTCACCGGGCACACGATCGGGCACCGTACCTTTGGAATGCAGGTGCAGTCGCTGGATGGAACCGCAATCAAGCCGTTCCAAGGCCTGATTCGTTCCTTGCTGCTTTGCCTGGCTATTCCGGCCTTCGTCACCGACAAGGACCAGCGTGGACTGCATGATCGTTTGCCCAAGACCATCCTGGTGAATATCTCCTAGCAATAGATCCGGACAGCAAGAAAGAAGCCGCAACTAGAAATTCCAGTTGCGGCTTCTTTAGTAGTTGTCTTTAGCGTCCGCGCGTAGCGCGGCGGTTTGGACGGACGCGGTTCGGGTCTACGCCCTTGGGGATAGGCAGACGATTCGCGGTCAAAGTGCTCAAGCGCTTGTCGATTGCGCTGACTTCCAGCTTCGTAATCGACTTTGGAAGCTTCTTCATTGCCTTGCCGACTTCAGCCAACGGAGTCTGGCCTTCTTCGGAACCAGCGTTGATGATGTGCACGGGAACGTTCGGCAGAACGCGGGCGATGCGCTTGCGCTCGGAAGAGGCAAGCTCACGAACCCGGCTCTTTGGTCCCTCAGTGACCAGGACGATGCCCGGGCGACCGATACCGAGGAACACCAGATCCTGGTGGCGGTTGTAGGCAACTGGTTCCTGCTTCAGGATCCAGCCGCGACGCAGCACACTCATGGCGGCGCCGGCAGCGCCGGGGCGGCCCTCAAGCTGCGAGAACGCAGCTTTCTCTGCGCGGCGGGACATCACGAACATTGCAGCAAGGAGCGCCAGCGGGATTGCGATGATCAACATCGTGATCCAGTTTTTGATCAAGAAGCCGATGACCAAGCAGACAGCAATGACGGCCAAGGCTGCCAATGCCATCCACCACACGACCATCGGGTCATTGCGGCGAGTCATCTGGAAGACCTGGCCAATTTGCTTCAGGCGGCCCGGTTCTTTGTTCTTCTTCTCAGCTTTTGGTTTACGCGAAAACAAGCCACGCTTAGGCGCGGCTGCGTCGTTGTCGGAGTTTTTGGCCATAGTGCCTTAATTCTACGCGATGAAGTTGATAGTTCTAAGCCGAGCCGGATCCAACACGGCATTTTCAGCTGAATTGCCCATGGACGGGCAGTGGGAAAGCCCCGGAACCCTCGATGGATTCCATCAGGAGTTCCGGGGCCTTAGCCGTGGGGTCCACTGGACCGAGCTACTTGATCAGCGAAGCTGCTTCCTGGCGCGTGTTGCCCGAGGACTCGATATGTGCCAATGCCTCTGGGATTTCGCGGCCCTTCTTGCGCATGGCGCCGGCCCACAGGCGGCCAGCGCGGTAGGAAGAACGGACCAGTGGCCCCGCCATGACTCCGGCAAAGCCGAGTTCTTCGGCTTCTTGCTGAAGCTCCAGGAACTCCTGCGGGGTGACCCAGCGGTCGACTGGCAGATGCAGGTCGGTTGGGCGCAGGTACTGGGTCAAAGTCAGCAGATCGCAGCCTGCCTCATGGAGATCACGCATGGCCTCGGAAATTTCTTCTCGAGTTTCGCCCATACCCAGAATCAGGTTGGACTTGGTGATCAAGCCACGCTTGCGGCCATGGGTGATCACATCCATGGAACGCTCGTAACGGAAAGCCGGGCGGATGCGCTTGAACAGGCGAGGCACAGTCTCTACGTTGTGGGCGTAGACTTCTGGCTCCGAATCGCAGATGGTATCCAGGTTCTCCGGCTTGCCGCTGAAATCGGGGATCAGCAGCTCTACGCCGGTGCTTGGATTCATCTTGTGGATCTGCCGCACAGTCTCGGCATACAGCCAGGTGCCCTCGTCTTCGAGGTCATCACGGGCGACGCCGGTTACGGTGGCGTAGCGCAGATCCATCTTCTTCACGCTCATGGCGACCTTGAATGGCTCTGAGCGGTCAATTGCGAAGGGCTTGCCGGTGGCGATCTGGCAGAAGTCGCAACGGCGGGTGCACTCTGAACCGCCGATCAGGAAGGAAGCCTCGCGGTCTTCCCAGCACTCGAAGATGTTCGGGCAGCCTGCTTCTTCGCAGACCGTATGCAAGCCTTCGCTCTGTACGAGATTTTTCAGGCCAACGTATTCAGGGCCAATGCTCAACTTGGCCTTGATCCATTCTGGCTTACGCTCCACAGGTACGGCAGCGTTGCGCTTTTCTACGCGCAGCATACGGCGGCCTTCTGGTTCGACGCTCATTAAACAGCTCTTTCTTTGGTGAGGGCGTGACTGTCTAGACGACTTGAGGGGTGAGCAGACGCTCTATTTCGGTTTGTACGCGGTCAACGACGTCTTCGGGGGTGACGGTACGGCCGAGTTCTTCGGAAATGGTGGTGACACCTGCATCGGAGATGCCGCAGGGGATGATCTGTTCGTAGGCGGAAAGCGCGTTAGAGCAGTTCAATGCGAAACCGTGCATGGTGACACCGTGGTTGATGCGGATTCCAATTGCTGCGATTTTGCGGTCCTGAGCGCCATCTTTGCCCGGTACCCAGACCCCGGAGCGGCCCTTGATCTGGGCCGTCGGAATGCCTAGCTCGCTGACCACGTTAATCAGGGCTTCTTCCAAGGTCTCCACGTAAAGTCGGATTGCGCTGATCTTGCGTAGCTTGACGATGGGGTAGCCAATGAGCTGTCCCGGGCCATGCCAGGTCAACTTTCCACCGCGATCCACATCCACCACGGGGGTCCCGTCCATCGGGAGATCTTCAGGTTCAGTTCGCTTGCCTGCGGTGTAAACCGCTTCGTGCTCCAGGAACAGGACTTTTGGGGTTTGCGTGTCCGCGGCTACCGCATCATGCAGTTGGATTTGGTAATCCCAAGCTTCCATGTAGGGCACAAATTTTGAGCCTAGTCCGACTCGTTCGAATTCGATCGCCATGACGGCTAGCCTACGCTCTTGAACGATCGGTCGCTAATTCAGAGCCGTCGAACCCATCTGTGGATATCCAGCTTGCAATTTACGATTCTGGGTTACAACGGAGTCATGGATGATTCTACGAATGTTCTAGCGTGGCCGACAAGCCCCGGGCATGTCACGGTAAGGCCGCTAAGTTCCAAGTCACCGTGTAAAGTTTGGCTGATCCGGAGGGAAAGCGACCAGTTGTACCTCACGCTAAAACTTAGCCTGACTATGGAAAACATCACTTCGCTTCGCCAAGAGCAGGTAAAGCAGTCAAGGAAATATGTCGTTGATTTCTACGGAACCCTGTCGACACAATTGGGCGAGGGGCTGGCTATGGAATATTGCCCCGGTGGCAGCGTGGCTGATCTTGTGGCAAGTCGAAGCGCCTTTGGCCTGGGGGAGTGCGTGACCGCGCTGGCACCCATCGCGCATACGCTTTCGGTGATGCATGCGCAGGGCCAACGCCATGGAGACTTATCGCCGGCCAATATATTGCTCACTGCCAAGGGAATGCCGAAGATCATTGACTTCCAGGAATCAGCTTCAGCACGGCAGGCGCTCACCGGCTCCGGTACGCCAGGATTCATGGCCCCTGAAATGCAGGCCGGGGTACGGGAAAGCCAAGTTGGAGAGCAGGACGTGTTTTCGCTGGGCGCCTGCTTGTGGTTTCTCCTATCCGGACGGATTCCCGAAGAGGAACTGATGCGTCCACCGGCAAGCGTGATGTTCCCCGGAATCCCTTCGATCATTCATGAACTGTTGATCGATTCGCTGAATCCAGATCCGCAAGCACGACCGACCGCAGATCAGTTTGCTCGAACGTTGTTCGCAAGCTGTCCGGCAGAGCCCATCAGCTGGGAAGGGCATGTAGCTCCAGAAGCTACTCATCTGATGGAGACCATCCATCCATCCGCGGAACAGAATGCTGCGCACAAGCGCTTCAAGCGCCAGGCCGATACCGCAAGCAGGCAGCGAAGCCCCAGCCGCGATGACTCCTGGCATAGCCATCGATTGCGCCGGACCCCCGGGGCCGTGAAATTGGCCGGTGCCGCAGCACTGGGCTCCTTGGTTATTATCGGGAGCCTCGTGGGCGTCAATCATTTCCGTGCGGCTGTGGCCACCGAAACGACTGCGGCTACGGCAGTACCGTCAGCAGAGCAAAGCTGCAGAATTGAAGACGGGGCGCACGTTCCAGCTTGTGCCTTGAATCGGGACACCGTGATCTCTGCATTCCTCGCGCTTTCAAGAGAGCGCGATGAAGCGATGGGGCAGCTGGCGGGGGAGAAGCTCAAGGGGCTCTACACTTCAGGAGCGGTGCAGCTGCAACGAGATCTCGAAACAATCGATCAGCTTCGGAAAATGGGTTTGGAATTTGCGGGATTGCGCACGAGACTCACGGACGTCACGGTATCGGCGCGTGGGCAGGGGGACTCTGTCATTCTTGCTGCCACTTCTACCCAAGAGGAATACCGCTACGTGGATGCCCGCGGAGCCACGGTTCACGCCGTCCAGACCGCGCAGCCGCAACGCATCGAAGTGGAACTAGTGCTGGAAGACGAGCGCTGGAAAATTGGCAAGGTATTGCGCCGTTAAAAGCGAAACGGCGGGAGGTGCAACCACAGCTTGCTCCAAGCTGATGGTTGCGGCTCCCGCCGTCAATGCTAATGCTGATTAGTTCCAGAGTACCGCGATGGCGATGTTGATCAAGGCCATGCCACCCACGGCGTGAGCGATCCCCGTAGGAACTTCCTCGCCGTTCTTCATCTTCTTCCGGCCAAGGAACGCTGCCACCAAGATAATGATTGCAATCAGCGACTTGATTCCAATCTTCATGTGGTTTGGCGAACCGTCGCCAGCCTCGAGAATACCGACCATGGCCAGACCCGTTACGACCTGAACGATAGCGCCATACCACTGCCATACGGAGACGGTTGGAGTCTTGAAATTAGCAAGCCAGCCGCCGAAGATAGCTGCTGCACCCAAGATATGCACGAAAATCAGGATTGAAAGAAGAATAGTCATGATACTAGCCTAATCTATTTTCGACTGATCGTAGAAAACGCAGAATCGCCCCTGTCGAACCAACGACAGGGGCGATTATCTACCTAGGCTGCGAAAGCGAAAGCTGGATCTTTACAGTCCCAGTTCGCCTTCGAAAGCGCCGCCTTCAAGGCGAGCCTTGACGGTCTGCAGGAAGCGGCCTGCATCGGCACCGTCTACCAGACGGTGATCGTAGGTCAGGCACAGGTACATCATGTGGCGGATGGCAATCGAATCGTTGCCCTCTGCGTCGGTAACGACCATTGGACGCTTCACGATCGCACCGGTGCCCAGGATGGCTACCTGTGGCTGGTTGATGATCGGGGTGTCGAACAGTGCGCCAACCGAACCGATGTTGGTGATCGAGAAGGTGCCACCGGAGAGCTCATCCGGACCGATCTTGTTGCTGCGGGTGCGTGCAGCAACATCAGCGATACGCGAAGCCATGCCAGCCAGGTTCAGATCGCCAGCGTTCGATACAACAGGAACCAGCAGGCCCTTGTCGGTGTCGACTGCGAATGCCAAGTGCTCGGCATTGTGGTAGGTGATCTTCTGGGTCTCTTCGTTGTACTCGGCGTTCAACTTAGGGTGTGCCTTCAGGCCCTCGGCAACAGCCTTGGCGATGAATGGCAAGTAAGTGAGGTTCACGCCGTTGGTGGCCTTGAAGTTGGCCTTTGCCGAAGCACGCAGCTTCACGATGCGGGTCATATCGATCTCGTGGACCTGGGTCAGCTGAGTCGATACGTCCAGGGATTCGCGCATGCGGCGAGCGATGACCTGGCGGATACGTGGAGCCTTCTCCTCGGTGCCGCGCAGCGAGGAAACCTCAACTGCAGGAGCAGCTGGCTTCGCGGCGGCAGGAGCAGGGGCGGCAGCAGGGGCGGCAGCTGGTGCAGCAGCTTCCTGGGCGGCAACAGCGTCCAAGACATCCTGCTTGCGGATGCGACCGCCAACGCCGGTACCCTTCACCGAAGCAATGTCGATGCTGTGCTGGTTAGCCAAGCGGCGGACCAGTGGGGTGACGTAGCCGGACTCATTGGTTGCCTCAGCAGCCGGTGCCTCTTCCTTTGCAGGAGCGGGAGCGGCCGGAGCGGCAGGTGCCTCTTCCTTAGCGGGAGCCGGAGCGGCCGGAGCCTCTTCCTTTGCAGGAGCCGGAGCAGCAGCTGGTGCTTCTTCCTTGGCTGGGGCGGCAGCTGGAGCAGCGCCAGCTGCACCGATAACAGCCAGAACAGCGCCAACTTCAGCGGTCTCATCTTCTGGAACGCGAATTTCCAGCAGGGTACCTGCAACGGGGGAAGGAACTTCGGTGTCAACCTTGTCGGTGGAAACCTCAAGCAGTGGCTCGTCGACGGAGACTTCCTCGCCAACTTCCTTCAGCCAGCGGGTGACGGTACCTTCGGTAACCGACTCGCCCAGAGCTGGAAGGGTCACTTCGGTGCCTGAAGCAGCGCCGGCGGCTGGTGCAGCTGCTGGAGCTTCTTCGGCTGCAGGTGCTGCTGGTGCTTCTTCAGCGGCTGGTTCGGCAGGTGCTTCTTCAGCGGCCGGAGCTGCTGGTGCAGCTTCGCCAACGCCGGAGCCATCGCCAATGCGAACCAGTGGGGCGCCAACTTCAGCGTCCTCGTCTTCGGCTACGAAGATTTCCTCGATGATGCCGGCAACCGGCGAAGGAACTTCAGTGTCAACCTTGTCGGTGGAAACTTCCACCAACGGCTCGTCTACCTCTACACGGTCGCCGACCTGCTTCAGCCAGCGGGTTACCGTACCTTCGGTAACGCTTTCACCCAGTGCGGGTAGGTTTACGGTTTCAGACATCGTCCCGTATCTCCTTGTTTTATAAAGCTTGAAAAGTGGTGGGAGGCGTTGCCTCCGAGCCTAGTGCATACAGGCAGCGCGTTGAACTAACGCGCTGCCTGTATGACCAAAGCGTGATTAACCGTGCAGCGGGGCGCCGGCCAAAGCCATTGCGGCTTCGCCCAGGGACTCGTTCTGGGTTGGGTGTGCGTGGATCAGCTGCGATACGTCCTCTGGGTAAGCTTCCCAGTTCACGATCAGCTGGGCTTCACCGATCTGCTCGCCAATGCGGCCGCCGATGCCGTGAACGCCAACGATTGGGCCGTTCTTGACGCGAACCATCTTGATGATGCCGCTGGTGCCCAGGATCGAGGACTTGCCATTGCCAGCCAAGTTGTACTCGGTGGTTTCAATCTGGTCGGCACCGAACTTCTCCTTGGCCTTCGGCTCGGAGTAGCCCACGGAAGCGATCTCTGGCTCGCAGAAAGTCACCTTCGGGATGTTGATGTCCTCGACGATGGTTGGCTTCATGCCGTGGATTTCCTCGGCTACGAAGCGGCCATGCTGGTAACCGCGGTGTGCAAGCTGTACGCCTGGAACGATGTCGCCGATTGCGTAGATGTTGCCAACGCCGGTGTGCAGGCGCTCATCGGTGATCACGAAGCCGCGGTCAATGGTGATGCCCTGCTCTTCGAAGCCGAGGCCCTCGGTTACCGGACCGCGACCCACTGCAACCAGAACGATCTCTGCTTCCAGGACCTTGCCGTCAGCCAGGGAGACCTTGGCACCGTTAGCATCCTGCTCGACCTTCTCGAAGAAGACGCCGGTGTTGAACTTGATGCCGCGCTTCTTGAAAGCGCGCTCCAGGTTCTTGATGATGGCTGGGTCCTCGTTCGGAACCAGCGAAGGCAGGCCCTCGACGATGGTGACGTCGACGCCGAAAGACTTCCATACGGAAGCGAACTCGACACCGATGACGCCGCCGCCGAGCACGATGGCGCTCTTTGGCAGGTCTTCCATGTTCAGTGCTTCGGTGCTGGTCAGTACGCGGCCGCCGATTTCCAGACCCATGGTCTTGGAGGTGGAGCCGGTAGCCAGGATGATGTACTTGCCCTTGTAGACGGTGCCATCAACATCGATGGAATCCTGGGAGACCAGTCGGCCGTTACCGGTGATAACGTTGACCTTCTTCATCTTCAGCAAGCCCTGGAGACCCTTGTGCTTTCCAGCAACAATGTCTTCCTTGTACTTGCGCACGCCAGCCAGGTCGATCGACTCCAGCGAGGAGTTGATGCCGAACTTGGCACCCTCGCGAGCGTTCTCGGCCAGCTCTGCTGCGTGCAGGTAAGCCTTGGTTGGGATGCAGCCGGTGTGCAGGCAGGTGCCGCCCAGCTTTTCCTTCTCGATCAATCCAACGGTGTAGCCCAGCTGGATGGCGCGCAATGCTGCCGAGTATCCAGCGGATCCGCCGCCGAGGATGAGGACATCAAATTCTTGCGTTGCTGCCGAATCGGCCACGTGAACGCTCCCTCGTATTCGCTTAGTGAGGCCGGCTTAGGCCGACCAGGGGATCGGGTGTGGACTTCCTGGAGCGTGACACATGCGGGCGCGCACCATTAATCCACGGTGATGTTTCAAAACTTACCTTAGTACCGTCCAATGGTTGCAGTCACCTTCGGGGCATTAAAAGTCAGGTATGTCTCTTATTTTTAAACTCATCCCGGCATCGTGCAGATAGTTCTGGCGATACCGGGATGAGTTCCAGGACACAGGAACTGCCATTAGTCCTGCGTTGCTGCGGCTAGTTTGCTGCAGCGAGCTGCTCTGCGTAGGCAACCAGGGTGCGTACCTGGGAGCCGGTGCCGTTCTTCGGAGTGTAGCCCCAGGCGCTGCCTTCGTTGAACGCAGGACCAGCGAAGTCGATGTGGGCCCAAGGGATCTTCTTGCCGTCCACTTCACCGACAAACTCTTCGAGGAACACGGCGGCAGTCATCATGCCGCCCATGCGCTCACCGATGTTCGCCAGATCGGCAACCTGCGACTCGATGGACGGGCGCAGCTCCTCCGGAAGCGGCATGGCCCAAGCCAATTCGCCCACCTTGTCCGAGACGGCAACCAAGTCGCTGGCGACCTGCTTGTCGCCCATGACACCTGCGGTGCGCAGGCCCAGGGCCAGCATCTGGGCGCCGGTCAGCGTAGCGATGTCGATCATGACATCCGGCTTCTCCAAGCTGGCAGCTGCCAGGCCATCGGCCATGACCAAGCGGCCTTCGGCGTCGGTATTGAGCACTTCAACGGTCTTGCCGCCGAACATGGTCAGCACATCGCCCGGACGGGTCGAGGCGCCGCCAGGCATGTTTTCTGCCAGGCACAGCCAGGCAGTGACCTTGACATTCAGGCCAAGCTCGGCGACTGCGGCAACGGTCTGGAAAACCGCGGCGGCACCGGACATGTCGGACTTCATGGCGTGCATGCCGGCAGCAGGCTTCAGCGAGGTGCCACCGGTGTCGAAGGTAATGCCCTTGCCGATCAAGGCGATGTGCTTGGCGGCCTTCGACGGCGCGTATTCGATCTTGACCATGCGCGGCTGGCGAACCGAACCGCCGCCAACACCGATCAGGCCGCCGAAGCCGTCCTTAGCAAGGCGCTTCTCGTCGAAAATGGTGACCTTCAGCGGCAGGGACTTGGAGTGGTCCTTCACTGCTGCGGCGAAGGACTCCGGGTACAGCACGTTGGCTGGGGCGTTGATCAGATCGCGGGTGCCGCGTACTGCGCGGCCCAGGATGGCAGCGCGCTTGAGTACTGCTGGCAGGTCCTTGGATGTCGCTACCGAGGTGACGATCTGGGCTTCGGCCAGTACCGGCTTCTCGCTCTTCTTCGAACGGTGGTTCTCGTAGCGGTAGCTGCCCAGCGCGATGCCTTCTGCGATGGCGGCCACGCGCTCCACGCTGTCAGCAGGCAGGGCGAAAATGGCGCTCTTGGCGTTGCTCAGCTGGCGGGCAGCCGAACCGGCGGCACGGCGCAGCTTCTCCTCGGTCAGATCAGCTAGCTCGTCAACGCCCAGGCCGATGAACTGCAAGGTCTTGGTCTTGGCACCGTCTACGCCTGGCAGCGCGGTGATTTCGTCGGCCTTCCCGGCAACGCCCAAAGCTGAAAGCGAATGCTCCAGGGAAGTGGTGGTTTCGGCGGTGAATGGGGATGCCGCGATGGACACCTTTTCGCCGTTCTTGAGTACACCCAGGATGAGAGTGTCAGCGCTCTTGCGCTTGATGTCGGCGCCAATGGCGCTCAAAGTGAGATCACTGGAGTTGATCACAAAATCATTCCTTCTATGCCTTTGTAGGGTCTAAGGTCGCGACAGCCCCTGTGGTTTTCCGGAACAGGTCATGCCGGCGGGCTGTGCGTCTCCTACCCCAAGGTTATCCGAGGTTCCGCGTCATCGTGCGTTACTTCACAGCGAGCGAAAGCCAAGTAGCGATAAGATGGACCATTGATCTGTACTTGAAGTGCAGTCCCAGCCGATGGTTGCCGCTCCCGCTTTGCCGGATGCCGACCCTGAATGAGGAGAAAATGTCCAAGGAATCGTTGATGACGCTGGTCGCAGACGACTTGGATGACTCGCGCCTTCAAGGTCTTGGCATGTTCGTCTCGCTGAAGAGCATCAGTGATGCCGGGCATAACCATTCGCAGGTCTCCAACGAGCTTTTCGGACGCCTCGACTCGGAGCTCTTCGCCACTTTCGACGCCGATGAGCTGATCGCCTACACCTCCCAGCGCCCGCGGGTCTCTTTCCTGGGTGACCACTTCGCTGGATACCAGGCTCCACGCATGGAGATCTACCTGATGACCGATGAGATGGACCGCAAGTTCTGGTTCCTCACCGGTGTAGAACCCGACTTGAAGTGGGAACGCGTGATCGCGGAACTGCATTCCTTCATTGAAGCCTTCAACGTATCGCTGGTTGTGGGGACCGCATCGTTGCCGATGCCGGTGCCGCATACCCGCCCGGTAGGCGTTACCGCACATGGAAACCGCAAGGATCTGATCGAGAACATCTCGACGTGGAGCCCTACGGTGGAATCGCCAGCAGGTCTGGCCTCGCTGCTCGAAATTCGCCTGAGCGAAGCTGGCCGTGATGTCGTGGGATACTCCCTGCACACCCCGCACTACCTCGCCGAATCCGAGTACCCGGCCGTTGCCGTTGCGACGCTGGAATACGTAGGAGCGGCACTGAAGCTGGCTTTGCCAACGGACAAGCTGCGTGAGGCAGGTCGACTGGTCGACCAGCAGCTAGCCGAACAGCTTGAAACCAATAGCGATGTTCGCCAAATGGTCGAGGGATTCGAAGAACGGTTCGATGCGCATGCCAAAGAGCATGAACCGCGCTCGCTGTTGCTGGATGAAGACGAGCAGATGGCGGATGCCGAGGAATTGGGCGCCAGCGCCGAGCATTTCCTTGCGGCCATTGAGAACACTGAAGATTGGTTGAAAAACGGTCACATCGAACCGTTGCCAGGTGATCACGACCAGTGAGCCAGGCCCATCTGAATTCACCAAAGTCGTGGGTTGTCTTCGGCTTCGCAATTCTTGCCTACATTTCTGCAATTTCGCAGCGCACCAGCTTCGGCGTCGCTGGCATCCAAGCCACCGAACGATTTGATGCCAGCGCGCAGATTTTGGCGACCTTCTCCGTCGTGCAGCTGGTTGTCTATGCCGGCGCGCAGGTGCCCGTAGGGCTGCTGCTGGATAAATTCGGTCCGCGCATCCTGATTACCTGCGGCGCCCTGCTGATGGCCGCAGGTCAAGCGTTCCTTGCGATTTCAGTCAACGTCCCCATGGGGTTGGCCGGGCGCGTCATGGTTGGCATGGGCGATGCGATGGTCTTCGTATCGGTGCTCAAGCTGTTGCCCCTATGGTTCTCCGGCTCGCGAATCCCGGTGCTGACCCAGCTCACCGGTACCTTCGGCCAGCTCGGCCAGCTCATCAGCCTCTTTCCTTTCCATATGATCTTGCTGGGCGTCGGCTGGTCCGCGGCGTTCTCGGTCATGTCCGGTTTCGCTTTTGCCACCTTCATCACCACGATCGCTTTCGTGCGCAATGGCAGGACCTGGGAAGGGTCCGGCCAGGGGGAGCAGGAGACCGGCTCGCGGATCGCCCGGGCCTGGAAACAGCCAGGAACCCGTTTGGGGTTCTGGACCCACTTCTCCACGGCATTCATGATCAACACCTTCATGATGACCTGGGGCTATCCTTTCCTTGTCGAAGGCCAAGGCATAGACGGTGCGCTGGCATCGGGCTTGATGGCGGTGTTCGTTGTCGTTTCCATCGTGGTGGGACCGATCCTCGGCGCCCTGACCTCGCGCCATGCCAGCCAGCGTTCCAACTTTGCCCTGGGCATTGTCGGCTCAATCCTGGTGATGTGGGCAGTCGTCCTATTCTGGCCAGGGCAGGCCCCGCTATGGATTCTGGTGCTATTGATGATCGCCATTGCCGCCGGTGGCCCGGCCTCCGTAATCGGCTTCGACTTCGCCCGAACGTTCAACCCGCCGCAGGTGCTGGGAACGGCCACCGGCCTGGTGAACACCGGCGGGTTCATAGGTGCCTTTGTCACGATCTACGTCATCGGATTCATCATGGACATGCTGTATAAGGCCAACGGCTCGGTGGGCGAGCTCTACAATCTTCAGGCCTTCCGCGTGGCCCTGTCAGTCCAGTTCGCCATGGCATTGCTCGGTATGGTGTTCATGGTCGTTGAACGCCGCAAGGCACGCCGCTTCCTCGCCGAGCAGTAAGCCCGCACCGGGGCGATCCGAAAGGTTCTCCACAGCTCGCAGCCTCTGACCTCATGCGCCAAGCGCAGCGTTGCACCGTGGAGCCATGACAACTACACCGGAACGCCACCCTCTCTCGCTGTCCAGTTGCGAGGACATCTTGGCGTATGTGCCCCATGCCCTAGGTTTCTATCCTCAGAATTCGGCCGTGCTGATGCTGATAGACGAGGACCATCTGGAAGCGACCTTGCGAGTTGATCTGCCCGAGGAAAACACGGCTGCAGAGCTTGGGACGTGGACCGCGCAGCTGCTGAGTCTGCTAGAACAAATGCCCCATATCCAAGGGGTGGTTCTGGTGGTCTATGCGCCCGAAGGAACGTCGGCCGGCTCCGGTATTCCCTACGCGGATCTGGTCGCGCAGCTAGAGCAGGGGCTGACAAGCAAAAAGGTCTTGCTGCGTCACAGCTGGTGCCGGCAGGATCGTGTGGTCTGGAACTACGCGACCGATGATTACGCAGAGCCGACGCCCGTGCGCCCGGTGGAAACGAACGAAACGCATTTGTCGTTGGTCTTCGCCGGGTCGGCTCCGTTGGATATTCCATGGGACGGTAGCGGAATCCCGCAATGGCCGCAGGCTGCTGAGATCCTGAAGATCATCTCGAATCAGCAGCACAACGTCGTCAACTGCTTGGAAGCGTGGCTGCAGACCATGGACCTAGCTGAGCCAGAAGCCCGGGCCTGGATTCACGATGAGCATGAGCATGCCGCATTGCTACTGGGTTCCTTGGAAGTGAAAATCGTGCGTGACCTTCTTCCGTACCTGGCTGGTCAAGGACTTGAAGCATCACTGGATGTGCTGTTCGGCGTGATGCGCGGGGATCGCGAAGCTGCCGCCGCGCCGTTGACCAACTATTTGCTGGGACGTGGTTGGCATGCTCCGGACTGGCAGAGGATTGACCGGTTGTGGCTGGTCGCCAGAGACCTGCTCGGCGTTGCTGAAGGCAACGCGCGGCAGGCCCTGCTGTGCATTCTTGCGTGGATCGAGTGGGCGCGAGGCAGGGGATCCATGGCGTTGTGCCTGTTGGGGCGAGCGGTCGAGGAAAACCCGAATTACGAGCTGGCCAGGCTGCTGCAAAAGCTGATGTCCCATGGAATCATGCCAGAATGGGCGACCGACCAATTGCGGGCATGGCGTGCTAGTTTCAGTTGAGCAGCAACAGCCGGAGTGTCTCAAGTGGTGTCCTGGTGGCAATTCATGGATAATGGGACAACAGACCCGGTTAGGTTCGAATTGCCTATGTCTTGAAATCTCCGGATTTCGGGAACATTAGGCGGGCTTGATGCGTTGATATCAATGTGCCAGCCCTCGGTGTTTAGTCAATGATTAAACGCCATCGGACTTGACAGGGTCATAGTGGTGTTACCGGCAGGTGCATCCGGAACGCATCGTTAGAAAGGTTATTCGTGTCATCTTCTGAGACGAACGCTAATCGCAAAGCAACTGAGGCCGAGGTTGAAGCGGCCGAGGTCGAGGCAGCCGCCCCTGCAGCGAAGAAGCGCGCTACCAAGGCCAAGCCTCGGACTAAAAAGGTCGCTGCTGAAACTGCAGTGCAAGACGAATCAACCGGAGCGTCGGCTGACGCCGATGACGATGTTGAGCAAGGCACCGATTCGAAGGACTCGAAGTCTGACGATGATTCGAAGGGCTTCACCCTTTCAACCGGTGACGATGATGCTCCACAGCAGCAGGTCATGGTCGCTGGAGCGACCGCTGACCCAGTCAAGGATTACCTGAAGCAGATCGGCAAGGTCGCGCTGCTGAACGCTGAGCAGGAAGTTGACTTGGCTCTGCGCATCGAAGCGGGCCTGTTCGCAACTGACAAGTTGGAAAAGGACGACGGCTCGATGGACCAGCGCTTGCGCTGGGACTATGAGCAGATCATCCACGACGGCAAGATCGCCAAGAACCACTTGCTGGAAGCCAACCTTCGCCTCGTAGTTTCGCTGGCCAAGCGCTACACCGGCCGCGGCATGCTGTTCCTGGACCTGATCCAGGAAGGCAACCTTGGCCTGATCCGTGCAGTGGAGAAATTCGACTACACCAAGGGCTTCAAGTTCTCGACCTACGCCACCTGGTGGATCCGCCAGGCAATTACCCGTGCCATGGCTGACCAGGCACGTACCATTCGTATTCCAGTGCACATGGTTGAAGTCATCAACAAGCTGGCACGTGTCCAGCGCCAGATGCTCCAGGACCTGGGCCGCGAACCAACCCCAGAAGAGCTGGCCAAGGAATTGGACATGACCCCTGAAAAGGTTGTCGAAGTCCAGAAGTATGGTCGCGAACCAATTTCCTTGCACACCCCATTGGGTGAAGACGGCGACTCCGAATTCGGTGACCTCATTGAAGACTCGGAAGCAGTAGTCCCAGCTGACGCCGTTTCGTTCACCCTGTTGCAGGAACAGCTCCACTCGGTGCTCGACACGCTCTCAGAGCGTGAAGCAGGTGTGGTGGCCATGCGCTTCGGCCTGACCGATGGCCAGCCTAAGACCTTGGATGAAATCGGCAAGGTCTACGGTGTGACTCGTGAACGCATTCGCCAGATCGAGTCCAAGACGATGTCCAAGCTTCGTCACCCATCGCGATCCCAGGTGCTGCGCGATTACCTAGACTAAGAATCTGAGGATGTGGCCAGTAGTTCATTCAATGAACTGCTGGCCACATTTTTTTATTTGCCGTTAATGCAAGAAGAAGGTGACCCAGAATTGGGTCACCTTCTCGAATTAGTGGCTGGCCACGAGTTTAGTCGTTGGCGTCCACCTTGGGCTTTTCATAGAGTCGCGAAGACTCATCCTGCCATACCGACGTCTGCGGACGCAGTTTGGGTTCTACATCGCGGGCGTGGTGAGCGCAGAAGAGCAGCTCACCGCCTGTCGAAGCCAGCACGGCTCGCACGTAGGCCTGTGCGCCGCAGCGGTCGCACCGGTCGAGGGCGTTCAGTTCACGACTAGCGGTCGTAGTAGTCATTGCCAGCCTCCTAAAGTTGATGGTTACTCTATACAACCAGCTTGGGCTCTGACTTTATCCCGATTTGCCTCTTCTTTCGCTCACCGCGTAGCGCATGTGGATAAGGTCATAGGGGACCGGCGTGCTGGGCAGCACCGGAAAATAGCGGGTATTCGAACACATTAACGATTAGAATATGGAATAAGACGTACTTTCTCATGCAAGTAGGAGACAACAGCTCAGTGGCTTCATCCGACAATTACAGCGCCCGGCACCTTTCGGTCTTGGAAGGCCTGGAAGCGGTTCGTAAGCGCCCAGGCATGTACATCGGCTCCACCGACTCCCGTGGCTTGATGCATTGCCTCTGGGAGATCATCGATAACTCAGTTGACGAAGCGCTGGGCGGTTTCGGCCAGGCAATTGACGTCATCTTGCACTCTGACGGCTCCGTTGAAGTCCAGGATGACGGCCGCGGCATTCCTGTCGATGTTGAACCCAAGACAGGCTTGAGCGGTTTGGAAGTTGTCTTCACCAAGCTGCACGCCGGCGGCAAGTTCGGTGGCGGCTCCTACAGTGCTTCGGGCGGTCTGCACGGCGTGGGCGCCTCGGTCGTCAACGCCTTGTCGGCCCGTTTGGACGTCGAAGTTGACCGCGGTGGCAAGACCTACGGCCTGCAGTTCCGTCGTGGAGAGCCAGGCAAATTTACCGATAAGGGCCGCAAGAAAGCGGACGCTTCCTTCAAGGCTCATGAGACGGCGACGGCTCCGGGCGTTATCGGCAAAGCCAAGCGGGGCGTGACTGGAACGCGCATTCGCTACTGGGCGGATAACCATATCTTCACCCCGGATGCGAAGTTCTCCTATAAGGATTTGCAGGATCGAGCGCGCCAGACCTCCTTCTTGGTTCCTGGGTTGCGCATCACCCTGCGCGATGAACGTGGATTACCGGATACCCCGGGTGCGGACGGGCCTCATGAGGAAGTGTTCCAGCATGATGGCGGCATCAGCGAGTTCGTCGACTATCTGAGCAGCGACTCGCCGGTCACGGACATCTGGCGTTTCCATGGCAGCGGATCGTTCCATGAAAAGGTTCCGGTCATCGATGGCAGTGGTCGCAGCCATATTGAAGATGTGCAGCGTGTCTGCGAAGTTGACGTCGCGGTGCGTTGGGGAATCGGCTACGAAACCTCGCTGCGCAGCTTCGTGAATATCATTGCGACCCCCAAGGGCGGTACGCATACTGCCGGCTTCGAACAGGCCATGCTCAAGTCCTTCCGCAAGAACGTGGAGGCCAATGCACGGAAGCTCAAGTTCGGCCAGAAGGACAAGCTGGAGAAGGACGACGTGCTGGCGGGCATGACTGCCGTGCTGACCGTCCGACTGGCAGAGCCGCAGTTCGAAGGGCAGACCAAGGAAATTTTGGGTACACCGCAGGTGCGCCAGATTGTTTCCAAGGTGCTGGAGAAGGCACTCAACGACCGACTGGGATCCAATAAGCGCAACGAGAAGGCTGAAGCGTCCACGCTGCTGGAGAAGGTCGTCAACGAGATGAAATCTCGCGTGTCGGCACGTATGCACAAGGAAACCCAGCGTCGCAAGACCGCTTTGGAGTCTTCTTCGCTGCCAACCAAACTGCTCGATTGCCGCAGCAAGGAAGTTGGAAAGTCTGAACTGTTCATCGTCGAGGGCGACAGCGCATTAGGCACTGCCCGTCTCGCGCGCTCCAGCGAGTACCAGGCGCTGCTGCCAATTCGAGGCAAGATCCTCAACGTGCAAAAAGCCTCGATTTCGGACATGCTCTCGAACGCGGAGTGCGCAGCGATGATCCAGGTGATTGGGGCCGGTTCGGGGCGCAGCTTCGACATTGAGCAAGCCCGATACGGCAAGATCATCTTGATGACTGATGCTGATGTTGACGGTGCGCACATTCGGACATTGCTGTTGACGTTGTTCTATCGCTACATGCGTCCCATGATCGAGCACGGTCGCGTCTATGCAGCGGTTCCGCCGCTGCACCGCATTGAGGTGATTAATCCGGGGTCGAAGCAGAATGAGGTTATCTACACCTACTCTGAGGCGGAAATGACCAAGCTGCTGGCCAACTTGGAGAAGGAAGGCCGACGCTACAAGGAGCCGATCCAGCGCTATAAGGGCCTAGGCGAAATGGACGCGGACCAGCTGGCTGAAACCACCATGGACCTGCGTCATCGTATGCTGCGCCGTGTCGGCATCGAGCATGCGCAGGCAGCCGAGGAGGTCTTTGATCTGCTGATGGGCTCCGACGTAGCGCCTCGCAAGAAGTTCATTATCGACGGCGCCGACGATCTTGAACGAGATCGTATCGACGTCTAGAGCAATGCAAACGGCGAAGTCCCTGGCCCTAACGGGGTCCAGGGACTTCGCTGTTTGCGCCAAGAGAGTGCTACCAGTCCAGCAACCGCGGTGCGATGAGCAGGACTGTCGGGCAGATCAGCAACATGATGGTGCTCAGGAGCACTAGTGCGCGCTGCGGGCGGCCCAGCGGATCCTGCGGGGAGAGCAAGCGTTGCAGCCGGCGGGAGGAGACTTCACCATCTGGCATGCCAACTAGGCCGGCACTGGACGAATGATTCTTTGACGACGAATCATCCATTGCTGCGGCGGTGGCGACAGTGACAATGGCTTTGAGCAAAGTGTGCCTATTGACCTTTTCCAGTGCTTTGTCGTCGGCGAGCATTTCTATCAGTTGGCGCACTGCGTCGAGGGCAAGGCGTGAAGTCGGTAGCCAAGGCAACGCTTCGTGCCACGCCGTGAATGCCAGGATCAGCAGATCATGCCGTTGATCCAAATGGGAGCGTTCATGGGCAATAACCGCCTGTTGCTCTTCGGCAGAGAGCTGGGTGAGCAATCCGCGCGATAGCACGGTCACCGATTGCGAAATCCCCGGCACGCAATATGCAACAGGCATGTCGTGATCAATCACTAGGGTATTTGGCCGCGTCTGGGACGGGTTGCTCAAGAGGCGCAGCAGATGCCGGTGCTTGGCTCGTTGGCGAGAGATGCGCCAAGCCGCTCGTATGAGGGTTAATACCAGGTGAAATCCGAAGAGCAGTGCTGCGCTCAAGGCGAACAGGTGCACTTCGCCGGGGTCGGGCACACTGGGATCTCCCATTATCAGGAGCCAGCCGCCATGAAGCGCCGATATGAGGTCATCGCCCAATGGGGCCAAGCCCCAAACAAGCATCGAGCCGATCATGGAAAGTCCACCGCCTAATGCGATGGCTTGCCAAAGGAGTACCGCTTGCACTGGTGAGCGGGCGGTCCATTTAGCCTTGGATAAAGCCAACGGCGTCGGCCACGCCAATGCGATAGCCAACGCCGCTAGGAAATATGAGGTGAGAAGCACTCAGTCCCCGAAGTTCTTCTAAATTATGCGGACTTTACTGAGTCCAAGATAGCACGCAGGGATGCTGCCTCGTCGGGGGAGATGCCTCCGATGAATCGTGCCAGGACTGCTTCACGGTCCTGGGCGGTGCCCAGGGCGTCGTTGAGCAGTCCAACGGTGTGATCCTCACGGGAGGATGAAGCTGCGTACCGGTGAGGGCGGGTAGTGCGCTCGCGCTCTACCAAACCCTTCTTTTCGAGACGGGCTAGCACAGTCAGCACCGTAGTGACTGCGAGTTCTTTCGCGTCGGTGCCAAGCGCCGCCAAATCATCACGAAGGTCATTCGCGGTGAGTGGTTCTGCAGAATCCCACAGAAGATCCATGACGGAGCGTTCCAGATCGCCAAGGCTGGCCACTAGGTCGTACCTCACTTGCATTAGTTTTGACGCGGTTGCTTGACTCATGGAGTGCAAGCACACTGCTTGGGTTCTTAATTGTAGCCATCTTTCCACAATATTTCTACGGCATGTAAAAGAGAGGGGTGAGTACATGCTTTACCCGTTTCGCAATGAGGTGCGAGAATGTCGCGGGTGAAACTTGTTGACTTGGGTTTTTTAAGAACCGTAGACACAACCCTGTCAATAGGCTTAGTATTTGCGCCCACGTGCGCACTGGCGAAGTTTCCAGTTTCTGAAATTGCTCATCGGCTCGATTTCTACACGCTGTCGAAATCGTCTATGGTGGCCTTGGAGAACTTTTCTACGGAACGTAGAAAAGTGATTGAACTTCGATCCCACGATAGTTGAGGAATCCATGGATGCTCTAGAGATTGCCCGCTGGCAATTCGGCATTACGACGGTCTACCACTTCCTGATGGTGCCCCTGACCATTGGACTAGGCCTGACCGTGGCCACGCTGCAAACCATGTGGCATCGCACCGGCAACGAGCACTGGCTGCGAATGACAAAATTCTGGGGCAAGCTTTTCCTGATCAACTTCATCATGGGCATCGCCACGGGCATTGTCCAAGAGTTCCAGTTCGGCATGGCTTGGAGCGAATACAGCCGCTATGTAGGGGACGTATTCGGAGCGCCGTTGGCCATGGAAGCACTGCTGGCCTTTTTCGTAGAATCTACATTCCTGGGGCTCTGGATCTTCGGCTGGAAGAAGCTTCCCAAACGCGTGCACCTGGCAACCATCTGGTGCGCATCCCTGGCAACGATCTTTTCCGCCTACTTCATCCTTGTTGCGAACTCATGGATGCAGCACCCGGTTGGAACGAAAATAGTTGACGGCCGAGCCGTGATGACCGACGCATGGGCGGTGTTCACCAACAACACGGCGCTAGTGACGTTCCCGCACACTATTTTCGGTGCCTTCGCCGTTGCCGGCGGCTTCCTGCTGGGCATCTCATGGTTCCATCTCTACCGCCGACGCAAAGAAGGCATCGACTCGGTGGATGCCAACGGATATGTTGTCGTGGGCGAAGATCCCAGCCGCGGTAAAAGCCGTGACAAGGTGGACTACCAAGTCTGGATCAAGTCCCTGCGCATCGGCGCCGCGGTAGCAATGGTCGCGTTCCTCGGTGTGGCACTGAGCGGGCACGAACAAGCAAAGCTCATGTTCGAGCAGCAGCCGATGAAAATGGCTGCTGCGGAGGCAGCTTGCCACGATGGAACAGGCTTCTCGGTGCTGTCCTTGGGAGATATCACCGCCAAGGGTTCAACCAACTGCGACAACGTCGTAGCGGTCTTCGAAATCCCGGGCATTCTCTCGTATCTGGCCAATGGGGATTTCACCACCGAAATCAAGGGCGTGAACACGCTGATTCCGGAATACCAGGAAAAATACGGCAAGTACTATCCGAACGATGAATCCTTCGGCAAGTACGCAGGCCAGGAAATCAACTACTTGCCAGTGATGGAAGTGACCTACTGGGGCTTCCGCTTGATGATCACCCTCGGCGGGCTCTCGGCATTGGCTGCTGGCGTTGCGCTATGGATCACTCGCAAGGGCACCGTCCCAGAAAACAAATGGCTCTCGCGCCTTGCCCTGCTAGGCATTGCCGCACCCTTCGGCGCAAACGCCACTGGCTGGATTTTCACCGAAATGGGCCGGCAGCCATTCACTGTAGTCCCCAACCCGCAGATGGGTGGCGTGGACCAGGTGTTCATGTACACCGCAGCATCGGTCTCTCCGACAGTGAGCGCAGGAGAACTGCTCTTCTCGCTGATCGCGCTCACGACAATCTACGGTGTGCTGCTGGTCGTGGAACTGGTGCTGCTCAGCCGCTACATTCGTGGCGGCGTGGCATCGGCAATGCCGGAGCTTGAACCGTCAGATCATTCACCAGCGGACGGCCCCTCGGACCCGGACAACGATGACGACGACGTACTGGCCTTCGCCTACTAGCGGCACGGACTAAGGAGAACATCAATGGATTGGCTTCCAACACTTTGGTTCATTGTGATCGCGCTGCTCTGGTGCGGCTATCTCTTCCTCGAAGGCTTTGACCTCGGGGTGGGCATGCTCATCGGTCTCGGCCGTTCCACCGAGAAGCGCAAACGGCTCTTGCTCAATACCATCGGCCCGGTCTGGGATGGCAATGAGGTATGGCTGCTGACCGCCGGCGGTGCGACCTTCGCAGCGTTTCCGCACTGGTACGCCTCGCTGTTCTCGGCCCTCTACATTCCGCTGACCTTTGTCCTGCTGGCGTTGATTTTCCGTGCCGTTGCCATTGAGTACCGAGGCAAGGCGATCACCGCAGCAACCCGGAAAGCTTGGGACCTGGCCTTGGGAATCGGATCGCTGGTGGCCGCCTTCGGTGTCGGTGCCATGCTGGCATTGACCACCTTGGGCCTGCCTTTGAACGAGAACGGCGACCGAATCGGAGGGGCCTTCGCGTGGCTGAACTGGCATGCCGTCCTCGGCGGCGCAGCAGTGGTGGCGTTCTGCTGGATCCATGCGTTGGCATTCCTGCGGTTGAAAACCGACGGAAAAGTCCGCCATGAAGCAGGAAAGCTCGTAGGCCGCTGGCTGCCGCTAGCAATCCTGCCCTTAGTTGCGTGGGTCCTGCTGGTGCTGCTGGACAACGATTCCACCATCGCCTGGGCAGTATTGGGCCTGGCAGCGGTCTGCCTGGCCATTTCGATAGCCAGCGGCCGCGCTGGGCGCGAGGGACTCTCCTTCATCGCCCTGGGCGCCACCTTGCTCGCCGGGGTCGCAGCGATCTTCACCGCCGCTTACCCGGTAGTGCTGCCATCGACCATCGACCCGGCCTTCGACCTGACCGTGGCTAACGCGTCCAGCACTGCCTACACCCTGAAGCTCATGAGCGTCGTGGCCGCCTTCGGCGTGCCAATGGTCCTGGCGTACCAGGCCTGGAGCTACTGGGTCTTCCGCAAGCGCTTGCGCGAAGAGCACATTCCAGAAACTCATCGAGTCGTCTCCATCATCAAGTAACCGCATTTCCGAGGGAAAGAAGTAGTAATGCCAGCCCCGCGATTCCTGCCGCGTGAACTGATCACGCCACGACAATTCCTGGTTTTGGCGCTGTTCTCCGCGCTCAAAGTCGTCGGGCTGGTATTCGTCGCCTACGCGCTGGGCCAATGGATCGCCACCATGGCCGATGGAGGGGCCAATGAATCGCACCTGCTGATCCTGGCGCTGGCCGGCGCCGCGCTTCGAGCGCTCAGCGCATGGGGATTGAACGCCGGCGCCCGCCGCATGGGCCTGGGCGCGAAGGAACGGCTACGGCTGAACCTGGTGCGCAGGCAAGCCGCGCAACCGGCCATCGTCCCCGCGGCGGAACAGAATTCCATACCGGTCACCGCCACCTTGGCCAGCCATGGCCTTGAGAAGCTCGATGACTACTTCACCAAATTCATTCCTGCGCTCATCGGCGCCCTGGCCGTCCCGCTGCTGCTTGGCCTCTACATTCTGCAGCTGGACTGGATCAGCGCAGTGGTGCTGCTCCTGACGATCCCGCTGGTGCCGGTGTTCATGGCATTGATCGGCATGCACACCCAGGACACCCTCAACGAATCCCAAGCCACCTTGGATCGGCTTGCCCACCAGCTCTACGAACTCGCCCAGGGCTTGCCCGCACTGCTGGGCTTGGGCCGGGCACGGGCCCACGGCAGCGCCATCGCCGCCGTCAGCAGCAAATACCGGGCGGCCACCATGGCCAACCTGAAAACCGTATTCATGTCCAGCTTCTGGCTGGAACTGATCGCAACCCTTTCGGTGGCGGTACTCGCGGTGATGATCGGCGTGAGACTGGTCAGCGGGAATATGGATCTCGCCGCCGGGCTGATAATCCTCATTCTGGCACCCGAGCTGTTCTCGGCACTGCGCGAAGTGGGCTCTGCCTACCATGCGGCCGATGACGGGCTGGCTGCCTACCAGAAGTACACAGCCATCACCGCTGCCACCCCGGTCCATCAGCTTCGTGCCAGCACGGCCAGGAACGCAGATAGCGTCCTGGACGTCGCGGACCTGCGGATCAGCTACGATGGCATGCATCCAATCCACCAAGCCGTGAATATTCAGTTGCGCGCGGGGGAGCGCCTGGTATTGTCCACTGCCAGCGGTTCGGGCAAGAGCACGCTGCTCAAGCTGATCGCCGAGGCGCACAGCAGCGACAACACCTTCGATCCGGCCTTGGCCACCGGGCGGGTCTTCATAGCCGGCCAGCTTGCAGTGATTAGCCAGCATCCGCAATTCAACGCAGCAACCGGCAACGGGCAACTGGACCAGGACGCCCCCGCGGCATCGGCTGAACTGCGCCGAGAGCTCAGCTCCCGGCTATCGATGGAGTCCATGCTCGAGCGCCCGATCGGTGAATATTCACCCGGCGAGCTGCGCCGCCTGGAAGTGCTGCGCGCGTTGCTGCGGGTTCACAGCGACGACCACTGCACCGTGCTGCTGGCCGATGAGCCTACCGCGCACCTCGATGAGCGCAACGCCCAGCAAGTACGCGAACTGCTGAGTGAACTTCCAGCCCGCTGCGCGATGCTGGTCGCCAGCCACGACCCCGCCTTCGGGCAGGACGAACGTGCGGGCAGCATAGCGCATGGTGCTGGCCCTGCCCACCGTGAAGAATCCGCAGGCAACCGGTCGCGAGCCACCGCGGCAACGCAGCCTGGCGCCACTGGCCAACGGCCGGTGAAGTCCAAGTTCACCCCGATGCGCGACTTGCTTGCCGGGTACAAAGCTGCCCCCAAGGGCGTGCTCTGGGGGACAGTCAGCGTGCTATGCGCCGTGGCGCTCGCGGCCCTGAGCGGTTGGCTGATCGTTGAAGCCAGCTACCAGCCTCCCATCTTGCACCTGACCGTAGCCTTCGCGATGGTCCGAGGCCTGGGAATCGGACGAGCTGCCTTCCGCTACCTGGAACAGCTCGCGATTCACGACGCGGTGCTGGCCTATGCCTCGGATTTGCGCGAGAAGATGTGGAACGCGATGGTGGCCAACCCCGCACAGTGGGGCTTGCTGACCCGTTCCTCGGTCATCCTGCGATTCTTGCTGGCCGAGGTCGATGAACTGCGCGACCTATTGGCCCGGGTGCTGTTCCCGCCGCTGCAGGCAATCGTAGTGTGGGTTGCAGCAGCAACGGCCTTGTACTTCATCCAGCCCGAATTCGGATATCTGGCCCTCGGTGCGCTGCTGGTGCTGGTCTTCCCGGTGCGTTGGCTTGTGCAGCGCATTGAAGGCGAACACCTCGTGCATCAGCTCAGCCACCGGATGCAGATGAACCAGAGCGTGCTGGGCATCTTGCGGCACAAGTCCGCACTGCGCAGCAATCAGGCCATGGAACGGACCATTGGCCGGTTCCAGGACGCCGAAGCACGCAATACGCAGCGCGCTCGCCGGCATGCCCTGGGCCAAGGCAGCGCCACGGCCCTGGCCACGTTGACCAGCGTATTGCTTGCCATTGCCATCACCGCGCTATCGCACAGCAGCGCATCGTTTACGGCACTGGCCGTGCTCCTGGGCCTGGCCTTGGGGGAGAGCGCTGGCAATGCCCTGCTGGCGGTGCAGCAGGGGCGGGCGCTGAAGGTACTGTCATCGAAGCTGGAAGAACGCGGCATGCAAAGCCACGGCGCACGAGCAGCGCAGCACAACCCGCCGGTGAAGCAAAGCAGGATCGCCGGCTTCGATGCGCAAGCGCTGAGCCTCGGGTACGAGCAGGGAACGCCAGTTCTGGAGAATCTGAACGCCCGCATCCCGGCAGGGCAATGGACGGCCATTACCGGTCCATCGGGTTCTGGCAAATCGACGTTGCTCACCGCGTTGCTGGGCGCGTTGCCAGCGCAATCGGGCAAGTTGAAGGGCATCGATGCCCGCGGGAACCTGCTGGATCTAGAGCAGGCAGACCTGTCATCGGTTGCCTGGTGCCCGCAAGAGGCGCACCTCTTCGACTCCTCGATTCGCCGGAACCTGATGCTGGGCGTCACTGAAGGCCAGCTGCGCAGCGATGCGCAGCTGGAAGAAGTGCTGGAGCAAGTCGGGCTGTCGGACTGGTTGGCAACACAGCCAGAAGGCCTCGAGGCACGCATCGGTTCCGGCGGGCACCAGCTCTCCGGCGGTCAGCGGTGCAAGCTCGCCGTGGCCCGTGCCATGGTGGGCGGCCACCAGATCATCTTGCTTGATGAACCGACTGCCCATCTGGGGGTGGATGAAGCCCAGGACCTGCTTTCCACCTTGCATCTCGCCCTTGCCGGACGAACCGTCGTCTTGATCACCCATGACCAGATGCTTGCCGGGCAGTGCACCCACCGCATTGAACTGGGAAGCCAGAAGCCCAGGGTCAGCGCATAGGACTGCGGCGTCGCTTCCACCCACGGATAGGAGGTGGAAACGACGCCGCGTTCAGTTCTGGCGCTGCTGGATTAGAGGATTACTCCACCGTCGTCGAAAGGCAGCGCGTCTTCGCCCGGCGTGATGGCCGGGGCCGCTTTTGCCTTGGTTGTCTCGGGAATCAACGCTTCTTGCCGCGCGGTTGCCTGGAGGTCCTGGGCAGCAGGTGCTGCAGAAGCATCGTGCCCGCCGGCAATGGTTCCGCCAATGATGTTCACTGACTGGGCCAAAGGCGCGCCCGAACCATCGCGCTTGCCATATTCGGTAGGCAAAGCACGCACTACGCCTGCCGTGGAGCTGGCACGCGCAGGACCCTGGCCGGCATAGCCCAGCTGCAGGTAGTCCTCACCCTTGACGAAACGGTGAGCGCGCACGCCCGCGGTGGCGCGGCCCTTCGCCGGGAACTCGGAGAAGTCGGTGAGCTTCACCGACTGGCCCGAGGTGCCAGGAAGGGTCTGCGAACCGGCAGCGATCGTGGCTACCACCGCGTCGCCAGCACCGGCAGGAACCACACCGAAGAAGATCACCTGGTCATCGGCGGCGAGCTTGATGCCGGCCATGCCTTGTCCGGTGCGGCCCTGGGCACGCACCGCCGAAGCGCTGAAACGCAGCAGCTGAGCCTGCCTGGTCAGGAACACCAGCTCATCGGCATCCTCGGCCGGCGCCGCGGCAATCACGACGTCGGTGTCCTTGAGCGTGATCGCCTCGAACTCGTCACGGTTCAGCGGGTAGTCCGGGGTGACCCGCTTGACCACACCGTTCTTGGTGCCCACGGCAATCACCTGGTTCAGCGGAACCAGTGCCACCGCGCTTTCGCCCTTGCCCAGCTTGAGGAACTCGGAGATCGGCACGCCGTGGGCCAGCTGCGGGAAGCCATGGGATTCGGGAAGCACCGGAACATCGATCAGCGAGATGCGAATAATCCGTCCGACACTCGTCAGCGCTCCGATCTCACCACGGGCGCTGGAAGCAACCTGCGAGGTGAGCACGTCGTGCTTGATGCGCGCCGCGGAGTAGTCCACGACGTCCCGATCAGGAGTCCGGGCGAGCTGCCCCGTGGCCGAGAGCAATACCCAGCACGGGCTGTCGGAGACTTCCATGGCCAACTTGGCCTTCTTGCCTGTCCCGACTTCTTCAGGCAACGCGGTGCCCTTCAGCGGTGCCAGCTGAGCAGACTTCAGCAGCTTGGTCCGGCGCGGGGTGCCGAAAGTGTCGGCCATTTCCCCGAGCTCATCGGAAACCAGGGTGCGCAGCAGCTCATCGGACTCCAAAATGGCGCGCAGTTCCTCGATTTCGTTGCGCAGCTGCTCGGCTTCGGTCTCCAGCTCCAGCGTGGAGTACTTGGTCAGCTGGCGCAACCGCAGTTCCAGGATGTGGCTGGCCTGCGGCTCGCTCAGGTCGAAGACCGTCATCAGGCGTTCGCGTGCTTCTGCGGTCTGCTCGGAGGAACGGATAATGGCAATGACATCGTCAATATCAACGATGGCAATCAGCAGGCCCTCCACCAGATGCAAACGGTCTTCACGCTTGGCCAGGCGATGCGCGGTGCGACGGCGTACAACATCCAGTCGGTGGTCCACATACACGGTGAGCAGTTCGCCCAGCCCCATGGTGCGTGGCTGGCCGTCGACCAGGGCAACGTTATTGATGCCGAAGGAGTCTTCCATCGGGGTGTACTTGTACAGGCTGGCCAGGACAGCGTTCGGGTTGAAACCGTTCTTCAGCTCGATAACCAGCTTCAGGCCGTGATGCCGGTCGGTCAGGTCGACAACATCGGAGATGCCGGAGATCTTCTTGCTGTTGACGCCATCCTTGATCTTCTCGATGACCTTTTCAGGGCCCACGCCATAAGGCAGTTCGGTGACTACCAGGCCCGACTTGCGTGCGGAGATCTTCTCCAGGGCCACGGTAGCTCTGGTGCGGAACAAGCCACGACCGGTGCGGTAGGCATCCTTGATGCCGTCCAAACCGGTAATGCTGCCGCCCGAGGGCAAATCCGGGCCCGGAATGAACTTCATGAGTTCTTCGACGGTGGCGTCAGGTTCCTTGAGCAGGTGTTGCGCAGCAGCGACAACTTCGCCCAGATTGTGGGGAGCCATGTTGGTGGCCATGCCCACGGCAATGCCGGTGGTGCCATTGACCAGCAGATTGGGGAATGCTGCCGGCAGCACTTCGGGCTGCATGAACTGGTTGTCGTAGTTCGGGACGAAGTTCACGACCTCTTCATCCAGGTTAGCGGTCATGGCAACAGCGGAGGCTGCCAGACGGGCCTCGGTGTAACGCGGGGCTGCCGGGCCGTCATCGAGCGATCCGAAGTTTCCGTGGCCATCGATCAACGGCAGCCGAAGAGAGAAGTCTTGGGCCAGGCGGACCATGGCGTCGTAGATCGCGGTGTCGCCATGGGGGTGCAGCTTGCCCATCACTTCGCCGACCACGCGGGCAGACTTGACATGGCCCTTCTCCGGGCGCAAGCCCATTTGCGCCATCTGGAAGAGGATGCGGCGCTGAACTGGCTTCAGCCCATCACGGGCATCGGGAAGCGCGCGGGAGTAGATCACCGAGTAGGCATACTCCAAGAAGGATGATTCCATTTCATTGGTGACGTCTATATCGACGATATTTTCAACGAAATCCGCTGGAATCTCTTCAGACTTCTTACGAGCCATTACTCTGTTCGTCCTTCATCTACTGTCTTAGGGCCGGAACTGCCGAATCTTCGTGTTGCATCTGGGCGCAACGCCGAACTGCCGACTATCCTAAGCCTATGGTGGATCGTAAACTTTCGGCGGCATATCCGGCGCATTGGGAAGCAGATGTTGTGCTTCGCGATGGGACAACTGCACACCTGCGGCCGATTACTCCGCAGGATGCCCAAGCGCTCCAGGAGATGCACAAGCAGCAGTCTGAGACGTCAGTCTACTTACGCTATTTTACGTATAAGTCGTCACTGACCCCTAAAGAGCTCGAACGGTTCACCAATGTCGACCATGTGAATCGCGTCGCCTTCACCGTGGTTCGTGGCGCAAGGATCATCGGCGTCGGCCGCTACGACCGCTTGGATGACCCGCGGGAGGCGGAAGTCGCCTTCAACGTCTCGGACGAATACCAGGGCACCGGTATCGGCTCGATCCTCTTGGAGCATCTGGCCGCGGCGGCCCGTGAAAACGACATCGAGAAGTTCTCGGCCGAGGTTCTTCCAGAGAACCGGAAGATGCTCACCGTCTTCTCCGATGCCGGGTACGCGGTCGCACGGCATTTTGAAGACGGCGTAGTCATGCTCGAATTTTCCATCAGTCCCACCGAGAAATCCCGCGAAGTGACCGAGGCGCGAGAACACCGCGCCGAGGCGAGCAGTGTTGCTGCTCTTCTGGCGCCTAGGTCCGTTGCCGTCATCGGAGCCAGCCGCACCTGGGGCAAGCTGGGGCACGACGTGCTGGAACAAATTGTGGAATCCGGGTACACCGGTGCCGTGTATGCGGTGAACGATGCGGCCTTGGAAGTGGGCGGCATGGTGGCCTATGGGAAGATCACCGAAATCCCGGGACCGGTGGATGTCGCCTTCCTGTGCATTCCGCGCGAAGGGGTCATGGAAGCCATCGGGGACTGCGCCACCCACGGGGTCAAATCCCTGGTCATCATGACCACCGGCTACGAAACTCCGGAAGGGTTGAGTGCCCAGCGTGAACTTGTGTCGCTGGCTCGTGCCAACGGCATGCGGGTGGTAGGGCCGGGTTCTGCCGGGCTGATGAATACCGACCCGCAGGTGAAGCTGTATGCCACCGGAAGCCACCAAGTTCCGCCATCCGGAAACGTCGGATTCTTCACCCAGTCGGCCGCCATGGGCACAATCATCCAGGGTGTGGCCTTGCAGCAAGGTGTTGGCCCCAGCAGCGCCATTTCCGCAGGCCTGCGCGCTGACGTATCCGGCAACGACGCGATGCAGTTCTTTGAAGACGACCCGCGTACCCACGTCGTCGCGTTGTACCTGGAATCCTTTGGCAACCCACGCAAGTTCGCACGCATCGCCCGGCGTCTGGCCCGCAGCAAGCCTGTGATCGTGGCTAAATCCGATGTGATGGGCCGCCGCCTTCCACCGGGCCACTCGGTGCGCGTAGGCCAAGCGCCACCAGGTGCAATGAACGCAATTCTTCGCCAGTCTGGCGTGATTCGCGTGCGTTCATCAGAAGAGCTGCTGGATGTCACGGCCCTGCTTTCGGTCTTCCCTGCGCCGAAGGGCCCGAACGTTGCGATCCTGTCCAACTCCTCGACCATTGCAGAGGTGGTGTGCGACGTCGCCGAGGACAGGAACCTGAACACCGTCGTGCAGAGCGAAGAGCTGGACTACAGCATGGGCCAGTCCAAGGCCATTCCGGTGCTGCGCGCCCGGATCAAGGAACTGGTGGAAGACCCGCAGGTCCACACCATCTTGCTGGCGCACCTGCCCTACTCGGAGCTGGATACCAGCGCAGTTCTGAAGGTCGCCAAGGAGTTCATTGGCCAGCCAAAACCAGTGGTGGCATTGGTTCCGGGCCTGGCGGATACGAAAATTACTGGCGGCCTGAAGCAGGGGATTCCGGTATACACCTCGCCAACCACCGTCATCGGCGCCCTGGCCAAGGCCTATGGATACCAGCAGTGGGTTGACGTTCCCTACGAGCCGATGAAGGATCCAGCTGGAATCGACGTGGACGGTGCCGCGGAGTACCTTGATGAATTGGTGCAGACCATCTCGGGGACCAACCTGCTGGAATTGGACGACGCGCAGGTGCAGAAGCTGCTGGACTTCTACGGGATCAAGTTCCTGTCCCATCGGGTGGTGCACACCGCAGAAGAAGCTGTTGCGGCGGCCGAAGAATTCGGCTGGCCGGTGGCACTGAAAGCCAACGACCCTGATCTGCGCCAACGCCTGGACTTGGGCGGCGTGCGCTTGAGCATCCCGGACAAGCAGAGCCTGGAAGCGAACTTCACGCATATGAAGTCGCTGATGGCGGTTTACGGCGTGGACTCCCTGGAAGTGCAGAGCATGGCTCCTGCTGGCCAGGCTTGCGTGGTCAAGGCCGTGGAAGACCCGTTGCTTGGTCCAGTCATTTCCTTCGGGCTCAGCGGCGATCCGGTAAACCTGCTCGATGATTGGGCCCACGGCGTGGCGCCGTTCTCCACCCATGATCTGGAACAGCTCATCCGCCGTCCGCGCAGCAGCGTGCGGCTCTTCGGCTACCAGGGATTGCCGGCGGTGGATCTTGATGCCCTGAAGGACTTCATTACCCGCGTCTCGCTGTTCAAGGACAACCATCCTGAAGTGACCGTTGCCAAATTCGCGCCGATCACCGTTGCCACCGATTCGTTGAGCGTGCTGGCGGTGAACATCCAGATCAGCAACGCTGAGCAACGCACAGATAGCGTCCGCCGGGCATTGCGTAACTGAGCGCAATCGCCGAAACGTGAATTGCCTGTGGCGACTGAGTAGAATTGGGGCATGAGTTCTCCAACGTATTCGACCACTCCTGGCGCTGAGCTTCAGCATGATCTGGTCCGTGCGGGTTTTTATCCGCAGATGGTCCAAGATGTACTGGCTGAAGCCATGATGGGCCAACCAGTGCTTGACCACTATGTACATCTGGAAACTCACTTCGACCATACCGAAGTGCACCGCCATATCACCGTTATGGTGATGAGTGAAAAGGTGCTTTTCATTGTGCACGTCGATGACCAGCAGCTTGACGACCACGGCAAGGACGTCATGGCGCAGGTCTCCGTCGAAATGATTTCCCTGGCCCGCATCGCCTCGGTTGCCACCAGTTACGTCTACCACCAGCCGCAGCATTACTCGGCCGCTGACCCGGTCAAGGAATTGACCTTCGGACTGTCCTGGAACGGAACCAAGCGGATTGATCTGGCCCCTGCCGCCTGCGCCGATCCGCAGTGCGATGCCGACCATGGGCTGAACGGCACCTCGCAGCCTGAGGACTTGGTCATCCGCGTCAGCGCCGAGGCCGACGGCCAGCAGGCCGTGAACAAGGCCCGGGAATTCGCTGTCCGCTTGCGCCTGGCCACGATCGCCTGAGCATGATCGAGGAACAGAAACGCAGCAACCTGCCTGTCCCGGCACAGAAAATCCCGGACGCGCCCAAGTACGGCCAAGCTACGCTGTCGGAGATCCTTCCGTCGGCAGCCGCTGCAATGGGCGTTCCGGGCTACGAGAACGCTTTGGGCTTTGCACCGACAAAACGTGTGGCACTGATTATGGTTGACGGACTGGGCTGGAACCAGCTCAAAAGCCATCTCGGGCATGCACCCTTCCTGCGCGGCCTGTTCGAAAAGGGGCAGAAGCTGGGAACGGGATTCCCTTCCACCACCGCGACGTCCCTGAGCAGCCTGGCCACGGGCCTGGCTCCCGGCGAACATGGAATGGTTGGCTATGACGTCATCGATCCGGCCAAGCGCCGTGTAGTTAACCAGCTCGGAGGATGGCCAGGGGACTTGGACCCCGAAGCGTGGCAGACTCGCCCGACCGTTTTCCAGAAAGTCGCCGAGCACGGCATCCACGTGGCTACCGTGTCTATTCCGATGTTCGCCAAGTCGGCCCTGACTCGCGCCTCGTTGCGCGGCCCCAAATTCGTGCCGGCGAACCAGCCTGCGGCCCGTGCGCGTGCTACCCGAACCATTTTCGAGTCGAACCGCAATTCGCTGGTCTACACGTACTTCAATGAATTGGACAAGGCCGGACACAAATTCGGCGTGGACTCCAGCCAATGGCGGGACACGCTCGAAGAGTTGGATTACGTCATTAAGAACCTGGTCTCCAAGCTGCCAGAAGAAACCACGGTGCTGATTACCGGTGACCATGGAATGGTGGACATCCCCGCATCCCAACGCATCGACTACAGCCAGCAGCCGGAGCTTATCGAAGGCGTGGAGCTGACCAGCGGCGAACCTCGTGGAGTCCAATTGACCTTCGACACGCAGACCGACGCGGCTAGCCGGTTACGCGTACGCGAGGCCTGGCAGCAGGCCTACGGCACCAAAGCCTGGGTGATGACGCGCGAGGAAGCCATTGAACTGGGCTACTTCGGCGCCATTACCGAAGAGCATGCAGCCCGGCTGGGTGATCTGATGATTCTGGCAGCGGAAGCTATCGCTTTCTACGACGGCCGACGCGTTACGCCGATGGCGTTTGACATGGTAGGGCAGCACGGATCGCTCACTGCGGGGGAGCGCTTCATCCCGCTGCTGGTGCACCGCACCACCTAGTTCTCAACGGAACAAGCGCATACGGGTGCGGGAGCAGCATTGAATCAATGCTGCTCCCGCACCCGTATGCGCTCTAGCCCGGCGGCGCGTCAGGAATCGGTGTCCTTCTTGCGTTTGCCGAACATGATGTCATCCCAGCTGGGAACCGAAGACCGCTTGGCCTTGCGCGGAGCGGACTCCTCGGCATTCTGCTCGGACGGCTTGTCCTCAGCGCTGCTCGCACCGCCGGCATCCTGATCGGTGACGACCACCAGCTGCGAAGTGCGTGCCGAAATTCCTTGCGGAAGGTGCGGCAGCGAGTCCTCATCGTCGGCGTCGTACTTGCTCATGCTGCGTTCGATGATCTCGTTGTAGCGTGACTCGCGCTCCGGATCCTGGTCCTTCGTGCGCTGCCCACGACGAGCGTTCAGCAACGTGACCAGTTCTTCGGTCTCATCCGGTTCCGGGGTGCTGGCTGCAGGAGCCGGCTCAGGCTCTGGCTGGTTCGGCGCAGAGACCGGGCGAAAGTATTCAGGGGCCACCTGTTCGCTCAAGGTTTGTGCCCAGCGGTTCAGATTTTTCAACGACTTGCGTGCCGGTGTGAATGCCCACCGCGCACTGTTCGAGGAAGCTTCAGTGGAATCCGAGCCCAGGGACTCGACATTCTCGGTCGGCAGCGGGGAATCGAACTGCACGGTAACGATCCATTGGCCTTCTGGATCTTTCCAGGCGTTCCATCGAGCCGAGTCGGCGTCGATGTGCAGCTGGTGCAGGCGGTGGACCACCATGGAACCAAGATCCGCAGGCTCTTCGCCGAATACTTCGCGGTATTCGGCATCGGTTTGTGGTCCTGAAACCTCGACACGACGTGCTAGCTCGGCGATGTGCTCGCGCTCAGCCAGTACCGGACCTTCGTACTTGACGATGTCCTCGACTGGGATATCCCACTCGAGAGACAGATCGTAGGCGGAAGCACCAGCGCGCACTCGCGCTTGAATTTCGCGCGGCGAATGGACCGAGGACTCCTCACGGTTCCTTGGAGCCCGCGAACGGGCAATTTCGGCCATTGCACTGCGCAGTGCATCGTCAACAGGTAGCTCGAAGCTCATCCCGTCGTCGCTGCTGACCTGCAGGCTGGAACCATTTTCATGAATTCCTACCAGTCTCAGCTGACGCATTCCTACCCTCCACACGCTCTATTTCCTGTGTAAAACTCTGCCACCTCGAGGCCTGAATTCCTACCACCGCGCAGGGTGTGGCGCAAGATTAGTCATCAACCTCACGCAGTAATTCCTTGAACCTTCCGCCCATGGCATAGCCTGGCAAGAACGGGAATGGATGACCCGGAATAACGCTATACTTCTATGCCGGTATAAGTTTTCACCTTGTGAAGCAGCCGGCTAGGACGAAGACCTGCAGGAAAGAGCGAAAAACGATTATGGCAAATGAATCTGCTGCACCCGTGGCAATGTCAGAAGCGGAACGAGCCAAGGAAATCGCTCAGCTCAAGGCAGGCAAGACCGCAGCCATGGCCAACCTGGTCGATGAGGCCGAAACACCCTTGGCTGAGGAATATGTTTTGCCCGGCGGCGAAGCATCGCAGGAAGAAGCGAGCATCGAGATCCTGCCGGAGCAGGCAGACGAGTTCACCTGCGCATCTTGCTTCATGGTGCGTCACCGCACGCAGCTGGCCCGTGAAGACAACGGGCAGAAATTCTGCAGCGAGTGCGAAGGGTAGGAAGCTTACGCAACAGTTCTGACAGCGATGGCGTCCTGGACCGGAAGGTCCAGGACGCCATCGCTTTATTCCATGGAGCCGGGAATGCTATTCGCCTGAAGCGTCTTCTGCCTGTTCCTGCTTGGCTGCTTCGGCCTTGCCTTCCTCGGTGAATTCGTACATCACGCCCGAGAGTGCGGCAGCCAGCTCTTCGGGACGGCGGGTGGAAGTCAGCCAGTACGGCGTGGTGTCTCGCTCGTCGGTCACTTCCATGCGCACGGCACCGTCGATCCAGCCACGCAACAGCATGTAGGCCAAGCCGTGAAGCTTCTGTCCACGCTGCTTGAAAGCTTCGTCGCCACGGTAGCCGACGACGTTGCCGATGTACTTGCGTTCAATGCTGGCCCGGCCAACGGTGACCAGATCATCGGTGACTTCGATGGCTGGCACGCGCAGCAGGAACACCGCGACCAGTGAAATCAAAACTACGCCACCGGCAACCCATCCAAGGATGCTGTTAATCGGTGCTACTGCGATACCTGCGGTGATGGAAATGATGATCGGCCAAATCCAGGTGCTGGCCGATGGCCAGAGCTTTTCGCTGTACAGGACGTTCGAACCCTCGGGGCTGGAATTACTCATGGTTCCAAGTTTAGGCAATATTTCCTGGTTCCATGACCTCGGGGCTGGCGGCAGGGGATTGCCCTGCGCGCGCGATAGAGTTAGCCACGAGAAACTATCGAGTGACTATTTCACATAACTCCGGGGGAAGACCTACACCGATGAGTGAGCCATCAATTTCCATTGCCATCAAGATGCTTGACACCGAACTGCCGGTTCCCAGCTACGCGCATCCGTCAGATGCCGGTGCTGACTTGCATGCTCGCGAGTCGCTGGTGCTGGAGCCTGGCGCCCGCGCGCTCATTCCAACAGGCATTGCGCTGGCCATCCCGCATGGCTATGTCGGTCTCGTGCATCCGCGCAGCGGCTTGGCTGCTAAGCACGGCATTACCGTTGTGAATGCACCGGGCACTGTTGACGCGGGGTACCGTGGTGAGATCATGGTCACCTTGCTGAATACCGACACGTCTGAGTCTTTCGAAGTCAGCCGAGGCGACCGAATCGCCCAGCTGGTAATCCAGAAAGTCGAGCAGGCAGCGTTCATCCAAGTCGATTCGCTGGACGACAGTGCTCGCGGCGCTGGCGGGTTCGGTTCGACCGGCGGATTCAGTTCCAAGTAAGTACCCTTGAGTGCAAGACGAGATTTTCTAAGGACACCATGATTTTCAAGCGCAAGAAAGCCCAAGACCAGCCAGTCGACGCACCAGCTGCTGAGGCAGGCCAGGGTGAGGCCGAGCCGAAGGACGGCCCGTTCGACTACAGCGAGGTCGAGAATACGCAGGAATACCTTGACTTCGGCTCGATCCTGATCAAGCCAGTAGCAGGCTTGAAGGTCCGCATGGACGTTGAAGAGTCCAACAAGCGTGTCATCGCGGTGTCGCTGGAGATCGCCGAGTCGCGTATCCAGCTGATGGCTTTCTCTTCCTCGAAGTCCGAATCGCTGTGGCCTGGCATCAGCGACAAGATCAAGAGCGATATCAGTGCCCAGAACGGCGAAATTTTCACCCGCGACGGCGATTACGGCCAGGAGCTGCTCGCCAAGGTGCCTCAGCAGCTGCCTGATGGTCGCGCCGGGCATGTCGCCCTGCGCTTTGTCGGCATCGACGGCCACCGCTGGTTCCTGCGTGCGGTCATTGGCGGCGCTGCCATTGGAGACGAAGAAGCGGCTGGCATCGTTGACGGGATCCTGCGCACTGTCGTGGTCAACCGCGGCGACAAGCCACTGCCACCGGCCGAACTCCTGCCCCTGAGCGTTCCGGCCAATGCGCAGGCCCGCCCGGCAGGCACTGAGCAGAACCCTGAGCAGAACTCTGAGCTGAAGCGTCCAGAACGCGGACCAGAGATCACCCAGATCGGCTAATGCATGTCGCTGAAGGACAAACCCGTCACTGCGCTGCTTGGCCCCTCGGGCCAAAAGCTCAGCTACCAGCGGCTGGACAGCTTGCAACAGCTGCCTGTCAAGGGCAGGGTGGAGCACACGGGCTACATCCAATCGGTTAGCTATTCCGCGCCACACGTCGCACCCACGCTGACCGCGGTGGTGGTCGACCGGCTCGGTGCGGTGTCTGCTCGTCGCGGGACTGTACCGCATGTGCGTTTGGCGTTCATGGGCCAGAAATCCGTTCCGGGAATCAAGCCGGGCGTGAAGGTGGAATACTCGGGAATGGTCGCTCCCGTGGATCAAGTTCCGACGATCTTTAATCCGCGCTACGTAATCGTGCCGGAGGCCCGCGGGTGATCCGCGCGTTCCCTCAAGGTCTTGGGAACGAGAGCATGCTGGCGTCTAACTGGAAGAAAACATGATGAACAACGACGAATCGCGTCCGGAAGATGGATCCACGCCGGAAGCAGAGCATCCAAGCTTCGCGGAAATGATTGGCTCGAACGCCAACATCGCGCAAAATGCCGACGGCGGGATAGATCTGCTCTCCACCGTCGGTGGCGTGCGCGGAATCCTGGAAACGGTGCTTCCCGGTTTCGTGTTCATCATGGTCTTCGCGCTGACCTCCAATCTGGGCTGGGGGCTGATCGCTTCGATCAGTCTTGGCGTGGTGTTCATGATCATCCGCCTAGCCAAGCGCTCGACGCTGATCCAGGCCGGCTCCGGGCTGATCGGCATCCTGATCTGCGCGTTCGCCGCACGCAATTCAGGCAATGCCAAGGACTACTACATTCCAGGGTTCTACGTATCGGCCGCCTACTTGGCGGGATTGCTGATTTCGGTGATGGCCCGCTGGCCGCTGATCGGCCTGCTCTTCGGGTTCATCCGCAATGAAGGCACCGAGTGGCGCAAGAAACCCGCGCGCTTGCGCCGCTACCAGGTGGCCACCTGGATCATCATTGCTGTTTTCGCGCTGCGCCTTGCAGTGCAGATCCCGATGTACATCGCAGATGACGTCGTGGCCTTGGGCTTGGCCCGCGCCTTGATGGGGGTGCCGCTGTATGCAGCGGGGCTCTGGTTTGCCTGGCTGGTCTCGAAGCCTGTAGCAGAAGCCAGCAACGGGACCAGCCCTCCAGCACAAGCCGTCTAGCGGGTGGCGTCGCGCAGCGTGCGGCGCAACAAGGCTTCGGCTTGCGGGGTGGTGATGAAGAAGATTTCATCGCCACCCTCAATCACATCATCGGCACTGGGCGGGAACGGCGTTTTATCGCGAACCACTGCCATCATGGTGGTGTCTTCGGGCCAGGAGATGCGCCCGATGCTGCGGCCAATCAACGCCGAATCGTGCGGGACTGTGAACTCGACCATGTAGACCTCGCCGGTCTTCAGCGTCAGCAGCCGCACCAGGTCGCCCACCTCCACGGCTTCTTCCACCAGCGCGGTCATCAGCCGCGGGGTGCTGACCGCTACATCTACGCCCCAGGCGTCATCGAACATCCACTCATTCTTCGGATTGTTCACGCGGCCTACGGTGCGCCGGATGCCGAATTCGCTCTTGGCCAGCAACGAGACCACAAGGTTCACCTTGTCATCGCCGGTTGCCGAAACGACCACGTCGTACTCTTCCAGCTGTGCCTGCTGCAAGACAGCTAATTCGCAGGCATCGCCAATCAGCCACTTCACCGCTTCCAGGTCGGCGCGCTCGGCCATTTCCGGCTGCAGGTCGATAAGCAGGACTTCGTGATGGTTGATCACAAGTTCGCGGGCAATGGAGGAACCGACCGAGCCGGCCCCGGCAATCATGACCTTCATGGGGGTGCCTCTCAGATTATTCGTTGGCCTGCGCAGCCGGCGGGCTGGCAAGGATCTTTTCGATGTCCTTGGACTCATCGAGCCGCATCATCACGTGCACCAGGTCGCCGCCCTGCAATCGGGTGCGGCTCTCGGGGATGGTGCCTTCGCCGAAGCGGGTCAGATAGGCCACTCGTACCCCGGCGGCCGCTTCCAGCTCCTTGACCAGCCGTCCATACCAGTCGCGGTGCAGGGCAACTTCGGAAAGCACCAGGCGCCCCGATGGCTCCCGGAAGTCACCGCGCATCGAATAGTCGGGCAGGATCCGGCGCAGCACCTGATCGGTGCTCCAACGGACCGCGGCCACGGTGGGGATACCCAGGCGCTGGTAGATCTCGGCGCGCCCTGGATCGTAGATGCGGGCCACGACATGGGGGACGTTGTAGGTTTCGCGCGATACGCGAGTAGCGAGAATGTTGGAATTATCACCGCTTGATACGGCGGCGAAAGCATAGGCCTCATCGATTTTGGCAGCTTCCAGGGTGTCCTTGTCGAACCCCATGCCGGTCACCGTGGAACCTGAGAAGCCTTTGCTCAGCCGGCGGAAGGCATGCGGGTCCTGGTCAATGACTGCCACGGAATGCCCCGCTGAATCCAGCGTGTGGGCTAGCGAGACACCGACGCGTCCGCACCCCATGATCACGAAATGTGCCACCGAGAACTCCTTGGGTCTACTGCTTGCTGCATGTCCAGTGGCGCACACAAGCTGTGTGCTCCGAATGCAACAATAGCGCTGATCGCACCCAGTTTATCGGTGGTGCAGCACCCATGTGCCTTGCACCCTGCGATAACGTTGTGTCGTGCCTGCATTATTTGACGGTCTGAAGCGGATCTTGGTGGGCCGGCCTTTCAGAACTGAACAGCTGAAAAAGAAGCCGTTGCCACCTAACGTCGCGTTGCCGATTTTCTCGTCCAGCGCCCTGTCGTCCTTGGCGTACGCGCCAGACGAAATCTTGCTGACCCTGGCCATTGCGGGCATCGCGGCCACCGCGCTTTCGCCGATGGTCGGACTTGCTGTCCTTGCCGTGCTGGTGGTGCTGGTGCTGTCCTACCGGCAATCGGTCATGGAGTACCCCTCTGGCGGTGGCGACTACGAGATCGTGAAGAAGAACCTGGGTGCGCGCCCGGGAACAGCGGTCGCCGCTGCGCTGCTGGTCGACTTCGTGCTCACCGTTGCTGTGTCCAGCTCATCAGCTGCCCTGTATCTCGCCGCCATTTTACCTGCAGTGGCCGAGTACAAGGCTTGGGTGGCTGCTGGACTTGTCGCATTCCTCGTGGTCGGTAATCTGCGCGGCAGGGGACAAGGGCGCTGGACCCTGGCCATTCCGGTCTACCTCTTCGTGATCGGCATGCTGCTGCTGGTCGCTATCGGCGGGGTGATGGCGCTGACCGGTACCCTCGGGCTTGCCCCGAGCGCGGATTTCACGATTGTGCCGGAAGAAGAGTTTGCCAATGGGCTGCACGGTGTCGTCGGTGCATTGCTGATCCTGCGTGCTTTCAGTACGGGTTCGGCGGCGCTGACCGGTATCGAGGTCCCGATCTCGAACGTGCAGACCCTGGCCAAGCCGCGGGCCAAGAACGCGGCGCGGATCCTGCTGGTGCTGGGCCTGCTCTCCGGGGTGCTGACACTTGGCACGCTGATGCTTGCCCGTGCCACCGGCATCAAGGTCGTCGCCGACCCGCAGGCCTCATTCTTGCTCGACGGTGCCCCGATCCCTGAAGGGTTTGTGCAGGTCCCGGTCCTTGGCCAGCTGGCGCAAGCCGTGTTCGGCGATTTCACCTTCGGCCTGGTCATTGTTTCGGTGCTGACCATTGCCGTGCTGCTGCTGGCCGGAAACCAGGCCTTCAACTCCTTCCCCCTGCTGGCCAGCCATCTGGCTACCGACGGCTTCCTGCCACGCCAGCTGCGTACCCGCGGTGATCGGCTGGGCTTCTCCAACGGCATATTGTCCCTGGGCGTTGCCGCGATTGCACTGGTGCTGCTGTTCCAAGGCGATGTCACCTTGCTGGTCCAGCTGTACGTGGTGGGCGTGTTCGTTTCCTTTACGCTCAGCCAGCTGGCCATGCTCAAGCACTGGAAACGCGTGCTGGTTCCCATTGCCGACCGCAGGATCCGTGCGGCCAAGCAGCGCAAGCGCCTGCTGAACCTGGTGGGCCTGATCCTATCGGCACTGGTGCTGGTGGTCGTCTTGGCCACCCGCTTGGTCCACGGCGCGTGGTTGGCCGTGCTGGGCATTGCGGCCTTGATGCTGATCATGGATTCACTGCAGCGCCACTACCAGAAGGTTGACGACGAGCTGGCGGTGGATGAGGACGTTGCCGCCACGGCCTTGCCCTCCCGGGTGCATGCACTGGTGCTGGTCTCCACCGTGCGCAAGCCGGTGCTGCGGGCCTTGGCCTTCGCCCGAGCTTCGCGTCCCTCGAAGCTCGAAGCAATCATCGTGGATGTGGAACGAAGCAAAACCGAAAAGACCCTCCGGGACTGGGAACGCCTGCAGATTCCGGTGCCGATCACCGCCCTGGCTTCTCCGTACCGCGATATCCCCGGGGCGCTGATTGAGCATATTCGTTCCATCAAGCGTGAATCCCCGCGGGAACTGATCGTCGTGTACATCCCTGAATACGTAGTGGGCCACTGGTGGGAACAGCTGGTGCACAACCAAACCGCTTTACGAGTGAAAAACCGGCTGCACTATGAACCGGGCGTCTTGATCGCCTCGGTTCCATGGCGCTTGCTCAGTGCTTCGCATGCCCTGGGCGGCGGGCCGACCGAAGAATCTTCGGCACACCGCTGAATTCAATGCTTCTGATGAAAGACAAGATCGATGACTGAAACACCAATGCTCACCGTCCGCCTGGGCAAGATTGCCCATGGCGGCCACACCGTCGCCCGCCATGAGGGCCGCGTGATCTTCGTGCGCCACGGCATTCCCGGAGAACTGGTGAATGTGCGCCTGACGGACAGTGCGCCGGAGGCCAAATTCTGGCGTGCCGACGTCGCCGAGGTGCTCGAAGCCAGCGAGCACCGCGTGCCCCACTTCTGGGATGCCGCTGATGCCCTGAAGCATCGTGACCCGGTGGGTGGCGCAGAGTTCGGCCACATCACCCTTGAGCACCAGCGTGAGCTCAAGTCGCAGGTTGCTGCCGAGCAGATGACCCGTCTAGGCGGCCTGAAGGCGGAGGACTACAACTTCCCTGCGGTGCAAGCGGTCAAGGGCGCGGCCGACGGCCTGGGCTGGCGTACCCGGATGTCCTATTCGGTGGACGCACAGGGCAAGCTCGCGATGAGCGCATTCCGCAGTAACCAGTTGACCGGCATCGCGCAGATGCCATTGGCCCATCCGGCTATCGAGGCCACCGGCTTGTACTCTGTGGACTACAGCGGAATCGAGCGTGTCGAGGCTGCGGTATCCAGCCAGGATGACCAGACCGTGCTGATCCTGCTGGCTGAAGCAAGTACCGGCGCCGCGGCAAAGGTGGCAAAGCAGTTCCCGGAGGGTGTCAATGTCGCCGCTTTCAGCCAGCGGGGCGGCTCGGCGGCTGACGGCAAAGGCAGCTTGCAGACCTTGGCTGGTTCGGCGTTCCTGACCGAAAAGGTACTGGGGGAGAAGTTCCGGATTACCGGTGAAGGCTTCTGGCAGGTGCATCGAGAGGCGGCCAGCCTGCTTTCCCAGCGCGTAGTTGAACTGACCGAGCCAGCCGCTGGCGAGCAAATCGCCGACCTCTATGCGGGTGCTGGCTTGTTCTCCGTCCCGTTGGCTAAGGCAGTTGGCTCCCAGGGCCGGGTCTTCTCAATTGAAGGCGCTCCGGGCACGCATGCCGATGCGAAGAAGAATCTGCGCTCCTATTCGCAGGCCACGGTGATCCGAGGCCGTGTTGAGCGAGTGTTACGGCAGGTCGCCGGGGATGCCTCCCTGGACGCCGTGGTACTTGACCCGCCCCGCACCGGGATCGATAAGCAGGTGGCTGCGGAGCTGGCTTCCATTGCTGCATCCCGGATTTGTTACGTGTCCTGCGACCCTGCGGCTTTCGCCCGTGATACCGCGCGTTTGATGGGCCGCGGCTACGAATTAGAGCATATGGAGATTCACGATTTGTACCCGCATACCCACCATATGGAGTCCATCGGGTTCTTCGTGCGCCGTTAAACACCTGAAATTGTCCGATTAGACACGAATTCGGATGAAAATTTATTCCGAGGAGTCTTTTTATGAGCTTAGGCGATAGACTGGTTTTAGCTCTGCCACGCTAGGAGCCTGACTATCTCAGTTAGGAACTCCTAACTGGAATTACAGTGTGCGTGTGCAACAGAATGAGTGTCTGGCGAGAGGAGTCCCACGTGAGCAATGTGGACAGCTTCGGTGCCAAGGGCGTACTTGACGTCAATGGAACCGAATACGAAATTTACCGACTAAATACGGTTGAAGGCTCGGACAGCCTTCCTTACAGCCTTAAGGTTCTTCTTGAGAACCTGCTTCGCACCGAAGACGGCGCGAACGTAACCAACGAGCACATCAATGCACTGGGTCAGTGGGATGCTTCGGCTCAGCCGAACACCGAAATCCAGTTCACCCCTGCACGTGTGCTGATGCAGGACTTCACCGGCGTGCCTTGTGTCGTTGACTTGGCAACCATGCGCGAGGCCGTCAAGGACCTCGGCGGTGACCCAACCCGCGTTAACCCGCTGGCACCAGCCGAAATGGTCATCGACCACTCCGTGCAGATCGACACCTTCGGTTTCGAAGGCGCTGTCGAGCGCAACATGGAGATCGAGTACCAGCGCAACGGCGAGCGTTACCAGTTCCTGCGCTGGGGCCAGACTGCATTCGATGACTTCAAGGTCGTCCCACCGGGCACCGGTATCGTGCACCAGGTCAACATCGAGTACCTGGCACGCACCGTCATGACCCGCGAGGTCAACGGCGTACTGCGCGCTTACCCGGATAGCTGCGTAGGCACCGACTCCCACACCACCATGGTCAACGGCCTGGGCGTGCTGGGTTGGGGCGTTGGCGGCATCGAAGCCGAGGCAGCAATGCTCGGCCAGCCTGTCTCCATGCTGATCCCACGCGTTGTCGGCTTCAAGCTGGCTGGCTCGATCCCAGCTGGCGCCACCGCAACCGACGTGGTGCTGACCATCACCGAAATGCTGCGCAAGCACGGCGTTGTTGGCAAGTTCGTTGAGTTCTACGGCGAAGGCGTGGCAGCAGTGCCACTGGCCAACCGTGCAACCATCGGCAACATGTCCCCAGAATTCGGCTCCACTGCCGCGATGTTCCCGATCGACGATGTCACCCTCGACTACCTGCGCCTGACCGGCCGCAGCGACGAGAACGTGGCACTGGTCGAGGCTTACGCCAAGGAACAGGGCATGTGGCACGATCCAAGCCGCGAGATCCGTTTCTCGGAATACCTCGAGCTGGATCTGTCGACCGTGGTTCCATCGATCGCCGGCCCGAAGCGTCCACAGGACCGCATCGAGCTGTCTTCCTCGAAGGAACAGTTCCGCAAGGACCTGCACAACTACGTATCGAACGCCGACGACACCCAGGGCGCTGGCCGCCCGTCGGTAGCCGTCGATGTCACCAAGGAAGATGGCACCCAGTTCACCCTGGACCACGGCCTGGTTTCGATCGCTTCGATCACCTCGTGCACCAACACCTCCAACCCTTCGGTCATGCTGGCCGCAGCCGTACTGGCTCGCAACGCAGCTGACAAGGGCCTGACCTCCAAGCCATGGGTCAAGACTTCGGTCGCGCCAGGCTCGAAGGTCGTTACCGAGTACTACGAGAAGTCCGGCCTGCTGCCATACCTGGAGAAGCTCGGCTTCTTCGTTGTTGGCTACGGTTGCGCAACGTGCATCGGCAACTCCGGTCCATTGGATGCCGAGATCTCCGAGGCCATCAACGCCAACGACCTCGCAGCTACCGCAGTTCTTTCGGGCAACCGCAACTTCGAAGGCCGCATCAACCCAGACGTGAAGATGAACTACCTGGCTTCCCCGCCACTGGTCATCGCCTACGCACTGGCTGGCACCATGGACTTCGACTTCGAGACCGACGCACTGGGCCAGGACGCCGAGGGCAACGATGTCTTCCTGAAGGACATCTGGCCATCGCCTGTCGAGGTCCAGGAGATCATTGACTCGTCGATCGACAAGGAAATGTTCGCCAAGGGCTACGACGGAGTCTTCGAAGGCGACGCTCGCTGGAAGGCACTGGACACCCCGGAGGGTTCGACCTTCGCATGGGACGAGAAGTCGACCTACGCACGCAAGGCACCGTACTTCGACGGCATGACCGCCGAGCCCCAGCCAGTCCAGGACATCAGCGGCGCTCGCGTGCTGCTGAAGCTGGGCGACTCGGTGACCACCGACCACATCTCGCCTGCAGGTTCGTTCAAGTCGGAAACCCCGGCTGGCCGCTACCTGATCGAGAACGGCGTGGATCGCAAGGACTTCAACTCCTACGGCTCGCGCCGTGGCAACCACGAAGTCATGATCCGCGGTACCTTCGCCAACATCCGCATCAAGAACCAGCTGCTGGACGGCGTCGAGGGTGGCTTCACCCGCGACTTCACCCAGGCTGATGCTCCGCAGGCTTACGTCTACGACGCTGCAGAGAACTACAAGGCTGCCGGCACCCCGCTGGTCGTTCTTGGCGGCAAGGAATACGGCTCGGGCTCCTCGCGTGACTGGGCTGCCAAGGGCACCGCATTGCTGGGCGTCAAGGCCGTCATCACCGAATCATTCGAGCGTATCCACCGCTCGAACCTGATCGGCATGGGCGTTCTGCCGCTGCAGTTCCCAGAGGGCGAATCCGCTGATTCGCTGGGTCTGACCGGAACCGAGACCTTCGCTGTCTCCGGCGTGACCGAGCTGAACAACGGCACCACCCCGAAGACCCTGAAGGTTACCGCAACCGCACAAGACGGCAAGGTTACCGAGTTCGACGCAGTTCTGCGCATCGACACCCCAGGTGAAGCTGACTACTACCGCAACGGTGGCATCCTGCAGTACGTACTGCGCCAGATCGCCGCTGCCAACTAGCAGATCCACCTCGGCTCCGGTCGAAGCGAATCTCTAAGTAGTTCCGCATCGCGGGAAAACCTGAGACCCAAGGCAATTGCCTTGGGTCTCAGGTTTTTAACCAGCCTTTTGCGCACTCAGCTGACCATGGGTGCGGGCCGTGGACCGGGTGCGGGTGCCAACTTCCAGCACGCTGAAGCCTGACGTTTCCAACAACAGCTCCAATTCCCCGGGCGGCCAATACCAGGCCGGGGCGACCTGGTGGCCAAAGGCTTCTAGCTGATCCCCGGCAAAGAATCCGAGCAGCAGCTTGCCGCGTGGCTTGAGCACCCGGGCAAACTCGCCCAACAGCTGCGGAAGCTCGGCTGGAGGAGCATGGATTACCGAGTACCAGGCGAGCACCCCGGAAAAATGGTGGTCTTCGAACGGCAACTGTGCCAAGTCCGCACGCAGGAAATCGGGCTTCTGGAAGTTGCGCCGTGCGAAGTGAAGAAACTCCGGAACGAGGTCAACGCCTGTAGCCGGCCGATGGGCATCGGCGATGAACTGTGTCCAATGCCCAGGCCCGCAGCCAGCGTCCAGGACCGGCCCCTCCAGCTGCCCCGCCCACGCCGCAATCAGCTCCCGGTCTTCAAGCTCCGCCTGCTCGGGCGAAGCGAACAGATCGATATAGGCGCTGGCGAGACTCGAATAACTCGCTGAGACGTGATGAGGATCGAAGGAAGATGGCATACGCTCAGCTTAGCGCCGCCCGCAGGGAGCCTGGAGATCAATTGCTAGACTCGGGAATCACTTCCAGAAAACTGTTGGCGGAGAGGAACTTCCGATGACGTCACCTGCCCTTGAAGATCTGCTGAATGCGGGCCAAGTGCACCAAGTGCGTTCCTGGCTCGGAGAGGCAACAGTCGTTTCGGACATGTCTTGGGGGCTGACAGACATTAAAGTCCTCCATTTGGATGCAGCCGGAAAGCACTTCGTGCTCAAGACCGCGGGCGAAAGCAACCATCACATCATCCGGGAGCTGGAAGCACATCGCCGGTACACGCGTGTACTTGCCGAAGCCGGGCTGGCCGCGCGGCTGCGTTTTTCAAGCGACGTGCACCGCCTGGCAGTGCTGGACTACCAACCCGGAGAACTGTGCGTAGGGACAGAAAATGAATACGCGCCGGATTCGCATCGACAGGCGGGACACGCGCTCAGGTTGCTGCACGATCAAGAACAGCGTGTTGCTCATGGCTACGAAGCCCGGCTGACGGCAAAATTCCTTCAGCTGCTTGAACGCAAGCACCGCATCGGTGCTTCACGGTGCCGGCAGATCAGGGACCTGTTCACCAGCTACGAGCCTAAATCCGTGGCCGTCGTCCCAACGCACGGAGACTGGCAGCCTCGTAATTGGCTCGTAGACCAAGGAAAACTGAAAGTCATTGATTTTGGACGTTTTGAATTCCGTCCAGCTTCCAGCGACTTCGCGCGACTCTCACTACAGCAGTGGGTGGGGCATCCGGAGCTGGAACAAGCCTTCCTTCAGGGCTACGGCTATGATCCGCGCGAAGAATTATCATGGAAAATGATGCAACTACGTGAAGGCCTGGGCACGGCCGTCTGGTCTTATGAAGTTGGAGATGAATCCTTCGAAGCGCAAGGGCTGCAAATGCTGGCCGATACGCTGGACCGCAACTAGGCTCGCACGCGAACGGGCACATGCGTTCGGGGTAGTGAACGTCATTGCTAGGAAATTAGCACCAGCACGGACGTTGACGGATAATGAAAGAAGCCTTGAACGCGGTAAACTAGGTATTTCGCATGGGCTTTCCAGCCTATTGTCGGCGAATTTGTGAAGGGGATGAACGTGTCTTTATTGAAGACCATCAAGAAACCAAGTGACCTGCGGGCGCTTACCCTCGAGCAGCTCGACGACTTGGCGGAGGAAATCCGCGGCTTCCTCATCGACAATGTTGCTCGTACTGGCGGCCATTTGGGTCCCAATCTCGGTGTTATCGAGCTGACCTTGGGCATCCATCGTGTCTTCGATTCCCCAACTGACTCCATCGTCTTCGATACGGGACACCAGTCGTATGTGCACAAGCTGGTTACCGGACGCCAGAATTTCGAGACCTTGCGCCAGCAAGGAGGCCTGTCGGGCTACCCTGACCGCGGTGAATCAGAACACGATGTGGTTGAGTCCTCCCATGCTTCCTCCTCGCTGTCGTGGGTTGATGGAATTTCCCGCGCCAACAAGCTGATGAATAACAATGACCGCTACGCCGTAGCCCTGGTGGGCGATGGCGCCTTGACCGGCGGCATGGCCTGGGAAGCAGTCAACAACATCGCTGCCGACAAGGACCGCAAAGCAGTCATCGTGGTCAACGACAACGGCCGCTCCTACGCCCCGACCATCGGCGGCCTGGCCAACCAGCTTTCGGGACTGCGCCAGCAGCTGGACAAGTTCCGTACCCACCCGGCCTACGAGAACGCCATGGACAAGCTCAAGGTCAAGCTCAAGGGATCCGGGCCAGTAGGCGATTTCACTTACAAGTCCCTTCACGCCACCAAGAAGGGCATCAAGGACTGGTGGGCACCGCAAGGCCTGTTCGAGGACCTGGGCCTGAAGTACATCGGCCCGATCGATGGCCACAACCAGCGCGCAGTAGAAGAAGCGCTGCAGCAGGCCAAGCAGTACGCGGGCCCAGTGCTCGTGCATGCCCTGACTGAGAAGGGCCACGGCTACGCTCCGGCCCGCGCCGATGAAGCTGACCAGTTCCACGCCGTTGGCGTTATCGACCCAATCACCGGTCTGCCGGTTTCCAAGTCCAGCGCGCAGAGCTGGACCAGCGTCTTCGGCGAAGAGATCGCGGCGGTGGCCAACGAGCGCGAGGACATTGTGGCGATCACCGGTGCCATGCTGCAGCCAGTGGGCCTGAAGAAAATGTCCCAGGAACACCCTGAACGCGTCATTGACGTGGGCATCGCCGAACAGCACGCCATGACTACTGCCGCCGGCCTTGCCTTTGGCGGACTGCACCCGGTGGTCTGCGTCTACGCGACCTTCCTCAACCGTGCCTTTGACCAATTGCTGATGGACGTGGCCCTGCATAAGGCAGGTGTCACCATCGTGCTGGACCGCGCTGGAGTCACCGGCCCGGACGGCGCCAGCCACCACGGCATGTGGGATATGGCGCTGACCCAGATCGTGCCTAACCTGCATCTGGCTGCGCCGCGCGATGCCGACCGCCTGCGGGAGGAACTGCGTGAAGCCCTTGACATCAATGATGCGCCAAGTGTCGTGCGATTCTCCAAGGGCTCGGTGGGTGAACCCATCGAAGCTGTGGACCGCCTGCCAGATGGCGTGGATGTTCTGGCACGCTTGGGGGACCGTTCCGCACCGGATGTTCTCATCGTTTCCGTGGGCGCCATGAGCGAGCTTTCGCTGGATGTCGCAGAACGACTGAACAGCCAGGGCGTATCGGTGACCGTGGTGGATCCTCGTTGGGTTCTACCAATGCCAACCTCGGTGATTTCACTGGCAGCCCGTCACCGCATTGTGGTCTGCATCGAAGATGGCGTCCGAGCCGGCGGTGTGGGTTCGCGCTTGCGCACCGAAATGCGTGCAGCGGGTGTCGATACGGCTCTGAACGAAGTAGGTTTGCCTACCGAATTCTTGGCGCACGGAACTCGTGCTGAGGTCTTGGACCGCGTTGGACTGACTGCACAGCAGGTAGCCCGCGATACCCTGGCGCAGGTTCTGGGAACCAAGGTTCCATTCGCCCGGCCCCTCCCTGGACAAGACCTGCCTACCGGTCAGATTCCGAAGCTGTGAGCTCACCGTCCGGCTGCCCGGTAGACCTGCCCCGTAGCCCAGAAACTATCGCCGAGGGTTCCTTGGTGGTAGCGCGCGCCTGGAAGTATGATTCCAGCCCGCACTGGGTGGTGCCCGGATTTTATCTCGGACAGGACAAATACGGACATTGGCTTCACCAGCCGGCCGGCGCACTGGTAGCCCGTCCGGGCACCGCACACTTGGCAGCGAGTAATGCGCTCTGCCTGATTCCACACTCGGGCCAGTGGATTGCCACCCTCTATGCGGATGCACTGGAAGATTTTGATGTCTACATCGACCTGTCCAGCAACATCGGATGGCGACGGATGAAGCGTGGCGCTTGGGAAGTCAACTCCATTGACATGGATTTGGACGTGATTCGTTCACGTAGCCAAGGCGTGTTCCTTGATGATGAAGATGAATTCGCCGAACATGAAATAGGCATGAACTATCCAGCTTCCCTAGTTCGTAGTATTGGAAGAGAAGCTGGACTGTTGCTCGGCACCGTGATCAACAACGATGCACCGTTCAATGCCGAACACCGCGCCACCTGGCAATCCAAGGCTGAGCGCCTAGCCGCACAGCTTGCCGAAGCCTCCAAAAATTTAGATAACTAAGCACACCGTAGACCCAAGGGGTAATCACATGGCGATCATTCGCACCTACCGGATGAACGAAAAGAACGAACTGGAATTCCGCGAGGCATGGTTCCAGCAGTTCGAGGACGATGAATTGGGTCAGTTCGTGATCAATCACGGCACCGTGGGACATATGTCCAAGACCAATGAAGTCCAGGACGTAAACACCGACCGCGCCGACGAATTGTTCGCTGGTTTCGCTGAAGCCTGTGCTGCCGAAGGCTATGCAGAGATCAAGGAAGAAGATCAGTCGTGGGTTATCGTGCAGTACGCGCTGAAATCCGCAAATGGCACCGAGCGCGACCAGTACCTGGACAAGAAGGCCAAGGAAGCGCTGACCGGCCACTTGGCATGGCGCGGACTTGGCACGGTGGAGTCCAGCGATTTCGGTAACCGAAAGCTGAACATCCGAGTCCTATCACCAGCTCCAAAGCTTGCAGTCGCTGCGATCAAGACGTGCATCCGCGAAGCCAAGCTGGACTTCACCAAGATGAGTATCGGTGTTGCGCCCTATGCGGAATTGAACAAGCTGAAGATGGCGCACCCGATGCCACCAAAGCCGATGTCCATCGACTGATCACGAATGATAAGCCCCATAGTTGCGACGCAGCCAATGCAGGCAGCGGACCACCCGGCCATCCGTCGGCTGTCGGAGAGTTTGGGGCGTCAGGCTGAACCTGGAAATTGGGGCGCTGGTGAATGCCAGGTAGTCGTCAAGAACCCGGCCGGAGAGCTGCTTGGCTGGGCTCGAGCCCATTGGTGGGAGCCTGCTGATCCGTTGGCGCCAGCTGGCTATTACCTTGCCGGGATCGAGGTTGCCTGCGGATACCGGCAACGGGGCGTGGCACGAAGCCTAACCGAGGCCAGGCTGTCATGGATTGCGCAGCGCGCTTCGACCGCATGGTGCGTGGTCAACGCGCAGAATACTGCGTCTTTGGCGCTTCATCGTGCCCTGGGATTCGAAGAAGTAGCCCGGGCTCCACGGTTCGGTACTGTGGTTTTTAACGGCGGCAGTGGCCTGCTGTTGTCCAAGGAAGTGGTGTCTTCGCGCGGCCCCGCGAAAGCACAGGTTTAAACGAGCAGGAAACAAGGAGAAATGATTCCACAAGAAGACCGGGACGAGACCCCCGGTGCCCAGCGTAAAGTCCCGCGGATGGGAGCAACCCGCACGCCGTTGCACCTGGTTTTCCAGGCTTGCGTCGGTGTCATCATCGGCATTGGAGTGGTGTCCCTGCTTTCTGGCCTCGCCCCAGCGCAGGTTGCCTTGACCGGAGTTGTCATTGCCATATTGGTGTGGATCGTTGAACAGGGCTTCCGCCTGCCAGAACCGAATACCAAGCAGGGAGCACGTGTCCGCATGGTACTTCGACTGATTTCCTTGATTGGTTTCACCATCGCGGTGAGCCCGCTGCTGTCCTTGATCGAGGGCTGACAGCCTGCAACCCAGGCTAGTCCCGGACGTTCACACGTCTGGGACTATTTTTTTGCGCTGACCGGTTTCCGGGCAGAATAAAAGATCGGCCAGGTTCTCCCCGTGAAGGGAGAACCTGGCCGATCCTCTAGCTGTGCCTTGGCGTCTAGTCGGTGCCTGCGTCGAATGCAGCAGACTCGATAGCGCGGTCGGTCGCCAGGTCATCGCTATCAACCTGGGTTGCGTTCACGATGTCATCAGCTCCGCCAGCTTCCAGCGAGCCGACGAGTTCAGCGGTGGTGCCGCCGACCAGGCCCATGTTGGCGTACTGCTCCAGGCGGCCGCGGGAGTCCGCGATATCCAGGTTGCGCATGGTCAGCTGGCCGATGCGGTCCACTGGGCCGAAAGCGGCGTCGCCTACGCGCTCCATCGAAAGCTTGTCCGGGTGGTAGCTCAGGTTCTCGCCCTCGGTGTTCACGATCGTGTAGTCGTCGCCACGGCGCAAGCGGATGGTGACGGTACCGGTGATGGCCGAGCCGACCCAGCGCTGCAGCGATTCGCGCAGCATCAGGGCCTGCGGGTCCAGCCAGCGGCCTTCGTACATCAGACGGCCCAAGCGGCGGCCTTCGTTGTGGTAGCTGGCCACGGTGTCTTCGTTGTGGATCGCGTTCACGAGGCGTTCGTAGGCGATGTACAGCAGCGCCATTGCTGGTGCTTCGTAGATGCCACGGGACTTGGCCTCGATGATGCGGTTCTCGATCTGGTCGCTCATGCCCAGACCATGGCGTCCGCCGATGATATTAGCTTCGTTGACCAGAGCCACCGGATCGGTGAACTCCTTGCCATTGATGGCTACCGGGCGGCCAGCGACGAAGGAAACCGAGACATCTTCGGTCTTGATCTCTACGTTCTCGTCCCAGTACTTCACGCCCATGATCGGCTCAACAGACTCGATGGAGCTGTTCAGCAGTTCCAGGGTCTTCGCCTCGTGGGTTGCGCCCCAGATGTTGGCATCGGTTGAGTAGGCCTTTTCGGCCGAATCGCGGTAAGGGAAACCGTGCTCCTGCAGCCATTCGGACATTTCCTGGCGGCCACCAAGCTCTGCAACGAAGTTGGGGTCGAGCCATGGCTTGTAGATGCGCAGCTTAGGGTTGGCCATCAAGCCGTAGCGGTAGAAGCGCTCGATGTCGTTGCCCTTGTAGGTCGAACCGTCGCCCCAGACATCCACGCCATCTTCGCGCATTGCGCGGACCAGCAGGGTGCCGGTGACGGCGCGGCCCAGCGGGGTGGTGTTGAAGTAGGTCTTGCCGCCAGTGCGGATGTGGAAAGCGCCGCAGGCGAGTGCTGCGAAGCCTTCTTCAACCAGAGCAGGCTTGCAATCAACCAGGCGGGAGTTCTCTGCACCGTACTCCAATGCACGGCCAGGTACAGCGTCGATATCTGGCTCGTCGTACTGGCCGAGGTCGCCAGTGTAGGTGTAAGGGATGGCGCCCTTGTCGCGCATCCAGGCTACTGCCACCGAGGTGTCGAGGCCACCGGAGAACGCGATACCTACGCGCTCGCCTACAGGGAGATTGGTAAGAACTTTAGACATGTTTCCATCCTAATGGATAAATATGCAATGCAGTGAATTGTGCTGTGAAATGTTGAGCACAACTACCTACCGGATAGCCTATGGGTATAACGTCGCTCAGTGAAGCGGATGAACAAACCAACAGATGAGGTGTCCATGGAATTCCGTCAGCTAGGCCGCAGCGGCCTGAGTGTTTCCGTCGTCGGGCTAGGCTGCAACAATCTTGGCCGCGCAGGTACTGCGACCGAATCCCAAGAAGGAACCGACGCGGTTATCCATGCGGCGCTTGATGCGGGTATTACGCTCTTCGATGTCGCGGATGTCTATGGAAAGGAACCAGGGCTTTCCGAAATCCGTCTGGGCAAAGCGCTAGGGCAAGCACGCAATGACATCGTGCTGGCCACCAAATTCGGCATGGATATGCAGGGCGCAAATGGTCCGGACTTCAATGCACGTGGTTCGCGCCGTTATATCGTCAAAGCCGTCGAAGCGTCGCTCAAGCGGCTCGGTACCGACTACATCGACCTGTATCAGTTCCATACCCCAGATGCGAACACTCCCATCGAAGAAACCTTGCGGGCTATGGATGAGCTAGTCACCAGCGGCAAGGTTCGCTACATCGGTCATTCCAACCGGGCCGGCTGGCAAATCGCCCAGGCGGAGTACGTGGCCCGTGAATTGGGAACCGAGCGATTCGTCTCGGCACAGAATCACTACAACCTGATTGACCGCCGTGCAGAACTGGAAGTGCTTCCAGCGGCTCGTGAATTCGATCTGGGCGTCTTGCCCTACTTCCCGCTGGCAAACGGCCTGCTGACCGGGAAATACTCCAAGGGGCATGCCCCAGAAGGCAGTCGCCTGACTCACGCTCGTCAGCATCTCGTGGAAACCAGCGATTTCGAGCAGTTGGATCAATTCGATGCGTTTGCCGCCGAACGGGATCTGACGCCGATCGAATTGGCGTTTTCGTGGCTGGCAGCGCAGTCGCCGGTGGCCTCAGTGATTGCCGGTGCCACCCGTCCCGAGCAGATTCGAGCCAACGCTGCAGCGGTGCGTTGGGTTCCGAGCGCTGCGGAACGGGTCCAGATGGATGAGCTCTTCCCGACCCCGCAGAAGGTTGCATTGTTCTAAACGAACCAATTAGAAAGCACGAAAGGCTGAACCCATCCGGGTTCAGCCTTTCGTGCTTTAAAAGAGCTGGGAAACTACTCTGCGGCGGTGATATAGGCGACGATGTCGTCACCTTCAATTGCCGCCGCGTAGCGTGGCAGAGCCGCGATAGCTGGACCTTCGTCCACGGTACCGTCAGCGGGTGCGAATCGTGAGCCATGGCAGGCGCAGTAGAAATCTTCCTTGCTGGACTTCGGGCTCACGGCACAACCCTGGTGGGTGCAGACGTTCGAGTAGGCCAAAACTGTCTTCTCATCCTTGCGGAAGAGCAAAACGCCTACTTCTTTTCCGGAAGGATCCTTGGCTGGAGCGAGTGCACGCGATCCGATGGCAAGGTCCTTGGCCTTCATGAGCGCCTGTCCTTCTCCGGTTGGTTCAGGGATCGGCAATGCCTCGGGGGTGTCGGCTTCAGAATGTCCATCACCGCAGGCGGTGAGCAGTGCGGCGGAACCAAGTGCTGCCGAGGCGCACATGAACGTACGACGGGCTGGTCGGGCGATGTCAGTCATGCACCCATTCTGGCAGAGATCTCTGTGCCGGCGCTAAGAGCAAAGCGTCCGCGTCAGGAGGATGCGGCATGCGGTGAGTTTGATCGGCGGGGGAGCGGTCTGCATGCGTTCGCCAGGCGGTATCGAATACTATGAATATTTATGCAGTGTTTTCGAAGTCCCGAGAGTATCCATAGCGCCGGGTGCTCCCTCGGCATGGCTCTGAATCCCGCACTTTGGAGAGGTTAGTAATCCAGGTGGGGCATTTCGGGTGGTGTAATTGGGGCATGCCCGCCCGTCTCCCAGTGGGGAATGGAACGGCCAGAACTAGATATTTTTTATCCCGGTTTTCCGCACTTATGTGCGCACCGTTACACGCATCTGCAAGGTAGTCCCGTGATTGATACAGGCGATGGGCTGATTCAACATCGTGCCCCTGCCGGCCGATCGGTGAGTGGGTTGCCCCGCTGCCTTGCGGCGGAAGATTCGAATATCTTTGCATTCATGCTAATATTTGTATGTAGTTAGTTGAAGCTACTAATTTCGGAGAGAGCTTTCGCTGTTTTCCTGTCCGGCGTTTTATCGCCGACTGAGTTACTCCGCGCAGTAATCGCGTGTTGAGTTCCGGGTAGCAGCCCTCCGATGGAAAACCGGCGGTATTCGCCAACGCGAGTACCGCGCCTGAACTGACCCGAAGCGCCATTGCGCGACAATATGGATAGCCGCAAGTGCGATGCAGGCAAACCATGGGTCCGGATTCACGTTGTGAAGCCAAAAGCGCTAGGTCTGGAACGAATCCACGAGCTGGTGCTCCCCGTGACTAGGGATGAACGATACGAATGAGAAACGAACGAAACTTGAGTGTAGGGAAGTGGTTCATGGGCCCAGGGGCTTGTGCGCGTCGGCTGAAATTTACCCCTTGCGATGAAATCTCGCAGGAAGACGTGCAGGATAAGTCGCCGGTTGAGCATTTAGCTCCCGGCGCGAATCTCATCACTGTCTATTAGAGGGAGGTGGCGCGTGAATAACGAAATAGTGCACTTCAGCGCCCTAACTGTTGTCTTGCTATTGGTGCTCTTCTACGGAGGCACCTTCTTTATTTCCACCCGAATCGGAAAGAAAAAAGAGAACGCCGACGACTACATGACGGCGGGAAATAAAATTGGATTCGGAATTTCCGCTGCAAGTATGACGGCTACCTGGATCTGGGCTTCGTCGATGTACGCCTCAGCCACCTCCGGGTACACCTATGGAATCTCCGGTCCGATCCACTATGGGCTCTGGGGCGCGTTGATGATTCTGTTCATCTACCCATTCGGCAAGCGGATTCGCAAGGTCGCGCCCCGCGCGCACACCCTCGCCGAGGTCATGCATGCACGCCACGGCCGCTCCAGCCAGCTGATGCTGGCCGGGTCGAATATTGTCGGTTCGGTCATCTCCTTGATGTCCAACTTCATCGCCGGTGGCGTATTGATCTCGATGCTCTCGCCGTTCAACTTCATCCAGGGCGTGCTGGCCGTTGCCGGTGGCGTTCTGCTCTACACCCTGTGGTCCGGGTTCCGTGCCTCGGTACTGACCGACTTTGTCCAGGTCGTAGGCATGCTGGGCGCTGTAGCAATCATTGTCCCGGCGATCTTCTTTGCCGCAGGGTTCCCGGCCGCATTCGAAACCGGTGCGAGCAACTTGACCCCGCAACAGTCCAATTTCTTCTCCTCTGAAGCATTCCTGGGCCAGGGGGCACCCTACATTGCAGCCGTTCTGGCCTACGCAATTGGCAACCAGACTATTGCCCAGCGGCTCTTCGCAGTACGCGAGGACTTGATCAAGCCAACCTTCATCACTGCAACCATCGGCTACGGAGCGATGGTCATCGGCGTGGGCATGCTCGGCGTGCTCGCCCTGTACCTTGGGTTCGAGCCGTCGGGTGGAGACATGAACAACCTCATCCCCGAGATGGCTGCCAGCTACCTTCCAGGTGTTCTGCTGGCATTGTTCTTCATCATGATCATTGGTGCGCTGTCGTCAACTGCTGACTCGGACTTGGCGGCCCTGTCTTCGATTGTGATGGCTGACGTGTACGGCCAGAACGTTGCCGGCAAGGACAAGGCCGATCCGAAGAAGATGCTGCTCATTGGCCGTGCGACCATGGTCGTTGCCACCGCATTGGCAGTCGCTTTCGCGAGCATGCAGCTGAACATCCTGGACCTGCTGGTCTTCGTCGGAGCTCTTTGGGGTGCTCTGGTCTTCCCGGTTCTGGCCAGCTTCTACTGGAAAAAGGTCACCAACAAGGCCTTCACCGTTTCGGTACTCGTTGCACTGGCGATCTTCATCCCTGTTCGCTTCGAACTGATCCCAGTCAATGGCGTCACCGGCTTGCTGATCGAGCTGCTGTCGGTGATTGGCATCGGCGTGGTCGTGGCGTTGATGAGCTTCGGGTTCTTCGGCCTGCGAGTTGCCAAGATTGTCGGTGTCGTCGCGATGCTGGCCAGCGCGCCGTTCGTCTTCGGTTTCCTGCGCGACTACACGACCTTGAGCGCCTCGCTGGTTGCCTACTCGGTCAGTACCATCGTCTGCTACCTGCTGTCGTTCAGATCCAAGATGGAATTCGACTTCGATGTCATCGCTGTACGCACCGGCGACTTCGACGCAGTACCTGGAAAGCCTGACGCTGCAGATGCCGGACACGATGCCAAGAGCCTGGGAGGCAAATAATGACGACGTTTTTCTTGAGCCTGTACGTACTGGTGTGGCCAGTTATAGTGGCCGGAGTACTGTTCTTCATCAGCAGGGGATTTATCCAGGAATGGCTGGAAGCCCGCCGCAATGGTGAAGACATCATCTAGTAACCGGGCACGCGAAGCGGCGCTCCATGGAGCGCAGGAACCCCGTACAGCAGCATTTACCAGCTGTACGGGGTTCCTGCATCTTAACGGGGCAGCAAGAAGCCGGGACCAGCTTTCCTCATGAGGGAAGCGGTCCCGGCATTTCGCATGGTTCCAGCACTCAGGGAGAAGCACCGGAACCAAGAACGGCCCGGAAGGTACTAGCCGTTGAACCTCTTCCCGTTGACACGTTCGGAGGCGCCAACCTGGTCCAGGTACGGGGTGATGCCACCGAGGTGCATTGGCCAGCCGGCACCGGTGATCATGCATAGATCGACGTCGGCTGCTTCGGCAACGACGCCCTCATCCAGCAGCAGCCCGATTTCCTCGGCCAGAGCATCTTGAACACGAGCCAGGATCTGTTCCTTGCTCGAGTGCTGATCGCCGAAGGCCATCAGCTTTTCAGCCTCGGGATTCAGCACCTGGTTGCCTGCCTCATCCTTGACCCAGAGGGCAGTGATCTTGGCATCGATCAGTTTCTGCAGATTCTCCGAGAGGGCAAATCGTTCGCCGAAAGCGGCGTTCAGCGACTCGTTGACATGCTGCGCGACCGGCAGACCTACCATCGCCAACAAGGTCAACGGGCTCATTGGCAGGCCCATGGGGGTCAGTGCCGAGTCAGCTGTCTTCGCGTCGGTGCCCTCGTCGAAAGCGGCCTGGACTTCACTCATCAGGCGAAGCAGTACGCGGTTGACCACGAATGCGGCAGAATCCTTGGTTTTCACCGTGGTCTTCTTCAGCTTCTTGCCCAGCACGAATGCAGTGGACAGCGAGGAATCGTTGGTCCACTCCGTAGCAGCAATTTCCAGCAGCGGCATCACGGCTACCGGATTGAAGAAGTGGAAACCGACCAGGCGCTCTGGATACGACAAGTCGCGGCCCATCTCGGTGACAGAGAGCGAGGAAGTGTTGGTGGCCAGGATGCACTCGGGGGAGACCACCGCTTCAACCTCTGCGAAAACCTGCTTCTTCACATTCAGCTCTTCGAAGACGGCCTCGATGACGAAGTCGGCATCCGCGAACGCCTTCTTGGTGACCGATCCGGTAACCAGAGCCTTGGTGCGGTTGACCGCATCCTGGCTCATGCGGCCCTTGGCGTGCAGCTTGTCGATCTCGCCATGGATGTAGGCAAGGCCCTTGTCCACGCGCGATTGATCCAGATCGGTGATAACCACCGGAACGTTCAGGCGGCGGGCGAACAGCAGGGCCAGCTGGCCAGCCATCAACCCTGCGCCAACGACACCCACTTTGGTAACGGGGCGCGCGAGCTTTGGATCCGGTGCGCCGGCGGGGCGCTTGCCGCGCTTCTGGACCAGGTCCAGGAAGGCGTACACGGTGTTCTGGAACTGCGGGGTGCTCATCAGGCCAGTCAGCGCTTCGACTTCAAGGACTGCTGATTCCTGCTGCGAGACGGCCAGGCCCTTGCGGAAGACCTCAAGCACCTTGTACGGTGCCGGGGCCGCGCCGGACAGCTTCGCATCGACGAACTTTTCGGCAGCGTCGGCCGCATCCAGCCAGCGGCGAGCAACCTCGGGATCGGTTGGATCGACCGCATTGGGGCGCTTGACCTCTGTGGTTCCGGAGATGACACCGTCAGCGAAGGCAATGGAGTGCTCGATGAAGTCAGCTGGTTCGAACAGGGCGTCGGCCACCCCCATCTTGGCAGCTGCCGGACCGGAGAGGGTGCGGTTGCTGTTCAGCGGGTTCTCGATCATGACCTTCAGCGCGTTCTCGGGGCCGACTAGGCGGGGCAGGCGGTATACGCCGGCCCAACCCGGAATCAGGCCGAGGAAACCTTCTGGCAGGCCCAAAGCGCCCGCGGCGGTGCTGACCGTGCGGTAGTTGCAAGCCAGCGCGATTTCCAAGCCGCCGCCGAGCGCCAGGCCGTTGATGAAAGCGAAGGTCGGAACGCCCAAATCGGCAAGCAGCTCATAGGTGTAGTGGCCCAGCGAAGCCATGGCGGTTGCTTGATCCGGTGCGCTCAGGCGGGTGACGGCCGACAGGTCGGCACCGGCAATCAGGAAGTACGGCTTGCCGGTGATCGCCAGGGCATCGATCTCGCCATTCTTGGCGCGTTCTGCTTGGACTTCCAGCGCGGCGCGCAGTTCCAGCAGGCCATTGGGCCCGAGGGTGGTCGGCTTCTTGTGGTCCAGGCCGTTATCCAGGGTCAGCAGTGCCAGTGTCTTGCCGCTTGGCAAGGCCACATCCTTCACGAAGGTGTGGGTGACAGTCTCATCGTGCATCAGCTGCGCGACAGCCTGGAAATCTTTGCTCATTGCAGTCATTGTCTCTTCCTTATGCCTTGCTGCCGAAGTCCGCGTGGTTTGGGTTCTCCCAGATCACTGTGCCGCCCATGCCCAAGCCGATGCACATGGTGGTGATGCCATAGCGCACCGAATGGTCTTCGGAGAACTGGCGGGCCAGCTGGGACATCAGGCGCACGCCGGAAGAGGCCAGCGGGTGGCCCACGGCGATGGCACCGCCGTACCGGTTCACGCGCTCATCGTCCTGGTCGATTCCGTAGTAGTCGAGGAAGGACAGCACTTGCACGGCGAAAGCCTCGTTGATTTCGAACAGGCCGATGTCGTTGATGCCAAGGCCGGCCTTGGCCAGGGCCTTTTCGGTGGCCGGCACCGGCCCGTAGCCCATCACGTCCGGGTCCACGCCGGCGAAGGCGAAGGAGACCATGCGCATCTTCGGTTCCAGGCCCAGTTCGCGCACTGCCGCGCCGCTGGCCAGCAGGGCGGCGGTGGCTCCGTCGTTCAAGCCTGCTGCGTTGCCTGCGGTCACGCGTCCGTGGGCACGGAAGGGGGTGCGCAGTTCGGCCAGCGATTCCATGGTGGTGCCTGGCCGTGGCGGCTCGTCAGCCGAGTTCACGGCCCAGCCTTCGCCCGGCCGCTTGGCTGCCACGGGGATCAGATCGGCCTGGATCTGCTGGTTCTCGTAGGCCTTGGCCAGCTTGGCCTGCGATGCGACAGCATAGCGGTCGGCGCGTTCCTTGGTGATCGCAGGGAAGCGGTCGTGCAGGTTCTCCGCGGTATTGCCCATGTTCAATGCTTGCGGGTCGACGATGCGCTCGGAGAGGAAGCGCGGGTTCGGGTCCGCTCCGGCGCCCATGGGGTGGTTGCCCATGTGCTCCACGCCGCCGGCGACCACTACATCGTAGGCGCCGAAAGCGATGCCGCCGGCGGTCGCGGTGACGGCGGTCATCGCTCCGGCGCACATGCGGTCGATGGCGAAGCCCGGAACGGACTTGGGGATACCGGAGAGCAGGCCCACGGTGCGGCCCAAGGTCAAGCCCTGGTCGCCGGACTGCGTAGTTGCGGCAATGGAGATCTCGTCGATCTTCTCGGCAGGAACTTCCGGGTTGCGTTCCAGCAGGCCGCGTACGGCTTTGACGGCAAGGTCATCGGCGCGGGTACCGTGGTAGATCCCCTTCTCGCCGGCTTTGCCAAATGGGGTGCGTACCCCGTCGATGAAGACGACATCGCGGTCGTCGAGCGAAGGGCGCGCATTGTTGCGCACGGTCGAAGCGTTGGCACTCACCGTCGGGCTCCTTGGGTTTAGTTCATGCTGCCCGTGAAGACCGGGCAGTGGCCAGCATCACTGTGACCTGAACCATACGTTACTCAGTAGTAACTTGAAGTGCAAGTGCAGCACCTCGCAAATCCGGGAACCCGCGGTGAATCCTTCTTGGAAACCGCCTAGGCCTGCTTCAACGCGATGGCCAGCTTGTCCGCAAGAAGTCCACGCTGCCACTGGCGGGCACCGAGATTTTCCAGCATGTCCGCTACGCTTGCCTCGCTGATGCGAGCCGGCGCATTCCAGCACAATTCACGCAGGTACTTCGGGGTCAAGAGATTCTCGCCCGGAATATTCCAGTGCTCGCTCACCTCATTGACGACCAGCTTGGCCGCGTCCAGCCGGTTCGCCGCGGCCGGGTTCTTTTCGGCCCATGAGCGGGGGTGCGGCAAGTCCGGCTTGGGGGCGCGCAGGTCGGGCAGGTCCCTGGTGCTATTGCCGCGCTTGATCGCGTCGACCCAGCGTGCGGCATCGCGTTTGGCATTGCGCGTGTGGAACCCGGGGATCTGCAAGAGCGCTGGAACGCTGGTGGCGCGCTGATCCACGGCGGCCATGATGGCGCGGTCGGGAATGAGCCGACCCGGGGCAACGTCGCGGCTCTGCGCCAGGGCTTCGCGGGAAAGCCACAGTTCGCGAGCTACCGCCAGATTGCGTCGGCTCTTGAGCTTATGGATGCCGGACAATTTGCGCCACGGCACCTGTGCCGGGGAAGGGTCAGGCAGATTGCGTTCGTACTCGAATTCCTGGAAGGCGAAATCCAGCTTGCCCTGCACTTCCAGCACCGCGGTGATGGCCTGGCGCAGCTCTTCGAGAACTTCCACATCCAGTGCGGCGTAGTTCAGCCATGATTCAGGCAACGGGCGGGTGGACCAGTCCACTGCCGAATGTTCTTTGGCCAACTGCAGCTCGAGCAATTCGCCCACCATGGTACCCAGCGAGACGCGGGGGAATCCCGCAAGACGGCCAGCCATCTCGGTATCGAACAGCGAGGTAGGGGACATGCCCAATTCGTGCAGGCACGGCAAATCCTGGGTGGCCGCATGCAGGATCCAGGGCTGCTCGTTGACGAACTCGCGCAGCGGGGACAGATCGTCCAGGGTTTCAGGGTCGATCAGCCAAGTACCCGCACCTTCTCGGCGAATCTGCAGCAAGAAGGCGCGCTGGCCGTAGCGGAACCCGCTGGCTCTTTCGGTATCCACGGCCAGATCGCCGATGCCGGCTTCCAGCGCCCGCACTGCACGGCGCAAGGCAGGTGCGGTGTCGATGACTTCGGGGATCCCGTCGCGTGGCGCACTTAGTGGCGTCAGAACGGGTGCGGCGGCCTCGTTGGCAGTGGTGGATGATGCGGGAGCGGAAGAGTCAGAATTCGGCATGGTGCTTCCATTCTAGGACTATTCGGCTCCATCGCATTGATAGTCGCTAGCTCAGGCGGCGATGAGGCAGCTGCTGCACACCTTCGGGCAGGGGAGGCAGGCCGGCGAAAGTGCAAACCATATCGGCCCACGCGCTCAGATGCGTTCCCAGATGGTCAGAGTCCGGGGACCAGGAAGCACGCAGCTCGATATCGATATGGTCTTGTTCCCCGGCGAGATTGCCGAAGGATTCGGAAATTACCCGAGTCGCAGTACCGCCAGCGGAATGGTATGCGGCGTCGCGATCGCGCAGGGCTTCTTCGAGCCATGACCACGCGACGGAAGCCAGCATGGAATCCTGGCCCATTTCATGATCCAGACGGGCCCGAATGTAGGTGACGATGCGGAACTGGCCATTCCACAGTTCTTGGCCTGCGGGGTCGAAGAGGAGGATGAAGCGTCCGGTGGCCAGCTGCTCGGCTGGTTGGAGGAACGGGGTGCGGCCAATCTCCTGGCCCTGGGGGCCGTGTCCGGGAGCAACCACATCCATCACGTCGCCGCTGAGTGCCAGCGCGAACGGCGCCAGCCTGCCAGGGGCCGGAATTTCGGTGAATTTCAGTTCCTTGCGCACCTTGGCATGCGACAACTCTTCAAGGGCCGTGGCAAAGGCCTTCGGAATGGCGGAAGCAGGGCGATCATTGGTCACAATTTGAGTCTAAGCGCGCCGTACCCGAGCATGGGTACGGCGCGCCGACCGCGGGTTCATGCTAAGCGGCGGCGTAGGCGCCGAGCAGCTCGTGCAGCTTGGCAATGAACGCTGCAACATCTTCCTCGGTGGTGTCGAACGAGCACATCCAGCGCACTTGGCCGGCCGCGCGATCCCAGTCGTAGAAGCGGAAGTGCTCGCGCAGCTGGTCGCTGACCTCGGTAGGCAGCTGGGCGAAGACGCCGTTGGCCTGAGTCGGGTAGACCAGCTGGACTCCGTCAATTTCCTCAACTGCCTGCGAGAGCTTGGCGGCCATGGCGTTGGAGTGGCTTGCCAATTCGCGCCACAGATCGGTGCCGTAGAGCTCGATCAGCTGTGCGGAGATGAAGCGCATTTTCGAACCCAGCTGCATGTTCATCTTGCGCAGGTACTTCAGGTCCTGGGCCAGTTCGCTGCGCAGGGTCAAAATGCCCTCACCGAGCAGGATGCCGTTCTTGGTACCGCCGAGGGAAACAATGTCCACGCCGACGTCAGTGGTCAGCGCGCGCAACGGCACGCCCAGGGAGGCCGCGGCGTTGGACAGGCGCGAGCCATCCAGATGCACTTTCATGCCCAGCTTGTGCGCGTGGTCGGTGATGGCCTTGATTTCCCCAGGGGTGTACAGGGTGCCCAGCTCGGTGGCCTGGGTGATCGACACGGCCAGCGGCTGCGCGCGGTGCTCGTCGCCCCAGCCCCATGCTTCCTGGTCGATCAGCTCTGGAGTCAGTTTGCCGTCGGGAGTGTCAACCTGCAGCAGCTTGAAGCCGCCGATGCGCTCCGGCGCACCGTTCTCATCCACGTTGATATGTGCAGAAGATGCGCAGATGACAGCGCCCCAGCGTGGAAGCAAGGACTGCAAGGCGATGACGTTGGCGCCGGTGCCGTTGAAAACCGGGAAGATCTGGGCTTCCGAGCCAAAGGCATTGCGGGCGACGTTGCCTAGTTCCTCGGTGTACTGGTCCTCACCGTAGGAGATCTGGTGGCCGCCGTTGGCGCGGGCAATCGCATCCATGATGCGCGGGTGCACGCCAGAATAATTATCCGAAGCGAATCCGCGAATCGAAGCGTCGTGGGTAAAAGTCATGCTGTGGAGGTCCTTAGTAGTTCAAGGGGTGAAGTCGAAAGCTATGCCAGTGCAGCGCCCAGAGGTGTGCACCGACCAGTAATCAGGCCTTGGGCAATGCAACCCGGGTGCCGTTGAGCTCGCGGGCATCCTGGCCAAGCAAAGCCACTGCGGCTTGGGCAAGAAACTGCACCGGGGTCTGCCCGGAAGGCGTTTCTTCGGGAGACTTGTCGCTCAATGCCTTGACGACCCAACTCACCGCGGCGGCATTTTCTGCCTGCTTGGCGAACAGGCGGGCGATGGCATTGACCCAGTGTTCCGCTGCGGCCTTGACCGCACCGTAGTTGGCATTGGACGGGGTCGGATTCAGCACTGCCTCGGCACTGACTATCGCCAAGCGGCCTGCGGGGGAGGCGACCAGATCATCGACGAAGGCGCGGGAGGTGTTGCGCAGGGTGGTCAGCACGCTGCTGTGCAAGAAATCCCAGTCCTCGTCGGTTTGGCCGGTGATCGACTTACCGCCACGCCAGCCACCTACCAGGTGGATCAGCGCATCGATGCTGCCGTGCTCTTCATGAATCCGCAGCGCCAATTGCTTGACCGCTGCGAAGTCGCCCAGATCGCATTCATAGCGGGCATGAACGAACGGGAGGCGTTCGTCAAGGCGCTCTTGGTTGCTTCCCACTGCAAGCACACGCGCTCCGGCATCAACCAGCGCGGTGGCGCTGGCAATGCCGGAGGCGGAAGTAGCACCGGCAAGGAGCACTAGCCTGGATGTCTCGTTCAAGAAGATTCTTTCTTTGCTCACATTTTCTAGCCTAGAGGAAAGGCTAGATTTTCGTTGCCCCGGTCATGCCCTTAGTCGATTCGATGACGGTGGCCATTTTCTTATTCAGAGCTTCGTAGAACATCGACAGCGGGAATTCATCGTCCATGACCTGGTCGGTGATTTCACGTAGTGGTGCGGTCAGCGGCAGGGCATCCGGACCCTTGGCCCAGACCGACGCGGGGTTCGGGGTGACGGTGGCCGAAACCAGTTCGTAGGCAGCAAGCCAGTGGGCCAGCTTCGGACGGTCGATGGACTTCCAATACAGTTCGTCGATCGCATCCCCCAAGGCTGCAACCACCTCGGGTACCTGATCCCAATCGATGCTCAGCTTGGTGTCGGTCCAGTGCAGTACATGGTGCTGGTGCATCCATGCGAACAGCAACTGGCCACCGAGACCGTCGTAGTTGCGTACGCGCGAGCCGGTGATGGCGAAGCGGAAGATGCGGTCGAAGATCACCGCGTATTGCACCAGCTTGGCCATCTTGGCGCTCTTCTGATCCGAAGCCGGGTTGGCGGCGATCTTCATGCATTCGCGGAACGCGGTCAAATCGCAACGCAGTTCTTCGAGCGAGTAAAGGAAGAACGGCATGCGCTGCTTGATCATGAACGGGTCGAATGGCAGATCGCCACGCATGTGGGTGCGGTCGTGAATCAGGTCCCACATGATGAAGGTTTCTTCGGTCAGGTGCTGGTCCTTGAGCAGCTCTGCGGCGTCATCGGGCAGTTCGAGGTTGGTGATGCGTGTAGCTTCCTGCAGGACCTTGCGGAAGCGTACAGCCTCACGATCCTGGAAGATCGCGCCCCAAGTGAATGACGGAGTCTGCCGAATGGCGACCGACTCCGGGAAGAGCACCGCGGAATTGGTGTTGTAGCCTTCGGTGAAGTCGATGAAACGCAGCGGCACGAACAGGGCGTTGGCGTAGTCCTTGCTCTCCAGATCGGCAATGAACTCAGGCCACATGACCTGCACCAGCACGGCTTCGAGGTGGCGGTTGGTTGAACCGTTCTGGGTGTACATCGGGAAAAGCACCAGATGCAGCAGGCCGTCAATGCGCTGGGCCTGGGGCTGGAACTGCATCAGCGAATCGAGGAAGTCGGGAACGCCGAAGCCTGCATCTGCCCACTGGCGCAGGTCCGTGACCAGCTGTTCGAGGTACTCTGCGTCGTGCTCGAAGTGCACGCGCAAGGACTGCACCGACTCGATGATGGAATCAACGAGCTTGGCAGCCTGTGGTGCAGATGCGCTGTCGGCCAAGGAACCGTCCTGTCCCTGGAGGCCCTGGAACTCGGTGGCGGCAGACTTCAGCGTCAGCCAAGCTTCCGAGTTTGCGATCTGCAGTACTTCTGCGTCGGTGGCCGGTACTGGCTTGGAGGAAATCTGAGTCATTTCATACACCTTCTTTTCATGTTTGGGGCAGCGCTAAAGTGCTTACCTTGAACGCTACGCTCAAACAACAGAAAAGGTGATGCTAAGTCATCAGTGAATAAGCAACTCTTGCTCTAAAAGTGATCCATGCCTTGCCACCGACAAAGGCATTAGCCCTGAGCAGGACGCAGGGTCAAGCTCAAAGAGTTCATGCAGTAACGCAGATCGGTTGGGGTTTGGAAACCTTCACCCTCGAAAACGTGGCCCATATGCGAATCGCAATTGGCGCAACGCACCTCAACACGCTTCATGCCCATGGACTCGTCGCTGATATAGCGCACCCGATCTTCGGCCAACGGCGCGAAGAAGGAAGGCCAGCCGCAACCGGCATCGAACTTCGTAGTGCTGGCGAACAGTTCCGAACCGCAGGCTCGGCAGGAGTACACGCCCTCGGTAGTGGTATCCCAGTATTCGCCGGTAAATGGACGCTCGGTCCCTGCTTGGCGCAATACGCGGAATTCCTCGGAAGAGAGGATCTGCTGCCACTGCACATCGCTGCGCGCGGTTGCTTCGTCTGCTGGCTGTGCTGATTGGTTTACCGATTCATCATTCATGCAATATAAAACGCTTGAGCAGGCTAGATGATTCCCGGGCCAGGTCATGGAAAGATGAAAACATGGCTCGGAACATCGTAGATACCATGCAACCCCGCAGCGCAGTGCCTGCAACCCTGATTGGGGTTGGGCTGGGACTGGGCGCTGGTTCCCTGGTGGCCGCCAGCGTATCAGCGCTCGCCGGTTACTTCGCCCGACGTGTAGTGACCCCGGAAGAACGCCGCACCGGCAACAGCATCATCCGGGAGGTCGTCACCGATGCCGAGGGCAAACTCTGGTTGCATTTCAACAAGGACGCCGATACCAGCGAACCTGGTCCGTGCAGCTTCCTCACCGAATTCGACTCCTGCGCGCTGCGGCTTTCCGCGCCGGAAGCCGTTCCGGGCAAATCCCGCCTGGTGGCGCGCAAAATCGAGAAGATCTATCACGGCACCCTCCAGGGAGTACGCCGCGGCAACCTATCCGGGGCAATTTACGAGCACCCCGCGGACCTGGGCTTTGACGCAGAAGACGTAGTCGTGCCCCTGGATGGCGGCGACGGTCCAGCCTGGCTGGTGCGTGGCTCCACGAACGAAGATGTCTGGGTGATTGGCGTGCACGGCCGAGGCGCCCGACGTAATGAGACCATTCGGGCGCTGCCTGCCTTGAGCGAACTCGGGGTTACGACCTTGCTGATGAGCTACCGCAATGACGGTTTGGCTCCGAGCGCCCCGGATGGCCGCTACGGTCTGGGCGATACCGAATGGCATGACGTGGAATCGGGTATCCAATTCGCACTGGACCGCGGAGCGAAGCAGATCATCTTGCTGGGCTGGTCCATGGGAGGTGCCATCAGCCTGCAGGCCGCCGATCGGAGCAAGCTGGCCCACCATATTGACTCGCTCATGCTGGTCGGCCCGGTAATCAATTGGGTAGACGTGCTTTCGCACCAGGCCCGGGCCAATAAGATCCCGCAATCGGTGGGCCTGTTCGGCCAGTGGCTGCTGTCCAATAAGGCAGGGCGCTGGGTCACCGGCCAAGCGGCCCCGGTCAATCTGCGCCGGTTGAATTGGGTGGACCGCGCGGACGAATTGAAATTCCCGACGCTGATAATGCACAGCCGTGATGACGAGTTCGTCCCTAATGGCCCGAGCTTGAAACTGGCGGCGCTGCGCCCGGATTTGGTCACGCTCAAGACCTTTGCCAAGGCAGGGCACACGCGTGAGCCGAATGTGGATCCACAGGGTTTTGCCCGGGCGATCACCGACTTCTTGAGCAAGCGCATGCCGCTGCCTCAAGTCCAATAGCCCAAGGCGGCAAAGGGCCCTGCCCGCGAGAACGATCAACAGATCTCGATCCCGCAGGCAGGGCCCTTTTTTGGCCAATCGCTGTCTAGCCGGAGGCGATCGGCGCCCAAATGGCTCCGGTCGCCTTCGCGGCATCTCGCGGAGCGATCTCCAGGCTGAAACCGCGGCGCCCGCCAGAAATGAATACCGTCTCGAACTGCTGCGCACTGGAGTCAATGACGGTAGCGGTTTTCTGGCGCTGCCCGAACGGGGAAATCCCGCCCAGGACATAGCCGCTGCGTCGCTGGGCGGCAGCCTTGTCAGCCATCTGCGCCTTCTTCTTGCCCAACGCGGTGCCAATCGCCTTCAGATCCAGCTTCGCATTCACTGGCACCACTGCGACGGCCAGATCCTGGGCGGCGTTGGCCCCGGTGGAGACCATCAGGGTCTTGAAGACCCGGTCGCCACTGGCACCCAATTGCTCGGCTGCTTCGGCGCCGTAGCTTTCGGCCAAGTCGCTATGCGCATAGCTGTGCGCTACATAGCTGATACCTGCCGCATCCAGCGCGGCGGTCGCCGGGGTGGAGGCGGCCTGCTTCTTCTTGCCCACGTGCTTGGGGATCCTTAACTACTGCTTATTGGCTTCTAGCTGCGTTCGATGCAAAACCTACGCAGGCAGCTGCTCTGAGATCTGGCGCTTAATGCGGCCGAGCATGGCGGTCATGCCGCGCATGCGCAACGGCGACAGCGCACGGGTCAGACCCAGCTGCTGGGGCATGTCATCGGGAACGGCGAGAATCGCTGCGGCCTCCGCGCCGTCCAGGCCGGCAGCCAGCACCGAGGCGAAGCCGCGGGTGGTTGGAGCCTCCGGGGGAGCGGAGAAGAACAGTCCCACCGGGTTATTCGCTTCGGCCGAGACTTCTACGGCCAAGAACAGCGGCGACTGGCATTCGACAACCTGCTCGAATAGTTCAGGATGATCAGCCAGGCGTGCTGGAAGCTCGGGCAGCTCGCGCGAGTACTCCAGCAGCAGTTCCAGGCGGTCGGCCTCGGGCACCTCGGTGAACTCCTCGACGATTTCGTTCAGTGCATCGGGGAGCTGGCTCATGCGCGGGCTCCGCGCTGCGCAGGCAACTCGCCGGCGGCTTCGCCGCGAACGATGGGCACGCCAACCGCGTTGCCCCACTCGGTCCATGAACCGTCGTAGTTGCGCACGGTTTCGAAGCCCAGCAGGTGCTTGAGCACGAACCAGGTATGGCTCGAACGTTCACCGATGCGGCAGTAGGCCACCACATCGTCGCCCGGCTTCAGGCCGGCGCCGTCGAGATAGATGGCTTCCAATTCTCCGCGCGAGCGGAAGGTGCCGTCCTCGGCCGCAGCCTTGGCCCATGGCACCGATGCGGCGGTTGGAATGTGCCCGCCGCGCAGGGCGCCTTCTTCCGGGTAATTCGGCATGTGGGTACGTTCGCCGGTGTATTCCTCGGCCGAACGCACGTCGATCAGCGGGTTGCCCAGGTGCTTCAGGACCTCCGGAAGGAAAGCGCGGATCTCGGAGTCGACGCGCTCGATCACCGGGTATTCGGTGGCGGTCACGGCCGGCTTCTCGGTGCTCAGCTCGCGGCCTTCAGCGATCCACTTGTCGCGGCCGCCGTCCATCAGGCGTACATCTTCGTGGCCGAAAAGTGTGAAGACCCACAGCGCGTAGGCGGCCCACCAGTTGGACTTGTCCCCGTAGATGACCACGGTCGACTCGCGGGTGATGCCCTTGGCGGCCATCAGCTGTGCGAAGCCTTCGCCGTCGACGTAGTCGCGCGTGACTTCGTCGTTCAGCTCCGTGTGCCAGTCAATCTTCAGCGCGCCTGGCACGTGGCCAGTGGAATACAGCAAGATGTCCTCATCCGATTCCAGTACTACGAGATTCTCGGCTCCGAGGTTGTCTGCCACCCACTGGGTGGAAACCAGTCGTTCTGGGTGAGCATAGGCAGCATATTTCTCGTTGGATTCGACGGGCAACGACATTCCTAATCACGATCCTTGCGGGTGTCAGTTTTTGCCACGCTGGAAACAGCGGGCACGGGCATTACTTCTAGCCTAGTCCTCATCCATTGCGAACCCAGTGTGCTCTACGACATTTTCGGCAATGATTCGCCGCGTTCAAGGTAAACTGGCCGATGGGAAAGCCACGGCTTCCCGACCATTTCCTGAGCAATCAACTGAAGGACTCCCACAGCCAATGGCGACGATCACCCACCTGAGCGAGACCAAGCCGAATCTTTCAATCGAAGAACTGCTGGCCGGATTCCACCCGTCCTACCGCTTTGGTGAAGTGTCCTTCAATACCTATCGCCCGGATCCTAACCAGCCTTCGCAGACCGAAGCCGTCAATAAGCTCAAGGCTTTCGCAGAAACCGTGGGCAAGAACAGCTCCGGTTCGTTCTTCTCCAAGCTTTTCGGCAAGAAGAAGGAAACCAAGAACGGCATCTACCTCGATGGCGGCTTCGGCGTAGGCAAGACCCACCTGCTCGCCTCCCTGTGGCATGCAGCCCCGGGCCGCAAGGCCTTCGGCACCTTCGTTGAGTACACCAACCTGGTTGGCGCGCTGTCCTTCCGCCAGACCGTTGAAGTGCTCAGCCAATACTCGCTGGTCTGCATCGACGAGTTCGAACTGGATGATCCGGGGGACACCGTGCTGATGTCCCGGTTGATGCGCGAGCTGTCCGATGGTGGCGTGAAGCTGGCGGCAACCTCCAACACCCTGCCTGGTGCGCTGGGCGAGGGGCGCTTCGCGGCAGTGGATTTCCAGCGTGAAATCAAGACCCTGTCCGAGCAGTTCGACGTGCACCGCGTCGAAGGCGAAGACTTCCGCCACCGTGGCCTGCCCGATGCCCCCGAGCCCTTGGACGATGCGAGCATCGAGGCATTCGCCCTGGATCGCTACCCGGACAAGACCTTGGCCGATGACAACTTCGACGATCTGGTGGCTCACCTTTCGAAGGTTCACCCGTCGCGTTACCGCCAGTTGCTTTCCGAGACTGATGTGCTGGTTCTGCACAACGTGGATACCATCACCGATCAGGCCATCGCCCTGCGTTTCGTGGTTCTTGCTGACCGCCTCTACGACAAGGACGTGCCAATCGTTGCCTCAGGCAAGCCATTCAGCGAACTGTTCACCCCGGAAATGATGTCCGGCGGCTACCAGAAAAAGTACTTCCGCGCCGTCTCGCGCCTGACCGCTTTGGCTCGTGAAGGCCAAGTTGGAGAACCAGCGCTCTAAGCCGGAAACACCGGTCCCGCCACTTCATCGTCGAGCCCTGCGCTCGACGATGAAGTGCGTTAAGAGCCCTGCCACCAAGGCCCAGAAGGCACCGCCGATCCCGAAGAGCGTGAGATTGCCGGCAGCGACCAGGACCGTGGCCAATGCGCTCAACCGCCAGGAGGAATCGGCCATCGCTCCGAGCAGCGCATTGGCGAGTGTTGCCAGCAACGCCAAGCCCGCCGCCGCCTGGAACAGCCCCTCGGGCGAGGCGCTGGCCACCGATACGATCAGCGCGCTCAAGGCACCGAAGACCAAGTAGAAGACGCCTGAACTCGCCGCCGCCCGCCAACGCAGCCGGGGGTCCGGGCCGGCCTGCTCTCCGGCAGCCAGCGCCGCGGTGATTGCCGCCAGGTTGATGGCATGCCCGCCGAAGAACGCGCCGCTAGCCGACCCCACTCCGGTCGCCAGCATGGTGGGGCGCCACGGCGCTGTGTACCCGAAGGAGCTGAGCACGGCCACGCCCGGAATATTCTGCGATGCCATCGTCACCACGAACAACGGAACGCTGATGCTGGCAATGGCCTGCCAGGAGAATTCAGGACTGACCCATTGCAGCTGCGGAAGAACTTCGAGTGAATCCCACGTCGCGGTGCGTCCAATATGCCATAGGCCGAACCCCACCGCCGCCAGCATGCTCAGCGCTACAGCGAATTTCGGAAGGATCCTGAGCCCGACGAAGAACACCAGGAGGATACCCAACGCGGGCAACGGGATGCTGGCCACGGCTGTAAATGGTTTCAGGCACAGCGGGATCAAGACACCGGCGAGCATGCCTTGGGCAATTGGGACCGGAATACGAGTGAGCAGCCGGTGCAAGGACGGTACCAGACCGGTCAACATGATCAGCGCGCCGCTGACGATGAATGCCCCCACTGCCTGATTGAACCCGAACACTCCGGGAGCCAGTGAGGCGAGCATCGCGGCACCGGGAGTGGACCATGCAATGCTGATCGGCTGGCGGTATCGCAGCGAAAGCGCAATGGTGCTCAGGCCTACGCAGAGGGACAGGACGAATAAGCCTGAGGCGGCCTGTTCGCTAGAAGCTCCGACCTGGAATAATCCGGCCAGTACGACAGCGAAGGATGCTACGAATCCCACCATGGTGGTGATCAATCCCGCAAGCACGGAATGGAAAAGGCCAGCTCCATCCGGGGGCGTGTGACGAGTCATACTCTTTTTCTACAGGGTGGCGCCGGTTTGCCGAAAATCGGCATGAATTAATTCCCCTGATATGACGTTAAAGCAGGGAAGGCACCGACCTCGGTCGGTACCTTCCCAGGATGCTCGGGCAAGCCGAGGGGAGTGCGTCGAGGAATTAGGCCTCGTTATTCTCGCCTTCGCCTCCGCCAAGGCCATTGAGGTAGTCGCCAGCGCCCTGCTGGACACCGTCTACCTGCTCGGCGAACTTGCCGCCGGTCTTGTCATCGACAAAATCACCAGCCTGTTCGATACCCTGGGATACCTGCTCCGGGTTCTCCTTGGCGAATTCCTCTGCCTTGCCACGCAGATCATCAAATCCTGCCATGCTGCACCTCCATTCGTCTGTGGGAACCCCTGTAGCTCCACAACTACTACCCACCCTAAAGGCTCAGGCCAACGCATGGAAGTGTATTAGAGACATTTCGCCAGTTGCCTAGGTGTTTTGCTGGTGGATGTCAGATTGCACACAGGTTAGCTATTTACTAGTCAGGGAAGTGGTAGCCGCCTGGAATGATGGTTAAAGCAAAGATGGGAATCACGAAAAGTGATTCCCATCTTTATTTGGAGCGGTCAACGAGGTTCGAACTCGCGACCTCAACCTTGGCAAGGTTGCGCTCTACCAGCTGAGCTATGACCGCAAAACTATATTCAATTATTTGGAGCGGTCAACGAGGTTCGAACTCGCGACCTCAACCTTGGCAAGGTTGCGCTCTACCAGCTGAGCTATGACCGCATATATTTAATTAGTAGATCCATGGTCTGGTGAACCATGATTCCGTGCGCGATACTGGGATCGAACCAGTGACCTCTTCCGTGTCAGGGAAGCGCGCTACCGCTGCGCCAATCGCGCCGAAGATTCGCAAGGAATCTCGACAGAATTCAAAATTGCCTTATGAATTCACAGAGCGGTCAACGAGGTTCGAACTCGCGACCTCAACCTTGGCAAGGTTGCGCTCTACCAGCTGAGCTATGACCGCATATATTTAGTTATTAGATCCATGGTCTGGTGAACCATGATTCCGTGCGCGATACTGGGATCGAACCAGTGACCTCTTCCGTGTCAGGGAAGCGCGCTACCGCTGCGCCAATCGCGCAAAAAAGATCAAGCAATCTTCATTGCGAGGTGGGGACGGGATTCGAACCCGCGTATACGGCTTTGCAGGCCGCTGCCTCGCCTCTCGGCCACCCCACCATACTGACCGAAGTCAGAGTGACTAGTTTTACCTAGTCGGTGAATCTTTTTGCGAGCGGACAACGAGGTTCGAACTCGCGACCTCAACCTTGGCAAGGTTGCGCTCTACCAGCTGAGCTATGTCCGCAAAATGTGTTGTTTTCTGAACGTTTCCGTTCGCTCCAACGAGTAAAAACTCTATACGAGTTTTCGCATCCCCACAAATCGAAACGCTGAGATCTGGTTCACATGGCCTAAAAACCGCGGAACTACGCGGAAAATTGATTTTTCCGTCTCGACTAGGAGCGAAGCAATCCGAGTGCATGCCATGATCGTGTGCATGACGTCACCAAAACTGGCTATTCAAACAGACCTGGGCCGCATGTACAGCCGAAAAGTCGGCGGGGAAGCGATTGTCCCATCCATCACCACAGTCATCGGCATGGACAAGCTCGACCTCTCCGGCTGGGCCGGGTACATGGCGGCCAAGTCGCTTTCCGATGATCATCGGCTGGTGCAAGCGGTGGGGGACCCGCGCCAATTGCGCTCACTCGTGCGAGATGCAGCCGGTGCGGCCGAAGCTTATCGGGATTCCGCGGCCATGCGCGGGGACCGGGTGCATAACTACGCGGAGCAGCGCGCCCTGCAAGCGCTGGATCTGGAACATGACCTGGGCGCAGCTCAAGCCGCGCTCGAAGCGAATAAGGAGTTGGGCTTCGCACGCCACTTTGACCAATGGTGGGAAGACTACAACGTCCAGCCCATTGCCGCCGAGGTGACGGTTTGGAATCACAGCGTCGGCTACGCCGGCACCATCGACCTGGTCGCCAAGATTGGCGGTCGAACCTGTCTCGTTGACTACAAGACCAAAAACACCGACCGCGACGGCTTCGTCAAGCGTCCTGACGACAAGGTGATCATGCAGCTCGCGGCCGCATGCAAAGCCGAAGAGCAAGTAGTCGATGCCGAACAAGGCACGTGGAAAGGGTGGGAGCACGGGACCGATGCCATGCTGCTCGCCGTAGCCCTGGGCGAGACCGGGGCACGCACCTTCATGGCCCCACCTCCAGCTTTGCCCGACTACTGGTCCAAGTTCTATGCCTTGCGCCGGAATTGGGAAGCCTCATTCAGGATCGCGCAGTCGCGTGCCTCACTGGCCGAAATCACGCCGCCAGCTCAATAAAGTCGCACGCCCACCGCGTAGACTGGAACGGTTAGCTTTCGGCATTGCGAAACCTAATACCAATGTCCACGGCAGGGAAGGTACCAGCGGATTATGGCGATTTTGGGAATTCGGATCATCGGAGACCCCGTTCTACGCACCCCAGCGCAGGAGGTGACCGACTTTGGCCCGGAGCTCCAGAAGCTCGTCGAAGACATGGATCAGACGATGGAAAACGTCACCGGTGCAGGACTTGCCGCACCGCAGGTCGGTGTTTCCCTGCGTGTCTTCACCTACCAAATTGGCGAAAAACGCGGACATATCGTGAATCCGGTGCTGGAGCTCAGCGAGGATTACCAGGAAGACCAGGTGGAGGGCTGCCTGTCCATCCCGGGCATTGCAGCACCAGTTCGGCGCCGGCGCTATGTCAGGGCCACCGGCTTCGATAAGTTCGGCAACCCGGTAGAACTCGAAGGCGCCGACATGCTCGCCCGCTGCTTCCAGCACGAAACCGATCACCTGGACGGCATCTTGTTCCTGGACCGGCTGGCACCAGAAGAAAAGAAAGCGGCGTGGCGCACCTTGCGGGCCAACAACTACTCGCAGACCGCTAACGCCACCGTAAAGAAACGTTCCGGAGCCCTGGGCTCCAGCTTTGGCGCAGGATTGGGGTTCTAACTCATGCGTATTTTATTCGCCGGCACACCACAGGTCGCCGTCACTTCCCTGGATTACCTGCACGAGGCCGGTTTTGAAATTGCCGCAGTGCTCACCCGTCCCGATGCCCCGTTGGGACGCAAACGCGTGCTGACCCCATCGCCGGTTGCCGCTCGCGCCGCAGAGCTTGGCCTGCCGATCATCAAGGCTGCCAAGATCACCGAAGAAACTACCGCCGAACTTGCGGCCTTGGACCTTGAAGCCGCGGCCATCGTCGCCTATGGAGGGCTAGTGCCGGAGGCGGCATTGGCAGTTCCAACCTATGGCTGGATCAACCTGCACTTCTCCTTGCTGCCGCACTGGCGGGGTGCCGCTCCGGTGCAGCATTCCATTATCAACGGCGATGACATCACCGGTGCAGTCACCTTCCAGCTGGAAACCGGACTGGACACAGGTCCGGTATTCGGACAGGTCACCGAGAGAATTGGTGAACTGGACACCGCAGGCATCATGCTCGAACGGCTCAGCCGGTCCGGCTCGAACCTGCTGGTGCAGACCTTGCAAGCTCTGGATTCCGGGCAGGCCATTGCCATTCCGCAGTCCGGATCGCACACCTACGCACCGAAGATTACCGACGTGGATGCGGAGCTGGACTTCACCCGGACCGCCACGGAAATACGTCGGCGCGCCCACGGAACCACCCCGTCCCCGGGCGCCTGGGTCAAGGCCGAAGACAAGCGCTTCAAATTCGGTCCACTGCGTGAGCACCGCGAGATCACCGACCTTGCGCCAGGCGAAGTGCGCATCGAGCCAGGCAAGCAGCCGAAGGTATACATCGGCACCGCCACCTGGGCTCTGCAGCCCACCGAAATCCAGCCTCCGGGCAAGAAAATGATGAACGCCAGCGACTGGGCACGTGGAGTGCTCACCCAGGGAACGAAAGTGAGCTTCGCATGAGCGGACAGGAACCACGCGGCGGATACCGCGACAATGATCGCCGCAATGAGCAGGGCCGTACCCGCAACCGCGGCCAGGCCGGCCCGCGCAAGTATTCGGCATCCGCACCCGGCCAGCGAAAGCGCGCGGCCGACCCGGCACGCCTGGTAGCTTTCAAGACCCTGCGTGAGGTATCCGGCGCGGATGCCTATGCCAACCTGGTGCTGCCGAAGATGATCCGCGAATACCAGCTTGACCGCCGCGACGCGGGCTTCGCCACCGAACTGGCCTACGGGGCACTGCGCGGCCAGGGGTTCTACGACGCGATCCTGACCACCCTGGTTGACCGTCCGCTGGCCGAGCTGGATCCGGCCATCCTCGATGCGCTGCGCCTGGGTGCCCACCAGCTGCTGGCCATGCGTGTGCCCAAGCACGCCGCCCTGGATGAAACCGTGTCGCTGGCTCGTGCGCAGATCGGCGCCGGCCCTTCCGGCCTGATCAACGCCGTACTGCGGCGCGTTTCTGCCAAGGAAGCCGATGAGTGGACTGAGCTGCTGGGCAATGCTGCCGCTTCGGAGTCCGAGCGGCTGGCCATCGAGCACTCGCACCCGGATTGGATTGTCCGTGCCTTGCGCGGCGCGCTGATTTCCCATGGCCGCGACGCCAGCGAACTTGAAGCCCTGCTGGAAGCGGATAACCTGGCGCCGCTGGTGAACCTGGTGTCCCTGCCAGGGCTGGGCGATCTGTCCGGCGCCCTGGAATCCGGGGCGGAACCGGGCACCTTGCTGGCTGATTCGGCCACCTACAAGCACGGCGACGTCTCGCGTGTGCCAGGGGTCAAGGAAGGCACCGTGCGTGTCCAGGATGCCGGCAGCCAGGTCATGGCCCGCGCCCTGGCTACTATCGAATTGCCCGAAGCCGGCGAGGACCGCTACTGGCTGGATCTTTGCGCAGGTCCAGGCGGAAAGGCGGCGCTGCTCGCAGCGATCGCCGTGCAGCGCGACGCCCGCCTGACTGCCAACGAGCCCACTCCGCACCGCGCTCGCCTGGTCGAGAACTCGTTGGCTGCGGTGCCGCATGACTACTGGATGGTCACCGGTGACGACGGACGCAGCTTCGGCGGTCTGGACTATGCAGGGGACTACGACCGCATCATGGTCGATGCACCTTGCTCCGGCTTGGGCGCATTGCGCCGCCGCCCGGAATCGCGTTGGCGCAAAGCCCCGCGCGACATTCCGGAACTGACCAAGTTGCAAGGCGAGCTGCTCGCTGCAGCCTTCAACGCGGTCCGCGTCGGCGGCGTCATCGGCTTCGTCACCTGTTCGCCGCATCAGGCCGAAACCCGCCTGGTTGTGGAAGACTTCTTGAAGCACCACGAAAACGCGGCACTGCTGGATACCAGCGCCGCGGTTTCCTCGGTGATGTATCAGGACGCGCCATCGGCAGGCCATGCACTGGGCGATGGGAGCACCGTGCAGCTGTGGCCGCACGTGCACGGCACCGACGCCATGTTCATGGCAATCCTGACCAAAAAAGCCTAGCCAAGCCCGAGTATTCCAAGGAGCATCCATGCGTAATGCGCGGATCAACCCGTCGATCCTGTCCGCCGATTTTGCGAACCTCGCTAGCGAGCTGGACCGCATCCACACTGCCGACGCGGTCCACGTGGATGTCATGGACAACCATTTCGTTCCCAATCTGACCTTGGGCTTGCCCGTGGTTGATGCGCTGCACAAGGTCAGCAAGCTGCCGATCGATGTGCACCTGATGATTGAGAACGCGGATCGCTGGGCCCCGGAATACGCGCAGCTCGGCGTGGATTCGGTGACTTTCCATGCCGAGGCTTCGGCGGCTCCTGTCCGCTTGGCTCGTGAATTGCGTTCCGCCGGGTCCAGGGCCGCCATGGCCTTGCGCCCGGCGACGCCGATCGAACCCTACCTGGACATGCTCGGCGAGCTGGACATGGTTCTGCTGATGACCGTGGAACCAGGTTTCGGCGGCCAGAAGTTCCTGGATCTGGTCCTTCCCAAGATCAAGCGCGCCCGGGCTGCCATTGACGGCAGCGGCAAGCCGATTGCACTGCAGGTTGACGGCGGCATTTCACGCGACACGATCCTGCGCGCCGCCGAAGCCGGTGCGGATGTCTTCGTCGCCGGTTCCGCGGTGTACTCGGCCCAGGAGCCATCTGTGGAAATCGATGTATTACGCAATCTTGCGCTGGGCGGTCACTAGCGGCGCACAAAGTGTGTCAGAATAAACTCAGTAAACACGAATACGTGCTCCGGGGTCGGTGAAAGTCCGAACCGGCGGTGATAGTCCGCGACCCGCAACCAAAGCCACAAGCTGAGGGAACGGTTGAACTGGTGAAATTCCGGTACCGACAGTTAAAGTCTGGATGGGAGAAGCACGAATTTGATATGCCTACTAGTACTGCCGATAGCCCGCACCGGGTCTATCTCTTAAAGCAGAGCCACAGGCCCATCAAATGCACACCCCCGGAGCCGCCGCTTCGAGAAGGGTGGAATGATGGATTTCCTGCGGTGGCTCATTGAAGCTTTCAACTCACAAATTGCGATCGGCTCGTCGGCACTTTTGGTGCGCGAAGTCGTAGGCAATATCTTCGGCCTGGCCAGCGCCGTGGGCGGCATGCGCCGCAAAGTCTGGGCTTGGCCTATCGGAATCGTCGGCAACCTGTTGCTGCTGACGGTGTTCCTGGGCAGCATTTTCGATACCGGATACACTGCCAACCTCTGGGGCCAAGCCGGCCGGCAGATCATGTTCATCGCCGTCTCGGTCTTCGGCTGGTACCGCTGGAAGCAGGCCAAGAACGGCACCGGTAGCGCCGTCACCCCTGAATGGGCTTCCAACAAGGCTCGCCTGGGCCTGATCGCCGTGCTGATCATCGGTACCCTCGCAGTGACACCGATCTTCCGCCTCCTCGGCTCCTATGAACCTGTCTGGGCTGATGCGTGGACCTTCGTTGGTTCGATGCTCGCCACATACGGCATGGCCAAGGGCTGGGTCGAATTCTGGCTGATCTGGGTCGCCGTTGACGCCGTAGGCGTGCCGCTGCTGTTCTCCGCCGGCTACTACGCCAGCGCGTTCATGTACCTGTTCTACGGGGCATTCACCCTGGTCGGCTTCTTCGTCTGGGCCAAGTCCAAGCGCGACGCGAAACCCCAGATTGAAACCGAAATGCTCGATCCAACCATCTCGCGCCAACGCTGAAAGGGGAGCAGCACCATGATTACGACCCAGCAGCTCGACGCCGCATTGCGCACCGCGCTGGAAACCGCCGGACGCGGCCACCGCGGGGCCAACCCGCTGGTCGGCGCCTGCGTCCTGGATGCCGAGGGAAATATCATCGCCACCGGTTTTCATATCGGGGCGGGGCATCCGCACGCCGAGGTCGACGCACTGCGCCGCCTGGGCAAGATGCCTCCTGCCAAGGCCCGCGAACTGACGATGGTAGTGACCCTCGAACCGTGCAACCACACCGGTCGCACAGGTCCCTGTGCCCGAGCCATCGTGGAAGCTGGCATCGGGCAGGTGTACTACGCAGTCTCGGATAACACCGCCGCCAGCGGAGGTGCCGACTACCTGCGCAGCCACGGAACCCAAGCCACCCAGCTGGAGGATTTCTCCGCGGCGAAGCAGCTGAACCACCGCTGGTTCATCGCCAAGGCCGAATGCCGACCGTTCATCACGGTGAAAATTGCCCAGTCGCTCGACGGCCGGATCAACGCACCGGATGGCACGAGCCAATGGATCACCTCCGAGGCCTCGCGCAACCACGCGCACACCCTGCGCTCCCGCGTGGATGGCATCCTGGTCGGCACGAACACGGCGATCATCGACAATCCGCGGCTGACCGCCCGCACTCCCGAGGGGCAGCTGCATGAACGCCAGCCCTTCCGCCTGGTCATGGGCGAACGCGATTTGCCAGCAGATCTGGCACTCGCCCAGGGAAGCGATTGGTCGCAGATCCGCAGCCACGACGTGCAAGAGGCCATCGCCCGGGCTAACGAGTTGGGCCTGGCCCACCTGCTGATTGAAGGTGGCGCCACGGTCGCCTCGGCCTTCATCGCAGCAGATCTGGCCGACGAAATCTACTGCTACCAAGCACCAGTGCTGATCGGCGCAGGCAGCTCATCGGTCAACATGCCAAGCACCACCACACTCAGTGACGCGCAGCGTTTCCGGCTGGATTCGGCCAGCAACGAATCGTTGACCCGGCTGGGCGATGATATTGCCCTGCATCTAGAACCGTTGCCCCGCGCCTAAGCGCCAGCAACCCCAAACTTTTCAAGGAGTAATCATGTTCACCGGAATTGTCACCGGCCAGGGAGTCATAGAAGGCATCGAGACCTTCAGCGGCAAGGATCTGGCAGTACTGACCCTGCGTGCCCCGGGCCACACCGAAAACCTGGGCCTTGGCGGTTCTCTTGCCGTCAACGGGGTCTGCCTGACCGCCACCGAGCTGGAAGGCGACACGCTCAGCGTCGACGTCATGGGCGAAACCCTGCGCCGCACCACCATCGGCGCCTTGAAAACCGGCGACCAGGTCAACCTCGAACGCTGCACCCCCGCCGGCGGCCGGCTCGATGGGCATGTGGTGCAGGGCCACGTAGACACCGTCGGCGAGGTGCTGGCCCGCGAAGACCACGGCCAGTGGACCACCTTCCGCATTGGAATCGACGCTGCTTACGCGCCGCTGACCGCGGAAAAGGGTTCCATTGCGCTGGACGGCATCTCGCTGACCATTACCGCAGTCTCCCCGGCAACGAATTCCGGTGGGCACTGGGTCGAGGTCGGCATCATCCCGATCACCCTCGCCGAGACCACCATGGGCACCCGCCAAGTGGGCGAGAAGATCAATATCGAGGTCGACGTGCTCGCCAAGTACGTGGCACGCCTGAATGAATTCGGTGGCCAGCAGTAATGGGCACCTCGACTTTGGATTCCATCCCTACCGCGCTGGCAGCCCTGGCCGCCGGCCGAGCCGTAGTGGTCGTCGACGACGAGGACCGGGAAAACGAGGGCGACATCATCTTCGCCGCCCAGCACGCTACGGCCGAGCTGATGGCCTTCACCATCCGCTACACCTCAGGGGTGATTTGCGTGCCCTTGGGCGCCAAGCGGGCCGACGCGCTGCGCCTGGCCCCGATGGTCGGCATCAACCAGGATGCCAAGGGCACTGCCTTCACCGTCACCTGCGACGCCGCCGAAGGGATCACCACCGGTATTTCCGCTGCCGATCGTGCGCTGACCAGCCGACTGCTGGCCGACCCGGCCACCGAACCGGCCCAGCTCTCCCGCCCGGGCCATATCTTCCCGCTGCGAGCTGCGGCCGGGGGAGTGCTGGAACGTCGCGGGCACACCGAAGCGGCGGTCGACCTGTGCCAAGCCGCCGGCTTGGAACCGGTTGGGGTGATCGGCGAAATCACCAAGGACGACGGTGAAATGATGCGCCTGGATGACCTGCGCGTCTTCGCAGCTGAACACAACTTGCCGCTGATCTCCATCGACGACCTGGCCCGCTGGCGCCGAGTCAACGACGAGATCGAGCTGACCGATCCGATCAAGCTGCCCACCGCCTTCGGGGACTTCACCGCCCGCGCTGCTACCGCAGAAGGCCACGAGCACGTCGTGCTCAGCCACGCCGGCCCCGACGGCGCTAAGCCCGGCAACCTGGTGCGCATCCATTCGGAGTGCCTCACCGGGGACATTTTCGGTTCCTACCGGTGCGACTGCGGCGAACAGCTGCATGCTTCGATGGAAACCATCGCCCGCGAAGGCGGTCACGTCATCTACATCCGCGGGCACGAAGGCCGCGGCATCGGCCTGGCCAACAAGCTGCGCGCCTACGCCCTGCAGGAAGGCGGCATGGATACCCTGGACGCCAACCTGCATCTGGGCTTCCCTGCCGACGCACGCGAGTACTTCGCCGTCGCTGCCATCCTCAAGGCCATGGGCATGGACGAAATCCGATTGCTGAGCAACAACCCGGACAAGCAGGAACAGCTGAATGACGCGGGAATCAAGGTAGCAGAGCTGATCGGCCTGCAGATTGCACCGCGTGAGCAGAACTCGGCCTACCTGCGCACCAAGCAGACGCGCTTCGGCCACCACCTGGATCTGCCCGATACCGACGATGACCAGCAGGCCGACGCCTACCACGGCGCCTGAACCCCACGAATCCAGAAGAATAGAAGGAGCATCAAGATGAGCAAGCATGGCGCACCTGCCGATGTCAGCGAACAGCTGAAGGCCCTGGCCGTTCAGGAGAAGTTCTCACAGCTCAAGGTGGCCATCGTGGCCGCGAGCTGGCACGCGGTGATCATGAACGGACTGATTGACGGCGCCGAGCGCGCCGCCAAGGATGCCGGTCTGGAATCGAGCACCACCCTGATCCGCGTACCGGGCACCTTCGAATTGCCGGTCGCTGCCTCCACTCTTGCCGGCGACTACGATGCGGTCATCGCGCTGGGCGTGGTCATCCGTGGCGGTACCCCGCACTTTGACTACGTCTGCTTGGCCGCGACCAATGGCTTAACCAATGTGAGCGTGGACACCAAAACACCAATCGGTTTTGGCGTGCTCACCTGCGATAACGAAGAGCAGGCCCTTGACCGCGCTGGCTTGGAAAACTCCAGCGAGGACAAAGGCTATGAAGCCTACTCGGCTGCCGTCATGACGGTAGCCGCACTGCCATAGCATTCGGGTGGCCCTGTCACAAAGGGCCACCAGAATGCAGCCCCTGCAGAGAAAACAGCTAGGATAAGTTCCGTGAAAACTTTTGACGAGCTCTTCAGCGAACTATCGCTCAAGGCACAATCCCGCCCGGAAGGCTCACGTACCGTCACCGAACTCGACTCTGGTGTCCATGGCATCGGCAAGAAGATCGTCGAGGAAGCCGCCGAAGTTTGGATGGCTGCGGAGTACGAAACCGATGAGGCCGCGGCGGAGGAGATCTCCCAGCTGCTGTACCACCTTCAGGTCCTCATGATCGCCAAGGGAATGACCTTGGCCGACGTTTACAAGCATCTATAGCCGTCGCGCGATTGCGGCCTGATCCACTGCCGATCAGGTCGCAGTCAACGCACGGCGGCAGAAACAACGGCCAACGAATTAATCCTTGGCGCTTGTTTATGGCTAATCGCCGCAGCGCCATTCATGACGAAATGAGTCAATAATGCTCCGCGTAGCCCTACCCAATAAGGGTGCCCTATCCGAAATCGCTTCCACCATGTTCAAGGAAGCCGGCTACCTCCAGCGCCGCGATTCCCGCGAACTGGTCCTGGTCGATGAGGAAAACCAAGTTGAATTCTTCTACCTGCGTCCGCGCGACATCGCAGTCTATGTCGGCCGGGGAATCCTGGACGTAGGCATCACCGGTCGCGATCTGTACCTTGACGCGGATGTCGACGACGCTGTCGAAGAGCAGCTCTCGCTAGGCATCGGGAAATCGGCTTTCCGCTTCGCTGCCCCGGTTGGCGCCTTCAACGATGCACAGCAGCTCAATGGCAAGCGCATTGCCACCAGCTATGACGTGCTGCTGCGGCACTTCCTCGAAAAGTCCGGCATCCAGGCTTCGATCGTTCGCCTTGACGGTGCCATCGAGTCTTCGGTCCGGCTGGGCGTGGCCGATGCCATCGCTGACGTTGTAGAAACCGGCAATACCATCAAGGCCGCTGGCATGGAGATCTTCGGCGATCCGCTGCTGAACTCCGAAGCAGTCATGATCGGCCGTGTCGGCCACAAGCCATCCGGCTTGGACGTGCTGATCCGCCGCCTGAACGGTGTGCTCGTTGCCCGCCAGTACGTCATGCTCGACTACGACGTCCGCCGCGAGCTTGCCGACCAGGCTTGCGAGCTGACCCCTGGCCTGGAATCGCCAACCGTGTCGGACCTTGCAAACTCCGATTGGGTGGCCGTGCGCGCCATGGTCAAGAAGTCGCAGACCAATAACATCATGGACGAGCTGTACGAAGTTGGCGCCCGCGCCATCTTGGTCAGCCAGATCCACGCCTGCCGCATCTAAGTAGACAAGGAAAATTCGCTGATGAGCGTTGCAATTCGTGTTATTCCTTGCCTCGACGTTGACGCCGGACGTGTTGTGAAGGGCGTGAACTTTGCGGGGCTTCGCGATGCTGGCGATCCCGTTGAGCTTGCCCGTCGCTACAATGATGCAGGTGCCGACGAGTTGACCTTCTTGGATGTCACCGCATCCAGCGCGGATCGTGAAACTACTTATGAGGTCGTTCGCCATACCGCAGAAGAAGTTTTCATCCCGCTGACCGTAGGCGGAGGCGTCCGCGCTGCCGAAGACGTCGATCGCCTGCTGCGCAACGGCGCCGACAAGGCCTCGATCAATACTGCGGCGGTGAACCGTCCTGAGGTCATCAACGAGATTACCCAGCGCTTCGGCTCCCAGGTACTCGTGCTGTCGCTCGACGCCCGACGCACAGATGATCCGACGATTGCATCGGGCTACGAGGTTACTACTCATGGTGGTCGGACCGGCACGGGCATGTGCGCCGTAGCTTGGGCCAAGGAAGCGGCTGAACGAGGCGTGGGGGAGATCCTGCTGAACTCGATCGATGCTGATGGCACCAAGGATGGTTTCGATCTGGAAATGATCCGTGCAGTTCGCGCCGAGGTCTCGGTCCCGCTGATCGCATCGGGTGGTGCAGGAAAGCCTGAGGACTTCCCTCCAGCAATCGAAGCAGGCGCCGACGCTGTTTTGGCCGCCTCGATTTTCCACTTCGGTCCGAAGGACATGATCGCCAAGGTCAAACAGGCCATCCGCGAAGCTGGCTACCCAGTTCGCTAGGCACGTAAGCCGAAGGCCCAGCACCAAATGGTGCTGGGCCTTAGCTGTACCCGGCTAATCGTTGGCAATCAGTTCCTTCTCGGTCCGCCAGACGTCAATTTCAATAGGAACGCTGGCGACGGCAGCCTGGCCGGGTATAGCTTGCCACGCGCCGCCATCGACGCTGAATTCTCCGCGGTAGAGAGTGGTCACCCCGACCTTGAAAGTTCCCGTCTCTCCATACGAGTGACTCGTGGGGGTTTCATCTCTCAGCGTATGGTGCGGCATCGGTTCGCCAGGGAAACTTAGATTTCGAGTCGTCCCATCCCCATAGTTCCAGTTCCACTGAATCGGTATTGCCCTGATACTTATATTTGAGCCAGAGAGGTTAGATGAGAAAGATTGGACTTCTTCGGTAGCCAAGAAATGCGTATTCCCGTTTCTTAGAGAAAATTTCTTTGGGTAACTCATTATTTTCGAAGGGAGTATCGGATATTCTTTGAATGTGTTTATATCTATCAATATTTCCTGGGTAATCGAGTCTTCAGGTAGGTCGATTTTTGGTGGGTTTCCGGCGCAGTAACGGTACTGCCGAACCACGTAACCTTGACTATCGATCACTTGGCGATATACCGGAGCCGCCCCATCTGGGCAATTTCCTTCCTCAGGAATGCTGATACAGAATCGCGCCTTCGAGCTTCTGGGGTCACAACTTTCGTAATCGCGTATGGAGAATTGCTCTTTAGGAGAAGGCTTCGAATGGGGTTGTTTTTTGGGTTGCGAATTTCGAGATTCCTCCTGATAGTTGAAATCTTTCTTTTCGTCGTGACTTTCGTGAATTGATTCGGGGCGCATGCGAATCCCGCGCTCATCTTGGTCTGCTAAACCGAGGGGCGCTTGTATGCCAAGAAGAGCTGGTAAGCCAACGGAAAATGTGAGAACTAACGACACTCTCATTGATAATTTCAACTTCATTATTCCGCACCGATAATTTCGTAAACTTTCCAGTCACGATCGAATTTCACGCCCACAGCTACAGTAGTTGGTTCTAGCTTGTCTAATTTAGAAGCAAGTTCATGTGGGGCGAGATAAATTTCTGCATTATCAGCTGTGTACTCGACAGTGACCGCCGCTAAGTTTTCCCCAGTGATATAGGCATCAAGAATCTTGGGGTGATGTTTTCCACCGACCTGCCATTTACCTAATTCCTCCGCTTCTGTCGCTTCATCGATTATTGAAACGCCACACACAATACATTCTTTGGTGGTTACCTTTTTTAGAGGCGCCGCATCGTTAGTTTCGATGGAATAGTTCACTAGATCAAAATAGAACTTGGTGAAGGCGGCTGCTCCGTCCTCGCTGTACTCGCCCGCAAGTGCTGGCCGTTCCGGGACAGGAACATTTTCTGCGGGTCCATCGGCTGAGGCAGGCTTGTACTTGAGGCTTTCGGCCGGCGACGGCTTCTCTGCTGTCGAAACCGGATTCGGTGACGTCTCGATAGCGGCGGACGGTGAGGTCTTTGGCCCTTCAGCGTTCCCGGCGTTGCAGCCTGATAGTGCGAGCGCAACAGCTGCAACGGACGCGACAACTGCAATTTTCCGAGTGTCCATTCGAACTCTCCATGATCATTGGGAATGCCAGGTTGTGCGCCATCCTATGCCCGTGTTTCAAGAAAGTGGAGAGTTTTCGAGGAATCTGTGGAAAACTCAGGGCAGCTAAATCCCGAATCCCAACTACCTGTAACCACGTTTGATGACGGTCTGGAGTGAAACGATGCGGCTGGCGACGTTTGATTTCAGGACTCATGGAATCGCCTAGCCTGAAATCAGGCACGTTCAATTAGCTGAGCGGTGCTTTACTCGGGGGACTCTCAAGCGCGATGGCAGAAACTTTCCATCCGGTGTCGGTGTATTCAAGTCCCATGGTGATTTCACCCAGATTTTGTTCTTCGACAATGATGGTTTCCTGATCGGGACGAAGGAGCGAACGTTCAGACAAGGTCAGCTCGCCCATCAGATAAGCAGAATTACCGTCAAACCGGACGATATAGTCCGTGTGCAGGAAGTAGTAGCCGCCGGTTTGCATGTCTTCCGGACCTGTTCGGAGGTCTTCTTGCTCGCGGAAGGTCTTCCAGCACTGTTCCGCTTTGCATGTTCCGGTAACTATCGGGGTGAAATCGGCGGAGTCCTGGTAGATGATTTCATAATTGAGCAAGTCGAAGAAGTACGTTCCGGCGTCCTGGACTCCGTAATCCGATTTTTCATACGTGATATCTGCCGACTCCGGAAGCTCCAGTTCGCTTGATGGAGGTGCCTGCGTGGTACTTGAAGAAGTCGGCAATGAAGCCGAGGACGCCGGATCGGCGGGAGCGACTGAAACGAAGAGTGCTGATACCAGGGCAACCAAGACGAACGCGGGCACGATGGCGATAGCGACACTGGGAAAATGCTCAAGGACTCTGCGCGTGTTCATGGCCAAGCTCCAGACCTGTTGGATATCGATTGCTCGAAATCCTAGGCCGGTGCGACGCGAACCTGGACGGCACACCCACGAATGTGGATAACCAAGGGAGCTCTATAGCCCGGGCTTGAAGCCCTTGACGATTTCCAATGCGGTTTCCCCGCCTTCGAACAAGACCAGGCTCTGGTCGATGCGGCCGAACGAGTACATCATCAGCTCGGTGACCGGGCCGGTAATCGAAACAGCGTTCGGAGCTTTCTTGGCGACATGACGCTGGCCATCGGGACGCGTCAGGATAATGCCAATTGGCGCATGGCGGAACAGCAGGCGAGACATGCGGGTCAGCGACTGCCAGAGCAGTTCGGTGTACTCGGTGTCCAGGACCCGCGGAGCCCACTGGCCGCGGGCACGCCGCACATCTTCGGTGTGGATGAAGAACTCGGAGAGGTTCGCCGACTGGTTGACCTTGTCGATGGCGAACGGCGAGAAAGCGGGTGGACCCGATCGGAAGCTGCGGACCAACCCGGCATAGCCTTCGGGAGTCTGCGCCGCGATCACCATTTGGTTCTGCTTCGCCTCGAGCTTCTTGGACAGCGGTTTGAAGAACATGCCGGCAGAAAGCAGTGAGCTTTCGCGCAACACAAGGTGAGCGGCGAGATGGCGGGTCTGCCAACCGTCGCAAAGGGTGTCGGCGGTAGGTCCTGCCGCAAGCAGGGTCTCGGCCAACGCAAGTCTGGAAGCCTGAACTAAGTGCATCACTTCTGAAACTAGCACGCTCCAAGTGACTAATTGTGCAAGGTGAAAGTGGTGTCGCCAAGACGGCGTGGCGCGTCGACGAGCGGTACGTCACAGGTCTCTGGATTCCGCGGAAAACCAGTATGCTAATGGTGATGTCTACTTCTAACGACGGCTCGAATCCGAGCCCTGAATCCCATAGCCTCGACCCGGCTATTGCCAGGCGTCTCAAGCGAGATGCCAATGGCCTGTTTGCTGCCATCGCGCAGCAGTACGACTCCGGGAAAGTGCTGATGCTCGGCTGGATGGACGATGAAGCGTTGCACCGCACGTTGACCACTGGCCGGGTCACCTTCTACTCCCGTTCCCGCCAGGAGTACTGGCGCAAGGGCGACACCTCCGGCCACTTCCAGTTCGTGAAGTCCGTTGCCCTGGATTGCGATGGGGACGCGCTGCTGGTGCAGGTCGACCAGGTAGGCGCCGCCTGCCACACCGGCACCGAATCCTGCTTCACCGATCGTGAATTGCCGGCCGTCGTGGGCCACCGCCCCGAGTAGGACTTTCGAAGCATCGGCACACGCGGTTGGCTAGCGCCGGGAATGCCGCGCCCAGCTGCGCATCGCAGCACGCGCTCGAAGAATACGTAGAAGAAGAACACAGATGAAAACCCTTGGCAAGATTTCCCCGTCCCGCGAGTCCTTCCGCGCCATGGCCGCGAACCGTCGTGTCATCCCCGTGACTATCACCGTGCTGGCTGACTCGCTCACGCCCATCGGCCTCTACCGCACCCTGGCGCAGGGCCGCCCGGGCACTTTCCTGATGGAATCGGCTGCCCCGGGCGGTGTCTGGAGCCGCTATTCCTTCATTGGAGTGAACTCCCCGGCAACGCTGAGCACCCGTGGTTCAGAAGCCTACTGGCAGGGCCATGCGCCAGCTGGCCTGCCTACCGGCGGTGCGGGCGTGGAGGTCTTGCGCGACACCGTGCGCGCGCTGAAGACCGAACCCGTTCCCGGCATGCCTCCCTTGACCGGCGGCATGGTCGGCTTCATCGGCTGGGAATGCGTGCGCCACTGGGAGAAGCTGCCCAACCCGCCGGCCGATGATCTGAACCTGCCTGAGCTGAGCATGAACCTGGTAGCAGACATGGCTGCCCATGATGCGGCCGAAGGCACCGTCACGCTGATCGCCAACGCGATCAATTTCGATGGCAGCGACGAGAATGTCGACGACGCCTACGACCGTGCCGTCACCCGCCTGCAGGCGATGCTCGACCAGCTCGCGGTGCCGGTGGATTCGGCCGCGGCGGTGCTCACCGGTACCGATGTGCCGCGCGAAACCCTGATGGAAGCTGTCACCCACTCCTGGGATGAGAACGAGTACCTCAAGGCGCTGGCCAAGTCCAAGACCGCGATCGTGGACGGAGAGGTCTTCCAGATCGTCGTCTCGCGCCGCTTCGAGCTGGAAACGCAGGCCGACGCGCTGGATGTCTACCGCGTGCTGCGCGCGACTAACCCGAGCCCGTACATGTACCTGTTCAACTTCGTCAACGAGCACGGCGAACGGTTCGAGATCGTCGGCTCCTCGCCCGAAGCGCTGGTCACCGTCAACGATTCGCACGCGGTCACCCACCCGATCGCCGGTTCCCGCCCGCGCGGGGCGAACTACGAGGACGACCAGTTGCACGAGAAGTCGCTGCTCAACGACGAGAAGGAGCGCGCCGAGCACCTGATGCTGGTTGACCTTTCGCGCAACGACCTCTCGCGGGTCTGCAAGGCCGGCACCGTGGAAGTCACCCAGTTCATGGAGGTCGAGCGCTTCAGCCACATCATGCACCTGGTCTCCAATGTGGTGGGCAAGACCCGCGACGACGTGGACGCCTACGACGTGCTGGCCGCGACCTTCCCGGCCGGCACGCTCTCCGGCGCACCGAAGCCCCGCGCCCTGCAGCTGCTGGACGAGTACGAACCGTACCGCCGCGGCATCTACGGCGGCGTGGTCGGCTACCTGGACTTCGCCGGCGACATGGACATGGCCATCGCCATCCGCTCCGCCCTGCTCAAGGGGGAACGCGCCTATGTGCAAGCCGGCGGCGGCATCGTCAACGACTCGAAGTTCGCCGACGAAGCCCTGGAAACCGTGAACAAGGCAGCCGCTCCGCTGCGCGCCGTCTGGGCTGCGCAGTCGATGCGTGCGGCCCACAACATCAACACCGAATCAGGTGAAACGAAGTGAAGAAATTGACCAGCGCCCGCACCCTCGCCCTCTTCGGCATGGCCGGCGCACTGATCGGCCTCTGGTCGGCCACCCGCACATGGATCACCGTCGATGTGGCCTCCAGCTCCGTGCAGATCCCGCAGATCGCCATCGACGGCGCCACCGCGGCCGCCTCGGTCACCGCGGTCTCCGTGGTGGTGCTGGCCGGTTCGCTGGCGCTGCTGATCGCCGGGAAGATCGCCCGCTACATCATTGCGGCGATCTGCCTGCTCGCCGGTGCCACCGTGGTTGCCGCCGGCCTCGGGGCGCTGCGCGATCCGCAGGCCGTCGCCTCCACCACCGTGGCCGAAGCTACCGGACTGGCCCAGAACGTCGGCGAGTACACGCTCAGCGCGTGGCCCGCGGTCGCGGTGTTCGCCGGAGTGCTGATGGCGCTGCAGGCCGTGCTGGTGTTCGTCTTCGCCGGCCGCTGGCCCGCCAAGGCCAGCAAGTACGATCGGCAGGCGGCAAGGTCCAGCGCGGAGCCCAAGGACCAGTCCTCGCGCAACATCGCCAGCTGGGAGCAGCTCTCGGATGGTGAAGACCCGACTGCTGGCCGGAAATAACCCGAGCGGATCGTGATTCGCACCACCGGCGCGAAACGAAGGCTTCCGGAATAGGAGGTTCCCGCGCGCAGGTGGCAGAATGGAACCTGAAGACCAACGTCCCGGGCAGCAACGCCCTGCCGGGACGCAGCATCACAACATGAGGAGACATCGAACATGTCGCAGAACACCGAGCTCGATCCGGTATACACCGAAGAGATTGGCCACGGTAACTCCATCGCAGCGTGGGCCTGCGTACTGACCATGATTGCCGGTTCAATCGTGGCCGGCATCGCCTTCGCCTACTTCGCCTGGTCCATCGTCTGGGTCGGTTGCGGCATCATGGTGGTCGGCCTGCTCCTGGGCTGGATCCTGAAGGCAGCCGGTTTCGGCGTGGGCGGCGCTCGCAGCGGAGCATCGCACTAAATTGACTGTTCTTGATGAGATCATCGCGGGCGTCCGGGAAGACCTGGGCGCCCGTCGCGCAATCACCAGCCTGGAAGCGGTCAAGCAGGCCGCGGCAGCGGCAGCCCCTGCGCGCGATGCTTTCGCCGCGCTCGGTGGCCACGCCGACCAGGCCGCCCGCGACACCACGCTGCGTGTCATCTCCGAGGTCAAGCGCAAGTCCCCGTCCAAGGGTGCGCTGGCAGATATCCCGGAGCCTGCCGTACTGGCCGCAGAATACGAGGCCGGTGGCGCCTCGGTGATTTCCGTGCTCACCGAAGCCCGCCGCTTCGGCGGTTCGCTGCAGGATCTCGACGCGGTACGCGCTGCCGTGCAGATTCCGGTGCTGCGCAAGGATTTCACGGTCGACGAGTACCAGATCTACGAAGCCCGCGCCCACGGCGCTGACCTCGTGTTGCTCATTGTTGCGGCGCTGAATGATGAATTGCTGGCATCTTTCCTAGAATTGACTCACCAGCTGGGAATGAACGCCCTGGTGGAGACCCACACCGAGGAGGAAATCGCCCGCGCCAGCAAGGCCGGAGCGAAGATCATCGGTGTGAACGTGCGCAACCTGAAGACGCTGGACGTCGATCCAGCCACCTTCGGCAAGCTCGCTCCGCTGCTGCCGGCCCAGGCGGTGATCGTCGCCGAGTCCGGTGTGGAATCCACCGAACAGGTCGTCCAATACGGTGCGGCCGGCGCCGACGCGGTCTTGGTCGGCGAAGCGCTGGTGAAGCATGCCGATCCGCGCGCTTCGGTCGCCGCGTTCATCAAAGCCGGTACCGGCGCCAAGCCGCAGCGCTAGCCGCGCACGGCGGCGAAGGACCCAGAACTGCAATTCGTGCCCCGCAGGAGTTTCCGGCGGGGCACGAGACTTACCACGAATCAAGCTCCGTACGAGGAAAGAGGGAATCGATGAGCACTCCGGAAAACTCCGAGCACCGCCAGTCGATCGATGCACAGTCGCTAAGGCACGCAAGCGGCCCGTACTTTGGTGCCTACGGCGGGCGATGGATGCCCGAGTCCCTCATGGCCGCCATGGACGAGCTGAACGAGACCTTCGAAGCGGCCAAGAACGACCCCGAGTTCATCGCCCAGGTCAAGGACCTGAACAAGAACTACTCGGGGCGCCCCTCGCTGCTCACCGAAGCCAAGCGCTTTTCCGAGCAGTACTGCGGCGGGGTGCGGATCTTCCTCAAGCGCGAGGACTTGAACCACACCGGCAGCCACAAGATCAACAACGTGCTCGGCCAGGCGCTGCTGGCCAAGCGCATGGGCAAGACCCGCATCATCGCCGAGACCGGCGCCGGCCAGCACGGCGTCGCCTCGGCCACCGCCGCGGCCCTGATGGGCCTGGAATGCGTGGTCTACATGGGCGCGGAGGACACCCGCCGGCAGGCGCTGAATGTCGCGCGCATGCGCCTGCTCGGCGCCACCGTCATCCCGGTCACCGTCGGCTCCCAGACGCTGAAGGACGCGATCAACGAGGCGCTGCGCGACTGGGTGGCCAACGTGGATAACACCCACTACCTGCTGGGCACCGCCGCCGGCGGCGCTCCGTTCCCGGCCATGGTCCGCTACTTCCACGAGGTCATCGGCGACGAGGCCCGCGAGCAGATCCTGGCCCAGGCCGGCCGCCTGCCCGACGCGGTGACCGCCTGCATCGGCGGCGGATCGAACGCGATCGGCATCTTCCACGGCTTCCTCGACGATCCCGAGGTGGAGATCTTCGGCTACGAGGCCGGCGGCGACGGCGTGGACACCGACCGCCACGCCGCGACCATCACCCTGGGCCGCCCGGGCGTGCTGCACGGCGCGAAGTCCTACCTGATGCAGGACGAGGACGGGCAGACCGTCGAATCGCACTCCATCTCCGCGGGCCTGGACTACCCGGGCGTCGGCCCGGAGCACGCCTACCTGGCCGACATCGGCCGCGTGAAGTACGAGCCGGTCACCGACACCGAGGCGATGGACGCGTTCAAGGCGCTGTGCCGCACCGAGGGCATCCTGCCGGCGATCGAGTCCGCGCACGCCCTGGCCGGCACCATCCGCCTGGCGGCGCGCAAGATCGCCGAAGGCGCGGTCCCCGAAGAGACCATCATCATCGCGAACCTCTCGGGCCGCGGGGACAAGGACGTGGGCACCGCTGCCGCCTGGTTCAACATGATCGACGAAAAAGACGCCGAGGCCGAAATCAACGCGGCCACTGCGCAGAACTCCGGCTCGCAGAAATCCGAGGAGAAGTAGATGACCCGCGTGACCAGCGCCCAGAAGATCGCCGCAGCCCGCGCCGAGGGCCGCCCGGCCCTCATCGGCTACCTGCCTGCCGGCTTCCCCGACGTCGCCACCAGCATCGAGGCCGCCGTGGCGCTGGCCGAGAATGGCGTGGATGTCATCGAGATCGGCATCCCGTACTCCGACCCGGTGATGGACGGTTCGGTGATCCAGGAAGCGACCGTGCAGGCGCTGGCCAACGGCTTCAAGGTCCCGCAGATCTTCGACATCGTGCGCGGGATCACCGAACGCACCGACGTGGCCGTGATGGTCATGACCTACTGGAACCCGGTGCTGCGCCTGGGCGTGGACGAGTTCTCCCGGCGCTTCGCCGAAGCCGGCGGCGCCGGCCTGATCACCCCGGATCTGGTGCCCGACGAGGCCGCCGAATGGATCCAGGCCAGCGAGAAGCACGGCCTGGAGCGCGTGTTCCTCATTGCCCCGTCGTCCACCGAAGCGAGGGTGCAGCGCACCGTGGATGCGTCCTCCGGCTTCGTCTACTGCGTGTCGCTGATGGGCGTCACCGGCGCCCGTACCGAGGTGTCCTCCGCCGCGCAGGCAGTGGTCGACGCCGCCCACAACGCCGGCGCCGAGAATGCCTGCGTGGGCCTGGGCGTCTCGCGCCGCGAGCACGTGGAAGAAATCGGCGCCTACGCCGACGGCGTGATCGTCGGCACCGCGCTGGTCGCCGCCCTGCGTGACGGGGGAGTGCCCGCCGTGGGCGCCCTGGCCGCTGAACTGAGCGGACGGGCCTGATGGCTTTTGCCGCGCAGCTGGCGCTTGCCTTGCCCGTCTCCATCCCTTCGCCGCCGCCGGAATTCGCCAGGATCTCGATCGGCCCGCTGACCATCCACGCCTACGCGCTGTGCATCCTCGCGGGCATCCTGATCGCGCTGTGGCTGACCAACAAGCGCCTCGGCGCCCGCGGCGGCAACTCCGACATGCTCTGGGACATCGCCATCTGGACGATCCCCTTCGGCATCATCGGCGGCCGCCTCTACCATGTGCTGATCACCGACCCGATGTACTACTTCGGGCTCGGCGGGCAAACCGCCCACCTGGCCGAGATCCCGCAGATCTGGCTTGGCGGGCTGGGCATCATGGGCGCGGTGTCGCTCGGCGCACTCGGAGCGTGGATCGGTTGCCGGAAAGCCGGCATCCGGCTCTCGGCCTTCGTCGACGCGGCCGTGCCCGGCCTGCTGCTGGCGCAGGCGGCCGGGCGCTGGGGCAACTGGTTCAACCAGGAGCTGTTCGGCGCGCCGACCGACTTGCCGTGGGGCCTGGAGATCGATGCGGACAGCTACAACTTCCCGGCCGGGCTGCCCGCGGACACGCTCTTCCACCCGACCTTCCTGTACGAGTCGCTGTGGAATGTGCTGGGCGCCTTCGTGCTGATCGCGCTGGACCGGAAGTTCAAGCTGCGCCGCGGCGCACTGTTCTGCTGCTACATGATCTGGTACGGCATCGGACGTACCTTCACCGAATCGCTGCGCCTGGACCCGGCCGAAATCATCGCCATCGGGCCGCTGGCCCTGCGCGTGCACCAGTGGCTGGCGATCGGCATCGCCATCGCCGGCATCCTCGCGCTGATCGTGGTCCTGGGCAAGCTGCGCAAGCAGCAGGTCGATCCGTTCTACCTGCCAGGCAGGGCCCCGGCGCAGCCGGTCGAAGCAGATCGCGCCAAGCCCGCCGCGCACTCACCGGCGGAGTCCAGCTCCGATCCGGGCAGCGACGCCACAGAGCGGCAGCAATAATTCCATAGCCCCATTCCGGTGGCCGGCAAGCATCCACGCTTGCCGGCCACCGGTGGTTTAAGCCGCGCCAGCAGCTGCCCGGATCCGCTTTCATGACGCGCCCTGGCCCCAATATGGCGAAATGTCCGGAAAATCTGGGCAGTTTTCCGTCCCTCGGGCGCAACATGCCCGAAACATTGGGCGGCTATCAAAACCGGCTGGCAAAACCGGTTTTCGCGATCCCCGCCCGCAAAAAACTGCTTTTTCCGCGCCGGTAGCGGCAGAAGTTTTTAACATTCCTGAAACACAAGCACGCGCATGCGAGAAACAAAACCTGCGTAACGTGTGATCCACGCGCCACGCTGGTCGATCGACCCCTGGAAAGGCCAGCTGGTGCAGCACCACAACGAGGTGGGAAATGTTCGTCCCCGAAACCTCGATGCGCAAGCAGACCCCGCTTAGCACTGTCGAAAAGTTTCAGCTAGATGAAACATCCAGGCGGCCGGAAGCCCTTGCCAAGAATAAGCCCTTTACCGGGGGCTGCCGCGCGCCTATCCTGCATGAACCACAGAAAGGCACGCTCATGAGCATGACCGGAGTCCAGATGAACGCCTCGCCAGGTTTTGGCGAGGAGGTCCCCTCGCCCTACACCCGTTTTTCCGCGCTGCCTGGCGCGCAGGGTCTGTATGACCCAGCGGCCGAAAAGGATGCCTGCGGCCTGGCGATGATCGCGTCCCTGAAGAACGATGCCAGCCACGAGATCGTCGCCCACGCGCTGACCGCCCTGCGCCGGCTTGAGCACCGCGGCGCCATCGGGGCCGATGAAGGCACCGGCGACGGCGCCGGCATCCTGCTGCATCTGCCCGACGCCTTCCTGCGCAGCGTCACCGCATTCGATCTTCCCGCCGCCGGCTCCTACGCCGTGGGCATGGGCTTCCTCCCGGCCGACGCCGGCGAACGTGCCTTCGCCCAGGAAGAACTGGAAACCATGGCCGCCGAGGAGAACCTGGCGGTGCTCGGCTGGCGCGAGGTACCGGTTGATTCCGACGTGCTCGGCGCCTCGGCCCGCAAGGTGATGCCGTACATCACCCAGATCTTCATCGGCACCCACGCTGGCGCCCCGGCCGCCACCCGCCGCGAGCTGGACGCCGCCGCCTGGCGCATCCGCCGCCGCGCGCACAACAAGATGGGCGTGTACTTCGCCTCGTTCTCCTCGCAGTCCATCGTCTACAAGGGCATGGTCTCCACCGCGCAGCTCGAGCCGTTCTACCCGGACCTGTCCGACGCCCGCTTCACCAGCCGCTGCGCGATCGTGCACTCGCGCTTCTCCACCAACACCTTCCCGTCGTGGCCGCTGGCCCAGCCTTTCCGCACCATCGCGCACAACGGCGAGATCAACACCGTCAAGGGCAACCGCAACTGGATGCGCGCCCGCCAGTCGACCCTGGAATCCGAGCTGCTCGGCGAGGTGCCCGAAGAACTGTTCCCGATCTGCACCGCCGGCGCCTCGGACTCGGCCTCCTTCGACGAGGTCGCCGAAATGCTCATGCTCTCGGGCCGCAACGTGACCGAGACCATCATGATGATGATCCCGCAGCCGTGGGAAAACGACGATCAGATGGACGCGGACCTGCGCGCCTTCTACCAGTACCAGTCCATGCTCATCGAGCCGTGGGATGGCCCCGCCGCCGTCTGCTTCACCGATGGCGCGATGGCCGGCGCGGTGCTGGACCGCAATGGCCTGCGCCCAGCCCGCTGGTGGGTCACCGACGACGGCCTGGTGGTCCTGGCCAGCGAGGTCGGCGTGATCGACGTCGACGAAGAGCACATCGTGAAGAAGGGCCGTGTCGCCCCGGGCAAGATGTTCGCCGTGGACCTGGACGCCCAGCGTATTGTCGAGGACGCCGAGATCAAGGCCGAAGTGGCCGCCGCCAAGCCATGGCGCGAATGGGTTTCGCAGAACCTGAAGACGCTGGCCGACTTCCCGGACCTGGAGCACGTGCGCCACAACTCCGCCTCCGTGGCCCTGCGCCAGCTGACCTTCGGCTACACCACCGAGGAGCTGCGCGTGCTGCTCGCTCCCATGGCCGCCACCGGTGCCGAACCGCTGGCCGCCATGGGCACCGACACCCCGATTGCCGCCCTGGCTGACCGGGCGCGCCTGCTGTTCGACTACTTCACCCAGTCCTTCGCCCAGGTCACCAACCCGCCGCTGGATGCAATCCGCGAAGAGCTGGTCACCTCGATGGGCACCGCGATCGGCCCCGACGGCAACCTGCTGTCCCTGGACCGTGTCCCGCAAACCCAGATCGCGCTGGACTACCCGGTGCTGACCAACGACCAGCTGGCCAAGATCGTGCACCTGCGCGACGAATCCGGGTCCAAGTACTCGCTGAAGGTGCGCGGCCTGTACCGCCCGGCCGGCGGCGAATCCGAGCTGCGCGCCCGCCTGCAGGAAATCTGCGAGAAGGTTTCCGCCGCGGTGAACCGCGGGGTGCGCTACATTGTGCTCTCGGACCGCGATTCCTCCGCGGCCTGGGCGCCGATCCCGTCGCTGCTGCTGACCTCCGCGGTGCACCACCACCTGCTCAAGAGCTCCAACCGCACCCGCGTTTCGCTGATCATCGAGTCCGGCGACGCCCGCGAAGTGCACCACATCGCCCTGCTCATCGGCTACGGCGCCAGCGCCATCAACCCCTACCTCGCCCTGGAATCGGTCGAGCAGATGGCCGAGAACGGCGAGCTGCCCGGAGTTGACGGGCACCAGGCCAGCAGCAACCTGATCAAGGCGCTGGGCAAGGGAGTGCTGAAGATCATGTCCAAGATGGGCATCTCCACGGTCTCCAGCTACTGCGGCGCGCAGACCTTCGAGGCCGTGGGCCTGTCCCAGCGCGTGGTCGACCAGTACTTCACCGGCACCGCCACCAAGCTCTCGGGCATCGAGCTGGATGTGGTGGCCGCCGAGGCCGCCGCCCGCCATGCCCGCGCCTACCCGGAGATCGACGGCGGCGCCCAGCCGCTGGAACTGGAAACCGGGGGAGAGTACCAGTGGCGCCGCGAAGGCCCGCCGCACCTGTTCAACCCGGAAACCGTCTTCCGCCTGCAGCACTCCACCCGCACCCGCCGCTACGACGTGTTCAAGGAGTACACCAAGGCCGTCGACGACCAGGCCGCACAGCTCAAGACCCTGCGCGGGCTGCTGAAGTTCAAGACCGAGGGGATCACCCCGATCGCCATCGACGAGGTGGAGCCGGTCAGCTCCATCGTGAAGCGCTTCGCCACCGGCGCGATGAGCTACGGCTCGATTTCGGCCGAGGCCCACGAAACCCTGGCCATCGCGATGAACCAGCTGGGCGCGAAGTCCAACACCGGCGAAGGCGGCGAGGATCCGGAGCGGCTGCTCGATCCGGTGCGCCGCAGCGCGGTCAAGCAGATCGCCTCGGGCCGCTTCGGGGTGACCAGCTTGTACCTGGCCAACGCCGATGACATCCAGATCAAGATGGCCCAGGGCGCCAAGCCCGGCGAAGGCGGCCAGCTGATGAGCGCCAAGCTCTACCCCTGGATCGCCAAGACTCGCCACTCCACCCCGGGTGTCGGGCTGATCTCCCCGCCGCCGCACCACGACATCTACTCGATCGAGGACCTGGCCCAGCTGATCCACGACGCGAAGTGCGCCAACCCTTCCGCCCGCGTGCACGTGAAGCTGGTCTCCGAGTCCGGCATCGGCACCGTCGCGGCCGGCGTGGCCAAGGCCAAGGCCGACGTCGTGCTGATTTCCGGGCACGATGGCGGCACCGGCGCCTCGCCGATGAATTCGCTGAAGCATGCCGGCACCCCGTGGGAAATCGGCTTGGCCGAAGCGCAGCAGACGCTGATCCTCAACGGGTTGCGCGACCGCGTCACCGTGCAGGTCGACGGCCAGCTGAAAACCGGGCGCGACGTGCTGATCGGCGCCCTGCTGGGTGCCGAGGAATTCGGCTTCGCCACCGCGCCGCTGGTGGTCTCGGGCTGCATCATGATGCGCGTGTGCCACCTGGACACCTGCCCGGTGGGTGTGGCCACGCAGAATCCTGCGCTGCGCGAACGCTTCACCGGCAAGGCCGAGTTCGTGGTGAACTTCTTCGAGTTCATCGCCCAGGAGGTGCGAGAGCTGCTCGCCTCGCTGGGGGCGCGCACCCTGGACGAGGTGATCGGCAAGGTCGAACTGCTCCAGGCCGATCCCGCCCAGTTCGCCGCGCACGACAAGGTCTCCGGGCTGGCGCTGGATGCGATCACCCACGTGCCGGATACCGAGCTGGCGGCGCGCCGCCGCCGCATCGGCCAGGACCACGGGCTGGACACGCACCTGGACCAGCAGCTGCTCGCCGCGGCCGGACCGGCGCTGGCTGACCGCCTGCCGGTCAGCATCGACGCGGCGATCGTGAATACCGACCGCTCCACCGGCACGCTGCTGGGCCACCATGTGACCAAGACCTTCGGGCTGCAGACCCTGGAGCGGGACACCATCAAGGTGAACCTCTCGGGCCGCGCCGGCCAGTCGCTGGGCGCCTTCCTTCCCGAGGGCATTACGCTCAAGCTCTCGGGCGACGCGAATGACTACGTCGGCAAGGGATTGTCCGGCGGCCGGATCGCGATCCACCCGCCGCACACCACCCTGTCCAAACCCGAGGAGCAGGTCATCGCCGGCAACGTGGTCGGCTACGGCGCCACCAGCGGGGAGCTGTTCATCAACGGCATGGTCGGCGAACGCTTCGCGGTGCGCAACTCCGGGGCCACGATTGTCACCGAAGGCATCGGCGAGCACGGCTGCGAGTACATGACCGGGGGACAGGTGCTGATCCTGGGAGCCACCGGCCGCAACTTCGGCGCCGGGTTCTCCGGCGGCGTGGCCTGGGTGCTGGACTTCGATGCAGCCAAGCTGAACCCGCTGGCTGCCGGGCAGTCGGACCTGCTGGTAGCGCCGATTACCGATGCCGAAGCCGAACGCATCCACGAGCTGCTCACCGAGCACATCGCATTGACCGCATCCCCGCTGGCCTCCCGCCTGCTGCTGGACTGGGAACGAACCCGCAGCCGGCTGACCAGCATCACCCCGCGCGACTTCGCCGCCGTGCAGCAGCTGCGCAGCGACGCAGTAGCCAACGGGCAGAACCCGGATTCGCCGCAGGTATGGAACAAGATTTTGGAGGTGACCCGTGGCTGATCCACGTGGATTCCTGAAGGTGACCGAACGTGTCACCCAGCCCAAGCGCCCGGTGCCGGTGCGCCTGATGGACTACAAGGAGGTCGTCGAGCGCCAGAAGTCCGGCATCCTGGAGGAGCAGGCCGGCCGTTGCATGGACTGCGGCGTCCCGTTCTGCCATTCGGGATGCCCGCTGGGCAACCTGATCCCGGAGTTCAACGACCTGGCCTACAGGGGCCGGATGGATGATGCGGCCGCCCGGCTGCTGAGCACCAACAATTTCCCGGAGCTCACCGGCAAGCTGTGCCCGGCCCCGTGCGAGTCCTCCTGCGTGCTGGGCATCAACCAGCCCGCGGTGACCATCAAGCAGGTCGAAGCCGAACTCGCTGGCCACCTGATGGACGCCGGCGACTTCGTGCCGCAGCCGCCTGCCCGCCACACCGAGCACCGCGTGGCGATCGTCGGTTCGGGGCCGGCCGGATTGGCCGCCGCCCAGCAGCTGACCCGTGCCGGGCACACCGTGGCCGTCTACGAGCGCGACGAAGCCATCGGCGGCCTGCTGCGCTTCGGCATCCCGGACTTCAAGCTGGAGAAGCAGGTCATCGACCTGCGTCTGGCCCAGATGGAAGCCGAAGGAACGATCTTCCGCACCGGCATCGAGATCGGCAAGGACATCTCCTGGAAGCAGCTGCGCCGCGACTACGACGCGGTCATCGTGGCCACCGGTGCCACGGTGCCGCGCGAGCTGCCGGTGCCGGGCAATAAGCTCGAGGGCGTGCACCATGCCATGGAGTTCCTCACCGAGAGCAACCGCGTGGTCGCCGGCCAGCTCGATGCCCCGCGCATCGATGCGGCGGGCAAGCACGTGATCGTGCTGGGCGGCGGAGACACCGGCTCGGACTGCATCGGCACCGCCCTGCGCCAGGGAGCGGCGAGCGTCACGACGCTGGCCATCGGCCAGCAGCCGGGCACCGAGCGCCGCGAAGACCAGCCGTGGCCGATGATGCCGGTGCTTTTCGAGGTGCAGACCTCCCATGAGGAAGGCGGCGAGCGAACCTACCTGGCTTCGACCGTGAACTTCATCTCCGGCGAGGGAACTGAGCAAAACAAGGTGATCGGTGTTACAGTTGCAGAGACAGAATTTGTTGCTGGCAAGCGCCTCCCGAAGCCTGGAACCGAACGCGTAATCAAAGCGGATCTGGTTCTGCTTGCCCTCGGGTTCACCGGTCCGGAAGTTTCCGGATTGGACGAACAGGTCAGTATCGAATTCGACAACCGGGGCAACGTCGCCCGAGATGGCTACTACATGACGAACACCGAATCGGTATTCGTCGCCGGAGACGCCGGTCGGGGACAGTCGCTGATCGTGTGGGCTATCGCCGAAGGACGCGCTTGCGCGGCCGCGGTCGACAAGTTCCTCATGGGTTCGACTACCCTTCCTGCACCGGTTGCTCCAACCGATAGGGCCATCAGCATCATTTGAGTGACATAGGCTTGAATGCGGCGCACCCGGATGCCGGGTGGGCCGCATTTTGCCTATGTGAACATGAAAGGCATTTGGCTGACGGAATGAGACGCGCAAAGATTGTGGCAACCTGGGGCCCGGCCCTGGCAAGTTATGAAAATACTGTAGCGGTACTGAAGGCGGGCGTAGACGTAGCCCGCCTGAACATGAGCCATGGAGACCACTCCATGCACGCACAATCCCTGGCGAATGTGCGCAATGCGGCCGCGGAGATCGGCCGCGCGGTCGGCATCTTCGCCGACCTGCAGGGTCCGAAGATCCGCCTTGGCCGCTTCAAGGACAACGCCAAGTACATCCTCGAGGCTGGTGAGGAATTCACCATCACCATCGAGGACATCGAAGGTACCCGCAACCTGTGCTCCACCACCTTCAAGGGCCTTCCCACCGATGTCCAGCCGGGCGATTTCCTGCTGATCAACGATGGCAAGGTCAAGCTCAAGGCGCTGGCAGTTGACCAGACTTCGGTGCGTTCCGAGGTTGTCGTCGGAGGCGAGGTGTCCAATAACAAGGGCATCAACCTGCCAGGCGTCGCGGTGAACGTTCCCGCATTGAGCGAAAAGGACGAGGACGACCTGCGCTGGGCACTGCGTGCCGGCATCGACATGGTCGCACTGTCCTTCGTGCGCAATGCCGAGGACATCGAGCGCGTGCACGAGATCATGGACGAAGAAGGCCGACGCGTGCCGGTGATCGCCAAGATCGAGAAGCCGCAGGCCGTGGCCGCGCTGGAAGAAATCATCAATGCCTTCGACGCCATCATGGTCGCCCGCGGCGACTTGGGCGTGGAGCTGCCGCTGGAAGAAGTTCCGGTCGTGCAGAAGCGTGCCGTGGAGCTGGCACGCCGCTGGGCCAAGCCGGTCATCGTCGCCACCCAGGTGCTCGAATCGATGATCGAATCGCCGACCCCGACCCGCGCCGAGGCTTCGGACTGCGCCAATGCGGTGCTCGACGGCGCCGACGCGGTCATGCTCTCGGGGGAGACCTCCGTGGGCGCGTACCCGGTGGAAACCGTGGAGACCATGTCGCGCATCATCTCCTCGACCGAGCAGCACGGCCTGGATCGCATTCCCCGCTTGGGCTCCCAGCCGAAGACCCGCGGCGGCGCGATCACCCGTGCCGCGGTGGAGATCGCCGATCAGCTCGACGCGAAGTACATCGTCGCCTTCACCCAGTCCGGCGACTCGGCACGGCGCCTCTCGCGCCTGCGCCCGAAGAAGCCGGTCCTGGCTTTCACCCCGCTGCAGCAGACCTACAACATCATGACCCTGATGTGGGGTGTGCAGGCACGCCTGGTGGCCTACGCCGACCACACTGACAAGATGACCGCCCAGGTGGACGAGGCGCTGCTCTCCGAAGGCCTGGCGGAGCTCAACGATATCGTGTGCATCGCCGCCGGCTCCCCTCCGGGACAGGCGGGGTCCACCAACTCGCTGCGCGTGCACAAGGTCGGCGACCTCGCCGATGCCGGCCAGCTGGTCAATGGCAAGCCGATGCCTGCTCGCGAGAAGGTCGGTCCGTGGGCACCGGAAAACGTCTCCACGCCGAAAAACCTGTAGACGCTCTGTCGCGCACTAGCTGAGGCAAGAAAATCCGCCCTGCTCCAGAATTCTGGAGCAGGGTGGATTTTTTGCCTTGGCGCCCGCAAAGCGCGATTGTGAACTCGAGCACGTGCCCTGTGGTTGCGCGCGCAAAAAAGGCCGTTGAACCGGACAATTTCCGATCCAACGGCCTTCATGCTGGTGCCCAAGGTGGGACTCGAACCCACACATCTTTCGATACCGCATTTTGAGTGCGGCGCGTCTACCGATTCCGCCACTTGGGCTGGCACTTTGACTACTTTACTAGAGGTTTTCCAGATTTCCTAATCAGGAACCTCGCGTCTTCGCCTCAACAAGAGTACATGCCAGTAGGCTTAGATGTGAAACCGAGGCAACGTGGCTTCGCTGAACTGAAACCATCTAGATACTGCCCATTCAGCGGGCAGGATTTCTGACCATGGAGGAAGGCGCCAATGAGCGAACTACCTGAAATCACCCGCATCCCATCCGAGGTGCAATCCACTCCGCGTCGAGTGGTCGTTGCCGAGGATGAAACCCTGATCCGCTTGGATATCGTCGAAATTCTCCGTTCCGAAGGGTACGACGTCGTCGCCGAAGCCGACAACGGCCAGACCGCCCTGGAGAAGGCGCGCGAATTGAAGCCCGATCTGGTGCTCATGGACGTGAAGATGCCGGTCATGGATGGCATCACCGCCGCCGAAGCCATCGTCAAGGAACGCATCGCCCCGGTCGTCTTGCTGACCGCCTTCAGCCAGAAGGAACTGGTGGAGCGTGCCCGCGAAGCCGGTGCCATGGCCTACGTGGTCAAGCCGTTCACCCCGGCAGACCTCACTCCGGCCATCGAAATCGCGATTTCCCGCAATGACGAGCTGCGCGCGCTGGAGGAAGAAGTCAGCAACCTGGCCGAGCAGTTCGAAACCCGCAAGCTGGTTGATCGCGCCAAGTCGCTGCTCATCACCAAGATGGGCTTGACCGAGCCGGAAGCGTTCCGCTGGATCCAGAAGACCTCCATGGATCGCCGCCTGAGCATGCGCCAGGTTGCCGAGACGGTCGTCGACCAGGTCAAGTAGGGACCGCCAAGCACTGGATTGTGCGCCAAGCCACTTATGGTTTGGCGCACATTTTTTATGCCTGCGATGCGCCGATACCGCGCTTGGAGGCTAGTTAACCCTCTGGTAACCAGTTGTTCATCCGAGTTTTCCCCGGATGGGGTTGAAGTTCCGGATTGACGTACTGCGCCGTACGCCTAAGATGGAAATTGCGCTTAGAACGAAGTCCTGCACGCCAATGCCTTTCGCAGGATCCTATTTCTGGCCCGTTCTCCTTTTCCTTGCCGTTCGACCCCTCAGGCTGGTATTCAATGGATTTGACGCTTATCGTCGTCCTGGTCATTGCCTTGGCGTTGTTTTTCGACTTCACCAATGGTTTCCATGACACGGCCAATGCGATGGCCACCCCAATCGCAACCGGAGCAATTTCCCCTAAGAAGGCAGTTGCCCTCGCCGCAATTCTGAACCTGGTTGGCGCATTCCTCTCCACCGAGGTAGCGAAGACCATTTCAGGCGGCATCATCAACGAAGACCCGACCTCGGGCGTGGCTATTGGGCCGGCGATGATTTTCGCCGGCCTGATGGGCGCCGTGATCTGGAACCTGTTCACCTGGTTGCTGGGACTGCCTTCGAGCTCCTCCCACGCATTGTTCGGCGGCCTGGTAGGCGCCGCGATCGTCGGTGCAGGCTTCGCCTCGGTGAACTACAGCGTGCTGCTCTCCAAGGTGCTGCTTCCGGCCCTGTGCGCGCCGGTGATCGCCGGCATCTCCGCGTACCTGTGCACCAAGCTGGCCTACGCGATCACCAAGCGCGAGAATGGAGCGGCGCCCAAGCGCGGCGGCTTCCGCTACGGGCAGATCTTCTCTTCCTCGCTGGTCGCGCTGTCCCACGGCACTAACGATGCGCAGAAGACCATGGGCATCATCACCCTGACCCTGGTGGCTTCTGGCCTGCAGGATTCCGACTCCGGCGTGCAGTTCTGGGTTGTTGCCACCTGTGCCTTCGCCATCGCGCTGGGTACCTACACCGGCGGCTGGCGCATCATCGCCACCATGGGTTCGGGCCTGACCGACGTGAAGCCCGCGCAGGGCTTCGCAGCCGAGATGTCCACCGCTTCGGCGATCCTGACCTCCTCGCACCTGGGCTTCGCGCTGTCCACCACCCAGGTAGCCTCCGGCTCCGTGATCGGTTCGGGCATGGGCCGCAAGGGCGGCGAAGTCCGCTGGGGCACCGCAGGACGCATCGCGTTGGGCTGGCTGTTCACCCTGCCAGCAGCCGCGGCCGTTGGCGGCGTGGCCGCAGCGATCACCCACCTGGGCACCATCGGCATCGTGATTGTCGCGATCGCCGGCACCGGCGCCATGCTGACCATCTGGTTCCTCTCGCGCAAGCAGCCGCATGACCACGAGTCGAACATTTCCGACATCGATAACTCGGGCGCAGCGGTGAACATCCTGACCAAGAAGGAACGCCGTGCCAAGGCCAAGGCGGAAGCCAAGCTGGCCAAGGCTGCCGCAGCGCAGAAGGAAGCCGATAATTCATGATTGACTGGACAGCCTTTCTCATCGTCGCCGCCATCACCTGGTTTTCCGCGATGGCGATCGTGGCGGCCTACTCCTTCGGCGTCCGCCTGCTGGCAGTTGCCAAGGACGAGGGCCGCAACCAGAGCCTGAGCAATGCCGGAGCCTACGCTTGCTTCGCGATTTGCGGCCTGATCGTCCTCTTCGGCGTGGTGCTGATCGTGCCGCAGCTGAGCGAAGCGATCCTGGGCTTCTCCTCGAGCCACTAGGAACTGCTCGCGGCTGCGGGTGGATCCGACACGATTTTCGGGTCCCTCGACAACTTGATATTGCCTTCGATGGAGGCACCCCTAGACTGGAGCCATGACTAGCTTCAAGTACTACGTGGGTGCCTCCATCGATGGTTTTATCGCCGATCGCAGCGGAAGCGTCCAATGGTTCATCCCCTATGCCACGCAGCCGGGAGTGAAAAAGCATTTCGACGAGTTCTTCGGGAGCGTCGGCGCCGTAGTGATCGGTGGCAAGACCTACGAGAACATCGTCCGTGATGCTGCCGAGGGAACCGTGCCGTGGGTGTTCGGCGAGAAGCCGGTGTGGGTCTTCACACACCATGAACTGCCGACACTGCCCGGAGCGGACCTGACCTTCATCCGCGGCGAGGTGGGCTTCTGGAGCCGGGACATCGCCCAGAGCGCAGGGGCCGGGGACGTGTGGGTGGTTGGCGGTGCCGACCTGGCTGGAGCGTTCGTCGAAGCCGATGCGCTCGATGAGCTGCTTCTGGTTACCGTTCCGGAGGTGCTGGGCGACGGGGCCAATATCTTTGGCCGCGGGATCAGCACGCAGCTCTCGGCCCTGGGGATCACCGAGCTCGGCGCGGATATCTTCCTCTCGCGCTACGCGATCGGCTAAGCGGCCAAAGGAATCTGCCGGCCAGGTCCGCGTTCCGGAGAAGCCGGATCCGCCGCGCTTGGCGCGAACGGCGCCTGCGGGGATCAGTTTTCGACCGGCAGCAGCATATTGGTGATGCGAGCGGTCGCGACACGCTGGCCCTGCTCATTGCTGATCACGATCTCATGGCAGGTGCTGCTGCGGCCCAGATGCACCGGCGTGCATACCCCGGTGACCAGCCCGGTGCGCCCGGCCTTGTGGTGGGTGATGTTCAAATCCACGCCGACCGGGTTGGCCCGGCCGGCACCGTGCAGCGCAGCGGCCATCGAACCGAGGGTTTCGGCAAGTGCCGCCGAAGCGCCGCCATGCAGGATGCCGTAGACCTGGGTGTTGCCCGCCACCGGCATGGTGGCGGCAACGCGCTGCGGTTCGAACCCGGTGAAGATGATTTCCAGTTTCTCCACGAGTTCGCCCACGCCATTGTGCAGCAGGTAGGGCCACATGGATTCGGGAATGCCGTGGCGGGCCAGCTGCGCGGCAAACGGATGTGCCGAAGATTGCGTGGTTCGAGAAGTGAAATTGTCGCTCATGGCAACTAGGCTTTCAGGTGTGAGCGAAACTACCAAACCGACTGCCTCGTCGGACAAGAGACTGCTGATTATTGACGGACACTCCATGGCCTTCCGCGCGTTCTATGCGCTGCCTGCAGAGAACTTCGCAACAAGCACCGGCCAGCACACCAATGCCGTGCACGGATTCGTATCGATGCTGCTGACGATGATCCGCCAGCAAAAGCCCACCCACGTTGCGGTGGCCTTCGACTTGGACACCCCGACTTTCCGCTCGCTGGAGTACACCGAGTACAAGGGCGGACGCAATAAGACGCCCGAAGAGTTCTACGGGCAGATCGATCTGATCCAGGAAGTCATGAAGGCGATGAACATCCCTTCGATCACCCTGGAGAGCTTCGAGGCCGATGACATCCTGGCCACGCTGGCCACCCAGGGCGAAGAAGCCGGTTTCAACGTGCTGGTGGTGTCCGGCGACCGCGACGCCTTCCAGCTGATCACCGACAAGACCTTGGTGCTGTACCCGAAGAAGGGCATCAGCGATATCCCGCCGATGGATGCCGCAGCGGTGGAAGCCAAGTACTTCGTGCGTCCCGAGCGCTACTCGGATTTGGCGGCTCTGGTCGGCGAAACCGCGGATAACTTGCCCGGTGTGCCAGGCGTGGGGCCGAAGACCGCCGCCAAATGGATCAACCTCTACGGGGACCTGGCTGGCATCCTGGAGAATGTGGAGAACATCAAGGGCAAGGTCGGCGAGTCGCTGCGCGAGCACGTGGACAACGTGACCCGCAACCGCCGGTTGAACCAGCTCAAGCACGACCTGGAACTCCCGGTCACGCTCGATCAGATGGAACTCGAAGCCCCGAACCGCGAAGAGATCGAGAACCTGTTCGACGCGCTGGAATTCAACACCCTGCGCAAGCGCCTGTTCGACCTGTTTGCAGCCCAGGAAGAGGAAGCGGCACCCGAAGTTGCCGAATTCTCCCGGGTGCTCGGCGCCGATGCCGACGCACTGGACGGATTCATCGGGGCCGGGAAGGGCGCGCCGATCGCAATCCAGCCTGCTGCGGTTGACGGCGAAGCCGTGGGTCTGGCCCTTTTCCGCGGGTCCGAAGCCCTCTGGCTGGAACTGGCCGAACTCGATGAAGCCACCGAAGGCGTGCTTGCGCAGTTCCTGGCCGATGAGAACGCGCCGAAGCTCTTCCACGATGCCAAGGCCGCCATGCACCTGCTCATCGAGCGCGGGCTGCGGATCGCCGGCATCAAGGACGACACCTTGATCAGCGCCTACCTGATCCAGCCCGATCGCCGCAGCCACGACCTGGTGGACGTGGTGCAGTACCACCTGAAGTACGCCGTGCCGGTGCATCAGGCCAAGAAGGGCGAACTGGATCTGGGGCTCACTTCGGATCTTGCCGAGCCAACGTTGGCCCAGGCGCAGGCCATCCACGACCTCTCCGCCTACCTGGCTACCAAGCTGGCCGAGAAGCACGCGGACAAACTGGCTGCCGAGATGGAGCTGCCGCTGATTCCGGTACTCTTCGAGATGGAACGCGCCGGCGTGGCAGTGGACGTGGATCGCCTGAACGAACTGCGTGCCCACTTCACCGAGCAGGTGGACCAGGCCACCAACGACGCGTTCGCCGCGATCGGCCACGAAGTCAACCTCTCCAGCCCGAAGCAGCTGCAGGTGGTGTTGTTCGAAGAGCTGGATCTGCCGCGCACCAAGAAGATCAAGACCGGTTTCACCACCGATGCCGAGTCGCTGCAGGATCTGCTGGTCAAGACCGGGCACCCGTTCCTGGTCGCGCTGATGGCCTACCGCGACGCGATCAAGCTGCGCCAGACCGTGGACGGCCTGCTCAAGGCCACCCACGATGATGGCCGGATCCACACCACCTATGCGCAGACCGTGGCCGCGACCGGGCGCCTCTCCAGCCTGAACCCGAACCTGCAGAACATCCCGGTGCGTTCGGAAGAGGGCCGTCGCATCCGCGACGTCTTCATGGTCGGGGCCGGCTACCAGAGCCTGCTGACAGTGGACTACTCGCAGATCGAAATGCGCATCATGGCGCACCTCTCCGAAGACGAGGGGCTGATCGAGGCCTACCAGAACGGCGAGGACCTGCACCGCTATGTCGGTTCGCGCGTGTTCAACGTCGAGCCGGACGAGGTCACCTCGGAGATGCGCTCGAAGGTCAAGGCGATGAGCTACGGCCTGGCCTATGGGCTGAGCAGCTTCGGGCTGTCCAAGCAGCTGAAGATCGGCGTGGACGAGGCCCGCAAGCTGATGAAGGACTACTTCGACCGCTTCGGTGCCGTGCGCACCTACCTGCGTTCGGTCGTCGACCAGGCCCGCAAGGATGGCTACACCGAAACCATTTTCGGACGCCGCCGCTACCTGCCGGAGCTGAACAGCTCGGATCGCCGGCTGCGCGACATCGCCGAGCGTGCCGCGTTGAACGCCCCGATCCAGGGTTCGGCCGCCGACCTGGTGAAGGTGGCCATGCTGCGCATCGATGAGGGACTGCGCGCTGGGCAGTACAAGTCCCGGATGCTGCTGCAGGTCCATGACGAACTCATCCTGGAGATCGCCGAGGGGGAGCTGGAAGCAGTGCAGGAGCTGGTGACCCGCGAAATGGGACAGGCCGCAGATCTGCTGGTGCCGCTGGATGTCCAGCCGGGCATCGGCCGGACCTGGCACGACGCCGCGCACTAGGGGCAGCAATCGAAAGGGGCAGGGGCACCGCGGGTGTTCCTGCCCCTTTCGGCAGGATCGAATGGGCTTGGGGAAAGAGGCGAACTTGGAGCACTACTCGCGCCGTTGGGCGCTGAAAACCGGAAGCCTGGGGCTGGGGGCGCTGGCCGCCGCGGTGGTCTCCGGTTGCAGTACCGGCGGACCGGCGGAACGAGCCGGGTCCGCGTCGGCCTCGGCAATGGCGAGTCCTTCGCCCACCGCCACTGCTTCGCCCCGGCCTACCGCCAGCCTCCAGACGGTGTATCCGAGCCGGAGCCAGGTCATGGAAAAGTTCAAGAATGTTCCTGCAGGGCAGTTCGGGCTGGAAGTCCCGGGCATCGAGCTGGGCCTGCCCAAGGGCAATGCCGCCGCGGCGTTGACCTTCGATGCCTGCGGGGGACCCCGGGGCTCGGGAGTGGATGGGGCCCTGCTGGACGCCTTGCGTGCCAAGCAGGTGCCCGCGACCCTCTTCGTGAACGAACGCTGGGCACGCGCCAACGCGCCGCTGATGGACGAGCTGGTAAGCGACGAGCTGTTCGAGATCGCCAACCACGGAACCAGCCACGCCCCGCTGGCCACTTCCGGGCAGGCAGCCTACGGCATCGGGGGCACGGAGTCGATCGGCCAGGCCTACGACGAGGTGATGGGCAACCAGCGGTATCTTGCCGACCAATTCGGCATCACCGCGAAATTCTTCCGCTCCGGCACCGCCCATATGGACGAAGCCGGCGCGGCAATGTGCCGGGACCTGGGCGTGGTGCCGATGAACTTCACCGTCAACCTGGACGCCGGGGCGACCTTTGGCGCGCAAGCCGTGGCCGCCCAGGTCCGCCAGCTGGCCGCCGGGGACGTCGGCATCGGGCACTTCAACCAGCCCGCCTCGGGTACTGCCAAGGGCGTGGCGCTCGGGCTGGGGCAGGTGCTGGATTCCGGCCTGCGGTTCACCACGCTCTCCGCTGCCTGGTGAATGCACCCCTTGCGCCGGCCGGACAGGCGCATAGACTGTGATCAGCCGATTTCCTCGCCAAGGAGCACGATGAGACCAGAGACCCCGCCGCAGCTGGAAACCCGGACCTGCCAGGCTGCGATCCGCAGTCCGGAACTCGACGAATCGATCAAGCTGTTCCATCAGGCCACCGGGATCGGCTTCTACGAGCAGCTGCCCGAAGAGCCCAATTGGACGCACTACCTGGACCTGACTTATGCGCAGAAAATGCGCTTCTCCCTGGTGTTCGATCAGCAGGCCGAACCGCACTCGCGCCATGCAACCTACCCGGTGCACACCTATGGAGCATTCCCCGGGCTGCTCAATGCCGGCGGCGAGGCGCCGGTGGCAACGCACAAGATCTCCGCGGTCACCGTCGCGCCGAGCTATCGGCGCCGCGGCATCCTGTCCAGGCAAATCACCGCCGACCTGGCCTATGCCCAGCAGGCGGGTTTCCCTATTGCGGCTTTGACCGCGTCGGAAGCGACGATCTACGGGCGGTACGGCTTCGAGCCAGCTACCTACCAAAGCCGATTCACGCTCAAGTGCGCCCACGGGGTGAAGCTGCGCGTGCAGGTACCCGGCCGGGTGGTGGATGCCGATCCGCAGCATTTCGGGCCCGGCTATGCCGCGCTGGCCGTGCGCGCGCTCGAGCAGACCTTCGGCTCCGTGGACAGCACCGAGTTCGACAATGGCTTTGCCCTGGGCCGCTGGGACACCTGGGAGACCCTGGAAAAGCCGAAGAACCTGCGTTTTGCCGCCTACTACGATGACGCTGGCCAGCTCGGCGGATTCGCCACCTACAAGTTCGGCGGCTGGGACGAGCCCAAGGCGAAGCTGGTGGTGCACAAGTTGGTGGCCACCAGCGACGCCGCGCGCATCAAGCTCTTCGAGTACCTGGGCAACCATGATCTGGTCGAAGAAGTGCATGGCCAAGGCCCGGTGGCCGATCCACTGCGCCAGGTGCTGGAGAACGTGCGGGACTACCACGTGCGTTCCATTGACGATGTGCTGTGGCTGCGCGTGCTCGATGTTGTTGCCGCCTTCCAAGCGCGCGGCTACCAGCGCGATGCCCGGCTGCTATTGAGCGTGAGCGACCGGCTGGAGCTGATCTCCGGAACCTACCTCTTCGAGGTGTCCGATTCCCGCGCCACGGTGAGCCGGATCGAGGACGGGCAGGCCGACTCCGGGCTGCCGCGCGTGGCGCTTTCGGAGCGGGAGCTGGCTGGACTGTACCTGGGCACCGTGCAGCTGGACCAATTGCTGGATTCGGGACGCGCCGAACTGGTCGGCGGGGGAGCTGCGGGGGACTGGGTTCACTTGTTCAGCGTGGCTCGCGAGGGTTTCACGCCGCACGGTTTCTAGTGGGACGGGTCGCATTATCCGGTTTATATGACGAAGTTCACAAAATGCTGGCGAGGATGTTAGCGGGTTACGCTTTGACCCGCGGTGTGCTAGGCGCGTAGACTTGAACAGCGTGCCATGGCTTCGTCATGTCCGCATTCATGTTCTACCCCCTTCGAAATTCCGGGACTTCCGGGGTTTCGACTGATCAAATCTATCCACATCGGAGTCCCTACTACATGACCATCACCTCGAACGAGAACAACAGCGCACCAGTCGTCGCAATCAACGACATTGGATCTGCTGAGGACTTCTTGGCCGCAGTCGACGCCACCATCAAGTACTTCAACGATGGTGACCTCGTCGAAGGCACCGTCGTCAAGGTTGACCACGACGAAGTTCTGCTCGACATCGGTTACAAGACCGAAGGTGTCATCCCTTCCCGCGAGCTTTCCATCAAGCACGACGTTGACCCAGGTGAAGTTGTCACCGTTGGCGACAGCGTCGAAGCCTTGGTCCTGACCAAGGAAGACAAGGAAGGCCGCCTGATCCTGTCCAAGAAGCGTGCGCAGTACGAGCGCGCTTGGGGCGACATCGAAAAGATCAAGGAAGAGGACGGCGTCGTTACCGGTACCGTCATCGAGGTTGTCAAGGGTGGCCTCATCCTGGACATCGGCCTGCGTGGCTTCCTGCCAGCATCGCTCGTCGAGATGCGCCGTGTGCGCGACCTGGCTCCATACATCGGCCAGGAAATCGAAGCCAAGATCATCGAGCTGGACAAGAACCGCAACAACGTTGTGCTTTCCCGCCGTGCATGGCTCGAGCAGACCCAGTCCGAGGTTCGCTCGACCTTCCTCAACAAGCTGGAAAAGGGCCAGGTTCGTCCGGGCGTTGTTTCCTCCATCGTCAACTTCGGTGCATTCGTGGACCTGGGCGGCGTAGACGGCCTGGTACACGTTTCCGAGCTGTCCTGGAAGCACATCGACCACCCATCCGAGGTTGTCGAGGTTGGCCAGGAAGTAACCGTAGAGGTTCTGGAAGTCGATCTGGACCGCGAGCGCGTTTCCCTGTCGCTGAAGGCTACCCAGGAAGATCCTTGGCAGACCTTCGCCCGCACCCACGCACTGGGTCAGGTTGTACCGGGCAAGGTTACCAAGCTGGTTCCATTCGGTGCGTTCGTACGCGTCGAAGACGGCATCGAAGGCCTGGTTCACATCTCCGAGCTTGCAGTTCGCCACGTTGAACTGGCTGAGCAGGTTGTCTCCGTTGGCGACGAACTGTTCGTCAAGGTCATCGACATCGACCTGGAGCGCCGCCGCATCTCGCTGTCGCTCAAGCAGGCTAACGAAGGTGTTGACCCAGAGGGCACCGAGTTCGACCCAGCACTCTACGGCATGGCTGCAGAGTACGACGAGGCCGGCAACTACAAGTACCCAGAGGGCTTCGACCCAGAGTCGAACGAATGGCTCGAGGGCTTCGACACCCAGCGCGCTGCATGGGAAGCACAGTACGCTGCTGCCCAGGAGCGTTGGGAAGCACACAAGAAGCAGGTTGTTGCCGCTATCGCTGCCGACGCAGAAGCAGAGCCTGCTGCTGCCGGTGGTTCCGAGCCAGCTCCAGCTTCGTACTCCTCGGAGGCACCAGCCACCGATGCAGGCACCCTGGCTTCGGACGAAGCACTGGCTGCACTGCGCGAGAAGCTGACCGGCAACTAATTCCGGCTTCTGCCTCGTGCAGAGATCGTGATTAGCTCTAGCTGATTCACGAAGGTCCAACCCTGCAAGGGTTGGACCTTCGTTTGTTTAACTGGTTTTTTTGCATGCCGGCATGGCTGGCACGTCATTATTTCTGCTGACATCCGCCGGGCAGGAATAGCTCCGAAGGAGCACTGCTCTTAATACTTGCTGAGGTTAGACTAAAAGTGCACCGATCAGGTGGACTCACTAGCGGCAGGTAGTAGCACATGGCAACGACAGGAAATTCGCCGGCAGACTATGCGGCAGGCGCAACTGCCGGACAGCAGATCCCGGTGCGCCAGGTCAGCCACGAGGAGTGGGAAACTGTACCGCGCACTATTCCCAATTTCTGGGTTGCCGTAGCGACCTGGCTTCCGCTGGTTGCACTGGTGGTCTTCGTCCGTTCGGATCTTCTGCATTCCCCGTACCTGGACAAGGGCTTCATGGACATCCTCTCCTTCTCCATGGTCGCTACCGTCCTGGCCATGATCTTTGGCGGCGGACGGCAATCACCCTGGATGGGCTTGGGCGTAGCCGCCGGAATCTATTTCCTGCTGGCTCCTGCCGGGGACCTGCAAAGGATCCTGATGCTGGCGCTGGGCTATTTCCTGCTGCTCGCACTGTCCGTAGGTCTCATGGACGCACGGTTCCGACGCCTGCTGAGAACCTGGAAGCGTGAAGCCTCAGGAGGCATCGCCTTGGCGCCGGGGCAAGAGAGCGATTTTGGAATCACCAAGCAAATGTCGCCCATGGTATGGAAGCTTGCGGTAGGAGCACTGATCTACCCGCTGCTCCGGCTGGGCTGGGAACTGGTCAGCACGGAAGTTCATTCGCTGCATGACTTGGATGAAGGCTACCGTCTTGACGTGTACGCCGCGGCCGTCCTGCTGGGCATCAGCCTGCTGCTGAGCATGCTGCGCTGGATGCGCTTGAAATCGATGGGACTTTTCGCACTCGAAGTTCCAGCGGACCACCGAATTGGTCCAACGTCATTGCGGGCCTATGGCAACGCGATCCTCATCGAAACGGAAGAAACCGGGGCCTGCCTGTGCCGCAACGACGACAAGAACGGGTCCAAGCAGAAATTTGAGGATCCGCGATTCATTTTCTGCTCAGAGGTGTGCCCGGTGCACGGGGTGCATGCGGTCAACCAGCGCTCTGCCGAAGAGTTCCTGGGCATCGCGTCCCAGCCCTGGGTCTATGGGGAAAACCTGAATGGGAAACTGCTAGAGGCAACCGGCCAGCGCTTGGTCATTGCAGGGCTCAGCGGCTGGGGCTCACGCCCGGTCGCGGTGCGCGCTTCATGGCTCTACGGTGGAGGGAAGCAGGCCAGCGCCTACTACGTCCCGGCATCGGCACGCGAGCCTCTGGCCAGAAACAAGCGCCGCCTGGCGGTTCTGACCCCTGCCGGTGATTCGGTTACGGCTGATACTTTCGAGAATAATGAGCGGGGCGAGATCGACCGGATCGACCTTCGTCCATTGGGGATCAACGCCCAAGCCGTCCGCGTGCACGGTGGACGCCCTTTCTTGATCTAGCCGGATGGCGCCGGCGCATTGCCGCGAACTAGGCGGCCTTGGCCATGTGGTAGCTGTTGCGCACCGGGGTCTGGGTGGGATCGACGAAGCTGGGCAGGATGACCTTGGGTACGCCATCGTCGGCAATGACCTTGATCAACCCGGCATGAACGTCATGATGATGCGTGTCGCAGAGCATCGCGCTCCAGTAGACCGCAGTGACACCGCCCTCGGACCAGAACCAGATGTGGTGGATGTTGCAGCGTTCGGGATCCATGGTGCACCCGGGAACTATGCAGCCGCGATCGCGCACCGCAACACCCAGGCGCATGTAGTTCGGATGCTTGCGCTGGCTGCGCCCGATATCAAGCAGCTCGCCCCTGCCGCCGAGCACCATCGGGATGATGCGTGCCCTGGCCAGGGTCTGGCGCAGGTCAGTTGCATCGAGCTTGAAACCGTGCTGGGTGATGCCATGGGTTCTCGCGCGGCCTTCCAACTCGTCCAAGGTCAGCATGACCACGACCTGCGGGGTGATGGTGGGGACATCCACGGTGCCTGCATCATTCCCATCGGCGCCCTTGGGGGTCCCGCCATTGCGCGCGGCATCCAGCAGCTCCTGGAGCCGCTTCGTGTTGATCTCCAGCAGATTCATCAGGCCGTTGAGGCGGCGTGCCGCGGGAGAAAGCGGTGGGGAAACAGGATCTTCGCTGGCGGCAGCTTCCTCATCGGTCAAGAAGTCCGGATGGCCTCCGGCGTCGGCCTGGTAGGAAGTGCCAGGGGCAGCATCCTGCTCTGTACGTTGTCCTGGAGACTGGGCAAAAGCCTCCCGTGCGGCTTGGCCGGAACCGGAGCGGGGATTGTCGCTTTGCGAAATGCCCGATTCGAAGAGTTCTGCGCGCGTAGGGCGCAGGGCGAGGTCGTAGTGGACCAGGCCGCCGCGTTCGCCCCGCCGGTACAGGCCTTCCTGGGCTTCGGGCCGCTTCTTGCCCAAGCGTTCCTTCTGGGATTTCAGGAAGCTGTTGACCAATTGCCTGCGGGTGCCGGGGTCGGGCTCGTCCAATTGCTGGTTGACGATGGATTCCAGCAACTCGCCATCTTCGGTGAGCGCCGAGGCGGTGGCCGGTGCGGCGTATTCGTCGCGTTGGGGTTCCAGAGCGCCCAGGCGCCGGGCCGCGCTGAGCACTTCGGCTGGCGGCTGGCGCAGATCGGCGAAGCGCCGCGCCAGCAGCGGGAACTGTGCCTGGTGCCGCTGATGCTGGTAGTCGTATTGCGCAAAGACGTGGCTGGCGGACTGGATGCGGCGCTTGGCCTCGAAATGGTCGGTGCGCAGCCAAGATGCCAGCAGTGCCGCAGGGCCGGTGAAGCTGGGCCGCATTCCGGTGCGCTGGGCAGGGACGGAGAAATCGGTGGTGCCCTGGCGGGCCGCGGCGAGTTCAACCTGGGCCAGGGTGTGCGCCGCGGTGTCATCGACCAGGTGGGCTGCGTAGATCTGGGTGCGAAGGGCCTGGTGGGCCGAAGCTTCAGCCGCGGTGGCCAGGGCCAAGGCGTAGCGCGGATCGTGCAGGTAGTGGGGTTCGGGGCCGGTGGCTGGATCGGGGCAGAGCAGGGTCTGGTGCAGGACGGGGATGAACGCGGCGACGGCCAGGGCGTCGTCCACCGCGAGGGCCGGCGCGTCCTTGATCGCTTGGGCAAGCCCGGCTAGCGCCTGGCTGACAGTTCTGTTCATGGCCCCAGCATGCGCCAAGCGGTGCGCGGCGTACCGGCCGGCAATACGGCCTGTGGAAAAGCCTAGTGCGCGCGGTTGGATGCAGTCACGGTGAAGGTCCTGTCGCGGGCCAGCTGTTCGGTGGGGCCAACGCGGCGGGCCAATTCGCTGCGGTAGCGCAGGTGCGAGTTGAACACGCACAGCAGGGTGCCTCCGGGAGCGAGCACGCGGGCGGCGTCGTCGATCAGCTTGAACGCGATGTCGGCGGTGACGGTGTTGCCGATGTGGAAGGGCGGGTTCAGCGTGACCAGGGTGGCGCTGGCGTCGGGCAGGCGGCCCAGGGCGTCATCCTGCACGGCGGTGATGCGTCCGGCCAGGTTGTTGCGTTGCGCGGCGGCCAGGGTGGAGGCGACCGCGGAGGCCGAATGGTCCGAGGCGTCCACGCGCAGCTGCGGGTTTTCCAACGCAGCGCAGATGCCGATCGCGCCGTTGCCGCAGGCCAGATCGACCAGCGTGGCGTGCCCGGAGAGGTCCGGAAGGTTTTCCAGCAGCAGCCGGGTGCCTGGATCCAGCCGGGCGGCACCGAAGGTCCCGGCACCGGCATGCAGCGTGAAGCTGGTGCCGCGCACCTGGTGGGTGGCAGTGGCCGGGAAGCTGCTGGCGGGCTGTTCGTCACGCGGGGTGCTGGCTGTGAGCACCCGGGATTTCTGCCGGGCCAGCGAGACATCGACGCGGGTGAAATGCGCCGCGAGCACCTCGTTCATGGAACGGCTCATGTGCTTGATGCGGCCACCGGCGAAAAGCTTCGCGCCTGGATCGGCGACGGCAGCTGCCGCGGCGGCCTGTTCTCCCAGCACGTCCAGTCCGCGAGGCAGGGCCAGCAGGATCGAACTGGCGCCCTGGGCGACCTGTTCCAGGGTGCAGAATTCGAGGTCTCCGGCCCGCTCGGGCATGAGCCGGGCGAGGTTGGCCTCGATGGCCCGGCGGGCGGTGAGCGAATCGGTGTGCACGCGCACGCTCGTGCTGCCTAGTGCCAGCGCGCCCAGGGCCAGCGCGCCGTAGTGGTCGCCGATGACCGCAATGGCATCCGGCCAGCGGTCCGAGGGTCCGGCCGCGGCGGCGCAGGTGTCCAGGATGAGCCGGTCGCAGGCGTCGGCGGCGTAGAGGTTGGCGGCTTCGACATCGGGCCAGCGGCGCAGGGCGGGGAGCAGGGCCTGGAGGCTGCTGGCGGCAGCGGGCGTGCCTTCGGGATTGGCGGCGGAGTTCAAATCAGATCAACCCATTGCGTGTTGGCTGCGGCCAGTTCCCCGGCGCCGGAGGTGAGTGCGGCGATGCCGGTGCGCAGCTGCGCGGCGGCTTCGGGAGTGTCCGGGATGCCGATCTGCACGATTGCGGCATCGGCCTGCCAGAGGGTCGGCTCGACCTGGTAGCAGGCGGCGCGCAGCTCGTTCTCGTAGCGGGCCGCGTCGGCGTGGGCGGCGGGGAAGGTGAAGATCCGCATGCGCTGGCGCAGGTGCAGCTGCGCATTGTCCAGCCCGGAAGATACCGCCTCGGAATATGCGCGGACCAGTCCGCCGGCGCCAAGCTTGATCCCGCCGAAGTAGCGGACCACCACGGCCAGCACGTCCGAGAGCACGCTGCCGTCGGCGATTTCGCGCTTGGCCAGGGCATCGAGCATCGGGATGCCGGCGGTGCCCGAGGGCTCGCCGTCGTCGTTGGAGCGCTGGGCCATGCGATCGGGGCCCAGGATGAACGCGCTGCAGTGGTGGCGGGCATCGAAGTGGGTCTTGCGCAGGGCCGCGATCTGCGCGCGGGCGGCGGCCTCGGTTTCGACCCGGAAGAGGTAGGTGATGAATCGCGAACGCTTGATTTCCAGCTCGTGCACGCAATCGCTGGTCAAGGTCGTGTACCGTGTCGCGGCCGAGTCGTTGGTGTTCATCCCTCTTAGTTTATAGGGTGGGAACATGATGCATGTGGGACTGACCGGGGGAGTGGCCTCCGGAAAATCTGCGGTCTCGGCCAAATTGGCCGCCCTGGGAGCCGTAGTCATCGATGCCGACGCGTTGGCGCGCCAGGTGGTCGAACCCGGCACGCCCGGGCTGGCTGCGATCAAGGACACGTTTGGCGAAGCCGTTTTGCTGGCCGACGGGTCGCTGAACCGTCCCGCATTGGGCGCGATAGTCTTCGCCGACGAGGCGGCGCGGGCCAAGCTCAACGCGATCGTGCACCCGCTGGTGCGGGAGCAAGCGGCGAAGCTGCGCCAAGGAGCGCCAGCCGGCTCGCTGGTGGTCGAGGACATCCCGCTGCTGGTCGAGACCGGCCAGCTGGACAGCTTCGACGCGGTGGTCGTCGTGGCCGCCCCGCACGCCGAACGCATCCGCCGCATGGTCCAGGACCGCGGCTGGACCCGGGAAGATGCCGAGGCCCGGATGGCCGCGCAGGCCACGGATGACCAACGGGCGGCCGTAGCCGACTACCTGCTGGATAATTCCGGTACCTTGGAAGAACTGGAGGCGCAGGTTTCTGCCCTCTACCGCCAATTGGCGCCAGCACAGGAGTAGGAATGTACAAGATCTGCAAGTGGAGCACCCTGATCGCTTTCGCCGTCGCCCTGGTGCTGTGGCTCGGTTTTGGCGGCCGCGCCGAATTCGTTGCCAGCGAATCCGGGCCGTATTCGCCGGTGGTCTACATTTCCGGCTGCCTGGCCTTGCTGGGGCTGATTGCCGCCACCATCATGACCGTGGGATTCTTCGGCAGCAGCATCCAGCGCACCGTCAAGCGCAATGCGATCCGCTACGGGATGCGCAAATAGCACCCCGGATTTAAGCTGAAAGCTGGCTAGGGCGCGGCCCCAACGGTCGGGGCAAGTGGATATGCTGGAAGCATGAGTCTTGCACAGCCGATCAAGCGCGTGGTCGCCCCCTTCGAAGTCATCAGCGAGTACCAGCCTGCCGGCGACCAGCCGCAGGCCATCAAGCAGCTGACCGAGCGGATCAATGCCGGAGAGAAGGACATCGTGCTGCTCGGTGCCACCGGTACCGGCAAGTCCGCGACCACCGCCTGGCTGGTGGAGCAGGTGCAGCGCCCCACCCTGGTGCTGGTGCAGAACAAGACCCTGGCCGCCCAGCTGGCCAACGAGTTCCGCGAGCTGATGCCCAATAACGCGGTGGAGTACTTCGTCTCCTACTACGACTACTACCAGCCCGAGGCCTACGTCCCGCAGACCGATACCTTCATCGAGAAGGACTCCTCGATCAACGAGGAAGTCGAGCGCCTGCGCCACTCGGCCACCAACTCCCTGCTCACCCGCCGCGACACCATTGTGGTCGCCACCGTTTCGTGCATCTACGGCCTGGGCACTCCCGAGGAATACGTGGCCGGGATGGTCACCGTGCGCACCGGCGAGGAACTGAACCGCGACGCGATGCTGCGCCAGTTCGTGGCCATGCAGTACACCCGCAACGACATGGACTTCCACCGCGGCACCTTCCGCGTGCGCGGGGACACGGTGGAGATCATCCCGATGTACGAAGAGCAGGCTGTGCGCATCGAGTTCTTCGGCGACGAGGTGGAAGCGATCCACACCCTGCACCCGGTCACCGGCGAGGTGATCCGCGAGGAGACCGAGATGTACATCTTCCCGGCCAGCCACTATGTGGCCGGTGCCGAGCGGATGCACAAGGCGATCAAGCGGATCGAGGACGAGCTGGCGGTGCGCCTGAAGGAGCTGGAATCGCAGAACAAGCTCGTCGAGGCCCAGCGGCTGCGCATGCGCACCACCTACGACCTGGAAATGATGGAGCAGATGGGTTTCTGCAACGGCATCGAGAACTACTCGCGCCATATCGACGGCCGCGATGCCGGCAGCGCCCCGCACTGCCTGATCGACTATTTCCCCGATGACTTCCTGCTGGTGATCGACGAGTCGCATGTCACCGTGCCGCAGATCGGCGCCATGTACGAGGGCGACATGTCCCGCAAGCGCACGCTGGTGGAACACGGCTTCCGCCTGCCAAGTGCCATGGACAACCGCCCGTTGAAGTGGGACGAGTTCCTTGAGCGCATCGGGCAGACCGTCTACCTTTCGGCCACCCCGGGCAAGTACGAGCTGGGCAAGTCCGACGGGTTCGTGGAGCAGATCATCCGCCCCACCGGGCTGATCGACCCTGAGATCATCGTCAAGCCCACCAAGGGCCAGATCGATGACCTGCTCGATGAGATCCGCACCCGTGTGGATCGCGATGAGCGCGTGCTGGTCACCACGCTGACCAAGCGCATGGCCGAGGACCTGACCGACTACCTCACCGAGCACCAGGTGCGGGTGCAGTACCTGCACTCCGATGTGGACACGATCCGCCGCGTGGAGCTGCTGCGCGAGCTGCGCATGGGTTCCTTCGACGTGCTGGTGGGCATCAACCTGCTGCGCGAGGGCCTGGATTTGCCCGAGGTTTCGCTGGTCGCGATCCTGGATGCCGACAAGCAGGGCTTCTTGCGTTCGGCCACCAGCCTGATCCAGACCATCGGCCGTGCCGCGCGTAACGTCTCGGGCCAGGTGATCATGTATGCCGACAAGATCACCGATGCGATGGACCAGGCGATCGAGGAGACCAATCGCCGACGGGCAATCCAGGAAGCGCACAACAAGGAGCACGGGATCGACCCCACGCCGCTGCGCAAGAAGATCGCTGACATCACCGACCAGCTGGCGCGTGAGGATGCCGACACCCAGGAACTGCTGAACAACAACCGGTTGGCGAAAAATGCCAAGCGCACCAAGGCCTCGTCCACCGTGCGCAAGGACGGACTGGCCGCCGCCCCGGCCGAGGACCTGCTGGCCCAGATCGGGGAGATGACCGAGCAGATGCACGCCGCGGCCGCCGAGTTGCAGTTCGAACTGGCCGCCCGGATCCGTGATGAAGTGTCCGAGTTGAAGAAGGAATTGCGCCAGATGAAGGCTGCCGGGCACGCGTAGCCCTGCTGCTGTCCGGCGCAGTATTGGGACATGCGCCGAGCCTGTGCAGTTCCTGTGCGCTACACTTGATCACTGGACGTAGGGGAGTATCCCAATGCTGTGGACGTCAACACGCGAACCAATGATGTTTCGCCGGGCACAGCAGCCGATCACTGAGCCAGCTATCTAAGCGTTTCGAATTCTGGTGTGGCGGCGGAGAGACTTGCGGCGATTTTCCATACCCTCCAACGAAAGGTCGCTCGTCCGTGGGCACTAATGGGTTAACTATTCAATTCGAGATCATCGCGCTGATTGTTCTGTGCGCGGTGCTCATCGCAGACCTGCTGTACGTCACCAAGCGTCCGCACATTCCTTCCATGAAGGAAGCAGGCATTTTTGTCGGCATCTACATCTCCTTGGCATTGATTTTCGGTGCCGTGATCTGGACGCAGGCCGGACCGCAGCTCGGCCAGGAATTCTACGCCGGCTGGGTCACCGAATACGCGTTGTCGGTGGACAACCTGTTCGTCTTCATCATCATCATGGCGCGCTTCTCGGTACCGCGTAAGTACCAGCAGGAAGTGCTGATGTTCGGCATCATCATCGCGTTGGTCCTGCGCGCAATCTTCATTGTGCTCGGCGCCGCGATCATCGAGCAGTGGTCGTGGGTCTTCTACATCTTCGGCGCGTTCCTGCTGTGGACCGCATGGAACCAGCTCAAGGACGAGGATGAGGACGAGGAAAGCGGCCTGGTCAAGAAGCTGACCTCCAAGCTGCCGATTTCCAAGGACTTCGATGGCGCCAAGCTGCGCACCGTGGTCGACGGCAAGAAGCTGTTCACCCCGATGGTGCTGGTCTTCGTGACCATCGGCATGACCGACCTGCTGTTCGCCTTCGACTCGATCCCGGCGATCTTCGGCCTGACCAAGTCCGCGTTCATCGTGTTCACCGCGAACATCTTCGCGCTGATGGGCTTGCGCCAGCTGTACTTCCTGCTCGGTGGCCTGATGAACCGCCTGGTCTTCCTGAAGCACGCACTGAGCTTCATCCTCGCTTTCATCGGCGTGAAGCTGGTCTTCCACGCCCTGCACGAGAACAGCCTGCCGTTCATCAACGGCGGCGAGCCGCTGCATTACGCGTGGCTGGATATTTCCGTGGGTGTTTCGCTGCTGGTCATCCTGGGCGCGATCGTTATCGCAACCGTGCTGTCGCTGTGGAGCCCATGGGGCAAGCGCGCAGCTGCTTCGGCTGAAGCCGCGGAGCTCGCCGGCGCAGCGGAAGCTGCAGAGCAGGACGCCGCCAAGTAATCCGCACAATTACCCGCCGGGATCAGTTGCTTCCAACTGGCCCCGGCGGGTTTTCCGTACCCGCATAGTGTGCCTATGCTGTTCTGCTAAGGTATTTTCCATGAGCGACCTATCGACAGAAGCCAGTGGCATTGCCACCGGCGTAGCACTAGCGTCGGGCACCATGTCCCGGCTGCTTGGACGCGCGGCCGGGCAAGGCCGATCGGTGACCGCTTGGCGGGTGCTTTCCACCCTGGACCGGTTGGGCCCCCAGCGCGTGGGAGACTTGGCCATCGAGCAGCGCGTGGCCCAGCCGACCATGACCGGTCTAGTCATCCGCATGGAAAACGACCAGTTGGTCCAGCGCCAACCGGACCCTGGAGACGGGCGCGCCAGCCTGGTGAGCCTGACCGGCGACGGCAAGGAGGCCATTGAAGCCTACCGGCAGCGCGCGATTTCCTCGCTGGCCGGCGGCATCGATTCCTTCAGCGCCGAGGAACGGCGGATTCTGGCGGAGGCTGTGCCGCTGCTGCAGCGATTGAATGACCAGGTTGCCGCGAAGCTGGACCATTAGCAGCACTCGGCTTAACGCGCAGGGCGCTTGAATCCCCGTGGGATTCAAGCGCCCTGCGCGTTAACGTAACCGGTGCGCGGGCTAGCTGTCCTGGGCCGCGGCGCCCGGGTCTTCGCCGTTGGCCATGGCCAGCAGCCGGCGGAAGATCGCCGGGCCATCGTCGCCGATGCCGTCATGGTGGAATTGATCGGTCACCCAGGTCTGCAACCCGGCCACCTGCGAGGCGGTGCGCAGCGAGAGCTCGCGGTCCACATAGACGTCGTCATGGTAGACCGCGGCGGCCACAGGCACGGTGTTCTTGGCCAGGACGTCCAGATCGTAGAGCGGGCCGAAGCCTTCGTGCTCGGCCAGGATGCGGGCCACGTCCTCCAGGGGGCGCAGGGCTGGATCTTCGGCGAAGTGCCAGCTGTAGATCATCTCGCCGGTCAGCAGCGGGGTCGCCGCGTGGCGGGTGAAGTCGGCGAACTCCGGCAGGACTTGTTCGGCCGCGAAATTGGTCGGCTCGCCTTGGGCGTAGATGGTTTCATGCATCAGCGCATAGAGCGGGTTCGAGGCGAAAGAGCTCTGGGCCAAGAGCGCTTCGAGGAAGTTATCCGAGAGGCGGTCGCCGCCCGGGGTGTGGCTGAAGGCCTCCTCGAAGATGTGATGCAGCAGGTGCACCCGGGTGTTTCCGCCCAGGTACATGCCCAGCATCTGCACCAGCGGCACGGTGACGCGCTGGCCGTTGGGCAGCAGCTCATCGTCATTGGTGCGCACATGCTCGTAGATCCTGTGCAGGGTATGGAAGTCCTCGGGGTACCAGGAGAAGTACTCGCGGTTGCGTTCTGCCATCCGCTGGTAGGTGGCGCGGTAGACGGTCTTCGCGTCGGCATCCAGCGAGGCCAGCCCGCCGGTGACCAGGCAGCGGGTGAGCGACTGCGGGAAGAGCGAGAGATAGGTCAGGGTGCAGAACCCGCCGTAGCTCTGCCCCAGAGTGCTCCACTGCTCGATGCCCAGGTGCTCGCGCAGGGCTTCGGCGTCGCGCACAATCGAGTCGGCGCGGAAATGCGAGAGATAGCGGGCCTGGGCGGCCGAGTCCCCGCGCAGCGGCAGGGACTTGCGGTTAGCCGGGGTGGACAGCCCGGTGCCGCGCTGGTCCAGCAGCAGCACGCGGAAGTGCTTGGTGGCTTCGGCCAACCACCCCGACAAGGAACCGGGGCGCGGGGACTTGCCCCCGGGACCGCCCTGCAGGAACAGCAGCCAGGGCTTGGCCGTGCCGGTGCTGATCTCGCGGGCGAAGACCGAGATCTTTTCGCCCTGCGGATCGGCGTGATCCAGTGGAACCTCGATGCGATGGTCGGTGACATCCATACCGCGGTAATGGCGCATTAGCTCGCTCCTTGCATGCCAAGTTGTTGCAGTGCTTCGCCGTCCAGGCGCCGGGTGCTCCAGCCGTCCATGGAACTGGAACCGATGGCGTCGTAGAACCTGATGGCCGGCTCGTTCCAATCCAGCACTGACCATTCCAGGCGCTTGTAGCCGCGTTCGACGCAGATCTGCGCCAGCGTGCGCAGCAACGCGGTGCCGGTGCCTGAACCGCGCTGGGATTCGCGCACATACAGATCCTCCAGATGGATGCCGTGCCGGCCTTCCCAGGTGGAGTAGGTCAGATACCACAGGGCCATGCCCCTGAGCGTCCCTGTTTCATCCTCGGCAACATGGGCGAAGACCTGGGGATTGGGGCCGAACAGATGGGATTGGAGGTCTGCTGCGGTGTTGAGCACCGCATCAGGTTCCCTTTCATAGTCGGCCAATTCCTGGATCATCGCCAAGATCTGCGGGCAGTCGCCCGGAACAGCTTCACGCACAATACTCATGTGTTCCAGCTTACCTCCGTCGCACCGCTAAAACGTCGGTGACCAGACCTAAGGTTGAATGCATGATGGGTGGACACCACGCGGTGAGCGGCGCAGCCGCATGGTTGGCAATTACAACTGACGTCACCGTGGGTTCGGTGAACCTGGGGCTGGGAACTTTCCAGATGGACCGCTGGGAAACCCTGGCCGGCGCGATCGTCTGCGCTGGCGCGGCCCTGCTGCCCGACGCGGATCACCATGGGGCCACGATCGCCCGCTCGCTGCCCCCGTTCTCCAGCATTTTCACGCGGATTGTCGGTTCGGTTTCGGGTGGGCACCGCAACGGAACCCATTCGCTGATCGGCATCGCCTTCTTCATCTTCCTGGCCTGGCTGGCCAACGGCTGGGATGTGCAGACCGCGGCGTTGGGCACGGTCTACCCGGCCGCGGCGCTGTTCGCGATCCTGCTGATTTCCTTCGCGGTGAAGACCATGAAATTCATGCCGCCGCTGCTGTGCTGGATTATCGCCTTGGCCGCCGGGACTTTCGTCGGGATGAATGCGCCGGAGCAGAACCTCTGGTTCCTGATGGCAGTCTCCCTGGGCGCGATCGTGCACGTGCTGGGCGACATGCTGACCATCGGCGGCTGCAATCTGCTGTGGCCGATCAAGATCGGCTCGCCGCGCTGGTTCCGCCGGCTGCCGCTGATTGGCGGCTGCTGGAAGTCCAATGGGCGGGTGGCATTGCCGATTCTGGCCGAGACGGGCTCCACCGCCGAATGGCTGCTCGCGACGCTGCTCACTACCTATGTGGGCATCGCGCTGATCGTTGCCTGACAGCCGCTGGCCCGCTACCGGCTTGTCGCATTGAAACGCGCTTGGGCTGGAAGCCGGTGATCTGGCATGATCCGTACCATGCAGATTCAATTCACCCGGCGCATCACCTGGCATCAGCTTCCCGGCGAACTGCGCGCACGGATCGAATCGCACCTTGGCTCCCGGGTGATCCGGGCGCAAAGCCAAGCCTCGGGATTTTCCCCGGGCAGCGCCGATCGGCTGCTCACCGCCGATGGCCAGAGGGTCTTCGCCAAGGCGGTGCATCCGGGCCTCAGCGCGCCGGCCACGGCATTGCACGCCCGCGAAGCGGCAATAGCGGCCAAGCTCCCGGCGGCCTTGCCGGTTCCGCAGTTCCTGGGGCGCATCAGCTGGCAAGGCTGGGAGGCCTTGGTCTTCGCTGAAGGCCCAGGGGCCAGCCCGCAGCTTCCCTGGCCGGCCGGACAGCTGGAACGGGTACTGGACACGCTGGCGCAGCTGGCTCATCAGGCCCCTTTTTCCTTGATCGAGCTGCTGCCGCCGCTGGAAGAGGAACTGCGCGAGGACGTAGCCGGTTTTGCGCGGATCATGCAGGACGGCTGGCTTCCAGCTGATCCCTGGGTGGCGCAGAACCTGGAAGAACTCCATGGGCTGGCCATGGACGGTATCGGGGCGCTGGCCGGAGACCAGCTGGTGCATTCGGATCTGCGCTCGGACAACATCCTGCTGGGAGACGGCGGAGAAGTGCTGCTGGTGGATTGGCCGTGGGCTTCGCGGGGCGCCGCATGGTATGACGCGTTGACGGTGCTGGTTGAAGCGCGGATCTTCGACCCGGCGCTGGATGCGGACGCCATTGCCGCCTCCCACCCGATCTTCGAATCGGTGGGCGCGGACGCGGTCAGCGCGGTCTTAGCTGGACTGGCCGCCTACTATGTGGACGCGGCGCGCAGGCCCGAGGTTCCGGGACTGCCCACGCTGCGCAGCTATCACGCGAAGCAGGCGGCCGCCACCGGTGGATGGCTCAAGGCGCGGCTGGCCTAGTTGGCGATTGCAGAGGCTAGCCGAACCGGGCCGGCGTGGCATTTTCCCCGCGGTAGACCAGGGCCAGGCCCAGGACCAGCGAACCGAGCTGGACCAAGGTCGCCAGCCACGCGCCGGAAGCAAAGAGCTCGGACCAGCCGCTGAGCAGCCCGACCAGGACCAGCAGCAGGAGGCCTGCCCCGAGCAGGCGAAGCTTGTACCCGTTCATGGCCATACCCTACGGCACTGTCCGCAGCATTGCCACCGGACTCCGGGAAAATGCCTCGGGCATCGAGTGCGCGACTAGCCCCGATGCCGGGGCCGGTCCAGCGCCGTGCCGGATCCCATGCAGATAATTGGCGGCAAGCCGGAATCCAGCCGGGAAAGTACCAGGTGTTCCTGCGCAACGAGGTTCTGCGGCAGGGCATCGAGCGGGAACCAGCGAAGCTCGCAGGCTTTCTCCGGTTCCATGAGGCGCGGAGTACCGTCCCACTGGCGCGCCAGGAAGAAGAAATCCACAGGGGATTGGGCGCCGCTGCCCGCTTGCAGGTAGCGGTGCACCGTGCACAGCGGCTGGAGCTGGTCTGCCGCGATCCGGATGCCCAGTTCCTCACGGGCTTCGCGAACGGCGGCGGCAACGGCAGCCTCGCCGGGCTCAACGTGCCCGGCGGCCGCCGTGCTCCAGAACCCGTCCATGTAGCCGGTTCCCGACCTCAGTTGAAGCAGGACTTCGTCGGCGCGCCGCAAGATGGCGTAGCTGATGGCGGGCATCAGGAGTCCAGGCGGCCCACCGAAGTCACCTTGACCACAGGTTCGCCGGCCTCGTCCGAGTCATCCAGCGAGATGGTGGCGGTGATGCCCCAGTCGTGGTGCTCGGATGGGTCGGCGAAGATCTGGCGCACCTCCCAGGTGCGCTGGGGCATGTCCTTGATGATGAACAGCTTCGAGCCGCGTCCGGCGGGACCGTCGTCGATGTCCTCGTGCTCGTCGAAGTAGTCGTCCATGGCATCGGCCCAGGTGTCCGCGTCGAAGCCGCTATGCCCGTCGAGCTCGCCCAGGGCCTTGTCCTGCTCATCGGCGAAGAGCTTCACCCGGCGGAACATCTCGTTGCGGACCATTACGCGGAAGGCGCGCACATTGCTGGTCAGCTTTTCCGGTGCCGGAGGCGGTGCGGTTTCGGTTGCCTCGCTCAGCTCGCCGCGGGAGAGCTCTTCCCATTCGTCCAGCAGCGAGGAGTCGATCTGGCGGATCATCTCGCCGAGCCATTCGATCAGGTCTTCGAGGTCCTCGCGCAGCGCGTCCTGGGGAACGGTCTGTCGCAGGGCCTTGTAGGCATCGGTGAGGTAGCGCAGCAGCACGCCCTCGGAGCGGGCCAGCTGGTAGTACTGGACGAAATCGGAGAAGCCCATGGCGCGTTCGTACATGTCGCGCACGATCGACTTCGGCGCCAGTTCGAAGTCCGAGAGCCACGGCGCGCCGGAGCGGTACTGCTCGAAGGCGCTTTCCAGCTTCTCGGCCAGCGGCATCGCATAGGTGATTTCATCCAGTGCGTTCATGCGGTCGTTGTAGTCCATGCCTTCGGCCTTCATCGCGGCGATGGCCTCGCCGCGGGCCTTCTTCTCCTGGCCGGAGAGCACCTGGCGCGGCTTTTCCAAGGTCGCCTCGATCACCGAAACGACATCCAGCGCATAGCTGGCCGAATCCGGATCCAGCAGGTCCAGGGCGGCCAGCGCGAAGGGCGAGAGCGGCTGGTTCAGCGCGAAGTTCTGCTGCAGGTGCACGGTCAGCTCATAGTAGTTGCCGTATTCGTCTGGCTCATTGCGGCGCACGACCACCTCGGTGGCGATCAGTTCGCGCAGGATTCCCAGGGCGCGCAGCTTCAGCTTGCGCTGGGACGCCGGGGTCTCGTGGTTTTCGCTGAGCAGGCGCTGGGCGGCCTCGAACGAATTGTCCTCGCGCTCCAGCAGGTTCAGCAGCATCGAGTGCGAGACCTGGAATGAGGACTTCAGCGTCTCGGGGGCGGCCTCGACGATCTTCTCGAAGGTCTTCTCGCCCCAGGTCACGAAGTTCTGCGGCGGCTTCTTCTTCGGGATCTGCTTGAGCTTGGAAGAGCCCTCGCCGTGCTTCTTCAGCGCCTTTTCCATGGCCTTGTGGTTCTCGATCGCATGCTCCGGAGCCTGCACCAGCACGGTGCCTGCGGTATCGAAACCTGCGCGGCCCGCGCGCCCGGCAATCTGGTGGAATTCGCGGGCGTTCACGATGCGCGTACGGGTGCCGTCGAACTTGGACAGCGCGGTGATCACCACGGTGCGGATCGGCACATTGATGCCCACCCCCAGGGTGTCGGTGCCGCAGATGACCTTGAGCAGGCCGGCCTGCGCCAGCTGCTCGACCAGGCGGCGGTACTTGGGCAGCATGCCGGCGTGGTGGATGCCGATGCCGTGGCGCACCAGGCGGTTCAGCGTCTTGCCGAACCCGGCGGCAAAGCGGAATCCGCCGATCATCTCGGAGATCTTTTCCTTCTCCTCGCGCGTGGCCACATTCACGCTCATCAGCCCGGTGGCGCGGTCGATGGCATCGAGCTGGGAGAAGTGCACGATATAGATCGGCACCTGCTTGGTCTTGATCAGTTCCTCCACGGCCTCCTGCACCGGCTCCATGGAGTAGTAGAAGTGCAGCGGGATTGGGCGCTCGGTGTGCGCGACGGTCACCGTCGGGGTGCCGGTGCGCTCTTCGAGTTCCTGCTCGAAGCGGGTGACATCGCCCAGGGTGGCGCTCATCAGCAGGAACTGCGCCTGCGGCAGTTCGATCAGCGGCACCTGCCAGGCCCAGCCGCGCTGCGGATCGGCGTAGAAGTGGAACTCGTCCATGATTACGCAGCCCACGTCCGCCTTGGAGCCTTCGCGCAGGGCGATGTTCGCCAGGATCTCAGCGGTGCAGCAGATGATCGGGGCGTCGGCGTTCACCGAGGAATCACCGGTGACCATGCCGACGTTCTCTGCGCCGAAGATCTTGCACAGGTCGAAGAACTTCTCGGAGACCAGCGCCTTGATCGGCGCGGTGTAGAAGCTGATCTGGTCTCGGGCCATGGCGTAGAAGTGGGCTGCGACGGCAACCATGGACTTGCCCGAGCCGGTGGGGGTGGCCAGGATGACGTTGTTGCCGCCGGCCAGCGCCATCGACGCTTCGTCCTGTGCGGGGTAGAGGTTGATGCCACGGGTTGCGACCCATTGGCCGAAAGCCTCGTAGATTTCGTCGTCGGATACGTTCTTGGCGTCTGCTGGCAGATAATCGGTGAGCAACATGATGTTCCTAGCCTATCGGTTGAGAACTATGACTGGGGGCTAGTTGTTGCGTGCGCCTCTCGTTTAGGCTCGGGAATATGAAATGGGATCCGACGAAATACACCGAATTCTCCGATTACCGGGGCCGCCCGTACCTGGATTTGCTGGGGCAGCTGGTCTCGGTTGACGCGTCGAAGGTCATCGATCTGGGGTGCGGGCCGGGAAATATGACCCGGCTGCTGGCCCAGCGCTGGCCGCAAGCGCAGGTCACCGGACTTGATTCCTCACCGGAGATGATCGCCAGGGCCACGCAGAGCGAGCACGAGGAAAACCTGGGCTTCGCGCTGGCCGATGCCACGGCGTGGACCCCTGACTCCGACACGGACCTGCTGTTCTCCAACGCGATGCTGCAATGGCTTCCGGGGCACCGCGAGTTGCTGGCCGGTTGGCTGGAGCACCTGAAGCCCGGAGCGAACGTGGCCATCCAGGTCCCGGGCAATTTCGGCTCTCCGTCGCATGCGGTGATGCGCGCAGTTGCCGACAGCTCGAAGTGGTCCGGCCAGCTGGCAGGGGTGCTGCGCCATGACGACGTGGTGGGCGAGCCCGGCGAATACCAGCGGATCTTCCTGGACGCGGGGTTCCAGGCTAATGTCTGGGAAACCACCTACCATCAGCTGCTCGCGGGGGAGGACCCGATCCTGAACTGGGTTCGCGGGACGGCGCTGCTGCCCATTCGCCACACGCTCAGCGACGAAGACTATCGGGAGTTCGAAAACGACTACCGGGCCGAAGTCTCCACGCACTATCCGTCATTTGCTTCGCAGGACGGTACCGTCCTGACGAACTTCCCGTTCCGCAGGATTTTCATGATCGGGCACAAGCTCGGCTGACTAGCTCCAGGGCCGGCATGGCGATAGCCGTGGGGGTGCGCTGCTTCAGCTAATGCTTCCCGGGAGGCACCTGCGCGCCAGTCCGGGCAGCACGCGGACGAAGACCAGGACCACCAGAATGCCCAGTGCCGCCCCGGAGAAGACATCGTGGACGAAGTGGGCGCCTACGCCCACGCGGGAGAGGGCAATGAGCAAGACGGCCGGTATCGCGTTCATGGCCAGCTTCGGAAGGGCCAGCGTGCAGGCTGCGGCGACGCCGGCTGCGACCACCGAATGGTTGGACGGCCAGGACCAGTCGCCTGCTTCCGGGCAAGCGAGCGCGGTGACTGCAGCCAGGGCGCGGCACGGGCGCTCTTCGGCGACCAGAATCTTGGCCAGCTCGCTCAGGCCATAGGCCGCTACCGCGCCAATTGCCCCTGAAACCAGGCGCCAGAACGCAATTCGGTCACGGAACCAGCAAAGGACGGTGAGCGTGCAGGCTCCGGCCATCAGCAGCAAGAGCAAGGTCTCGGAAAAGAACACAGCCGCCGCGGAGAGCGGCGCCGACTGCGCAACGGTTCCTGAAATTCCCAGATACAAGGCATCACGCCACGGATAGGCGGCCAGCGCCAGCAAGGCGAGGACCGCGATGATGATGGCTGGCCGCGAAGGGGCGATGGCAATTCGTGCGGGGGACGGTGAATTCACAAGTGGTGATTATACGGATCTGATCCGGCTGCAGGCATCAGCTGAACGAGGGCCTGCATCGTGGGAAGCTGTTGCCAGCGGCACGGATGCCGCTGGCCATGCAGCCAAGGGCTACCACCCGCGTTCGCGCCACTGCTCCAAATTCGGGCGTTCTGCCCCCACCGTTGTCGAATCGCCATGCCCCGGCAGAACCTTGGTTTCGTCGGGGAAGCGGCCGAAGATGCGTTCGGAGACGTCGGTGAGCAGCGATAGGAACCGCTGCGGATCCTTCCAGGTGTTGCCCACGCCTCCGGGGAACAAGCTGTCGCCGCTGAGGACGACTGGCTGCCCGGAGGAATCTACCAGCGCATAGCCGATCGAACCTGGCGTATGCCCGCGCAAGTGGATCGCCTCGATGGTCACATCGCCCAGCTTCAGCTGGTCGCCGTGATTCAGCGCATGGTCGATCTTGACCCCGGATTCTTCAGCGATGCCGGCCACGTCGTCTGCACCGGCGTAGGTTGGCACCGGGTACTTCTCCACGGCGTCGGCCAGCGCGCGCACGTGGTCCCAGTGCTGATGCGTCGTGGCGATGCCGATAATGCGCGGGTCGCTGGCGTCTTCACTGGCTGCCTGGATGAGCCGCTCGATGGCCTGCATGTCATCCGCCGCATCCACCAGCAGCTGCTCCCCGGTCTTCCGATTGGTCACCAGGTACACGTTGTTTGCCATGTCGGATACTGATACCCAACGGACGGTCACATCGTTCAGTAATAGTTCGTTCATGCAACCAGACTACGGTGCAGATCCCGGCTAACGCGATAGGCTCGGGTAAATATCAAACACAGTCCAAAGCATGGAGTGCAGGATGACCGAACTGGAATTCATCAAGATCGAGCCGAACTCGGGCGTGGCACCGTATCAGCAGGTCCGCGAGCAGATCCTCTCAGCTATCGCCAAGGGAAAACTTGCTCCAGGCACCAAGTTGCCTTCGGTTCGGGCGCTCTCGGGCACCCTGAACCTCGCGGTGAATACCGTCGCCAAGGTCTACAAGGAACTTGAGCTGCAAGGTGCCGTTGTCACCCGCGGCCGCCACGGAACCGTGGTCCAAGCCGCCGAGAATCGTGCAGAGCAGGAAGTCAGCGATGCGGCCGCCGACCTGGCCCGCATCGCCCAACTGTGGTCGGTCGACGAAGCGACCGCGGTGAAGTACTTGCGCGCGGCATTCAGTTCCCTGCCAAGGTAGACCCAAGGCACCTCTGGAAGTGATTCCGGGAACCAGCCGCAGGTGGAACCTGATGAATGCGAATTGGAATGACGGCATTCATTCCTGCAACTGCCCCGTGGCGATTGACTGGCCATGGGAGCAGGACTAGGAACCTTGCGGGTTCACCTAACTTCATCTGCCAATAGCCAACGAGCGTAGCTTCCCCATCGAGGTGGGGATTATCCGCGCGCCCGCCGCTATCCAAACCAGTGGTCCGTTCAACGGCGAACTGCAAGAGCTCGCCCGCGAATAGAGGCCATTGGCGATAACTGGAGAGATTGCGGACTGGAGCCTGGGAAACTAGGCCAACGCGCTGCGCCGGGCCGTTCGTGCCTGCACCGTCCGCGCCTCCGAATCCACCTGCTGGCATCCATTGGCGTTGTGAATATGTGCGCTCCGATTCTCGGCCCAGACCCGCTAAGTCGCCCAAGCGAGTGGGAGTTTTAGAACCCAGGCATGCTGATTTGAAACGAGTGCCATGCGCGTGGGGGAGAATGTTCTGGCTTGTCTGCCAGATGGGCAACATTCCTAACGCCGTGGAGCACGGTGAGGTAGTCCGCTTCATAAAAATGAGGCGACACCGGTGGATAGGTCTCAGCGCAGGGTCATGAAACCTAGCTCGTGAAATTACGGCGTTATGCGTTGTATTGCTGAATCATTGCCGGGATGGCAGTTAACATCGTGAAGAGCGCCAAGGCGGCAATGGCGTATCCCACCACGAGCGCAACGATTGCCAGCCGGCGGCCGCGTCCGCCCCGTATGGTGATCTGGCTTAGCGCGACATGGCCTGCGCCCACGGCCAAGATGGCCAGACCTGAATTGCCAAAGAACCATAGGCTCAGAACGGCAAGGGCCACCAGGGCCAGGGCTGCAACGGAGTACTTGTTCAGTGATCCCGCATCCGTGTATGACGAGACTCTTTGCGTTGCCATGCGGTTCCTCCATCGATTGCTGTTACGACGGAGTTTAGACGCCTATTCCCTCGAAAGGCCAGGGAGTCAACAAGCTGGAAGGGTTCGTGAGCTTCGGATCGAAAGTACCAGTACTGGTAGTGCTCGTCCGGCTTGATATTTCGAAATGAGCTAGGTGGGCACGCCGAGGGTCACGCGCTGCGGGGCACGAGCGCGGACTGATTGTGGTTGGCCTAGATGCATGAACGTATCCTAAACGAATGATGCTAGATTTTGGCTCATGAAAGATGACCAAAAGGTACTGGACTACCTCGCCCAGTTGAAGGAACAGATTGAGAAGGTCATCATAAACTTGCCGAAGGAAAATAGCGCTCAAGTCTACGTTCGTAAGCACCATATTCACTTAGATCTTCAAGGTCACCGGCTCAGTGTCTTCACACTGGTAGTCGGCGGAGAAGCGCCGGAACTCGTCTACGATGGGCGATATATAGGATTTCGAACGATTCCCGAAGGCTTGGACGAAGTCATGGAATTCGTGGAAGAAACGATCGATGACGTTGCGACTTTTGTCCTCAGCACGAAGCCGCTACTAGCTCATAAAAGATCCGTCTTTCGACGCGCTTTTATTTGCATACCGAGCAATCACGGACCGGAGTGGAAGCTCCAGCAGTTCAGTTAACGCATTGGCGACTGGGAACATTGTCCGGGCTGGTCAGCAGTACTGCCCATTGTCCTCCGTTCTGTGTCGCCCGAACGTGAACCCCTGTGCCAGGTGCTCATTTCCATCCGAGTATGCTCAGGATTACCTGGCGGACGACGCGGTGCTGGCACTTGAACTGATCCGGGATTCTTCCGAGTACTAGAATTAGGCCATGGTTTCTATCCGCACAGCCATTGATACCGACTATTCTGCTTTACTTGCGATTTGGCGCCGCTCAGTCGAGGCAACACACGAGTTCTTGACTCCAGCGGATATCGACTCCATTGAACTGGACGTAGCAAAATATTTGCCTCAGATGTCCGATTTGCGCGTAGCCGAAGAAGTTGGGCAACCGATGGGGTTCATCGCGATCGAGAAAGACATTGTTGAGATGCTGTTTGTTGATGCTTTTGCACAGGGGCGTGGGATTGGGAGCGCTCTGCTTAATTCGGTCGTCGCTGGCCGCGATTCCGTACGAGTCGACGTCAATGAACAGAATCCATCGGGACGAAACTTTTACGCCGCAAAGGGATTCACGCAGATAGGTCGGTCCGAAACCGACGGTGAAGGCCGAGCGTTCCCAATTCTTCACCTCGTGAGCACGTAGGCGCATTAACCACGAGGCTATCCGGGACAAATGGATACCGCTCCATATTACTGTGCCCTAAACGAGCGCCCGCAAGAGGAACGCCCGACGGGACCTAAGATTGCTAGCGACCGCTAGACCTAGTATTCACTCTGGTAGAACTGATGCATGCGATGGATTGAGAAATGGTTCGATGAAACTGACTGGCCGAGGGATCCTCTCTTGGATGAATTCCGTGATTCAGTTTGGGAGCTCACGCTCGCCGGAGAGACCAGAGGGTGGCTGACCATTTCGATCACTGTTATGCGATCGTTCCCGTTTTTCTGGGACAAGCAAGAGAATATGTGGTCCCAAATGCATTGGTTAGACGGCGAGCACGAATTACCGGAGGAGGATTACGGGCCAGGATGGTACTCAGCCGAAGAACTGCGAGACGGACATTTCGTCACCGATGATCCCAGGAATGGTCAAGAGACCAGCTTTACTGCCACCAGAGTCATCTGTACCGAGCGCGACCAATTGTGGAATCAACTGGATCACGGAGTAATTCGATAAACCGAGAGTTGCACAGATTACTGTCCTGCTCAGGAAGCGTTATTGGGACGTTTTCCCTGCACCTTGCCGGGCAGATTGTTCTTCAAGGAGCACAAGGGCTTTTTCGCTCGCATTCCTGATCCGATTCAACGCACCAATGATACTTATGCTCGCGAAGAGATTAACGAGAATTAGAACAACGAGAAACCAAGTGTTTTCCATGCTGCAACTCTTCCAGATCTTCTCACCGGCGTCTATCGAGGACGCTCAGCACTGCGGTGAGGCGCAATCAGGTCAAATCAGGCATGCGTTCCAGTCGCCGAACGTTCAGCGGGATGCTTAGATCGATAGGATTCCATATTCTCCCGTCTTCATGATCACGGTTCGAGCAATGGGCTTGGCGGCAACGGCGTTTCCTCACCGGTGGGCTCCTGCCCGTGCAACCGGCACATTCCGATTCCGCCTCCATAGTTGTACTCGACCCAGACCACTGCCTGGCGTCCATTCCTATTGGCTTCCGCCCAGGCAAGGACGTCTTCCACGCACGCTGCGTTCTCGATCCGGTGCTCGCTGCTGTCGCAGTTTTCATTCCAGAAGTCCACGCGGTACACCGGAGTGAGGTTTTCTTCGCTGACATAGCGCGGATCAACGGGGGATATCTTCATGCTTCCCACATCCATGGTGACAATCTATCCCGATCGGGGTGAATCATGCAGGAATCCACTCACCGTCCCGCAAGTCGGTCGATGGCCGGTGGCCAGATTCTGGGTGAACCCACGCATGAAGTTCAGCGCCTGGCCGGTCCGCAAGTGGAACGCTCTACGGGACGACACACAGAGAGCAAGATGAACAGCTGCATCTTGAGTGCCCACGGCTGAGTAACTACCGTGATGGTGCCTTTTAAAACTCGGTTTTGGATCGCTCTGCCGTCATATTGACCTCCAGTTTGCGGATTCCTGGCTTGCTTGGCCAAGCTGCCAAGCTGCCAAACTCCGGTCCGCCCTGAATATTCAGTCCAGACCGCGATTTAGGACATTTCCTGTGCCTTCAGTATTGACTCAGAAACAGCATGAACGTGTCAGAACAACGTATTGGGCTACTCCAATCGGGAGTATTCGAATCCATCCGCCGGAGGTGGTCTACCCCAGGATTAAAGTTTGTGAAACAATCGCCGCATGGATGAGAGCGAGCTGCGGACGAAACAAGAAATGATGATCCTCGAGGCTTTAGTTCAAGCGATCGATCGGCGTGAGGAAGTTTTCGACGCGATAGGAAGTTCAGAGAACCTGGACGAAGCTAATCTTCGTGTATCTCAGCTGTTGGGAGTGGGAGACAACTGTAGTCGAGCGGTTCTCGACATGCAGGCCAGAAGGTTCACCCGAGACCAGCGTCAAATTTTAGCTTCGCACGTAGAGGAACTCAGATCAAAGTTATCTCGTGCACAATGAATGGATCATAAACGCCGGAGGCTGCTCTACGCAGCATAGGCGGATAGTGAAAATATGCTTCAGTGGTTGGGTTGGTTCCAGGAAAGTTCATATCCCTTGGACCAAAATGAGTGGGCCTTGCAAAAGAAGTGTCAGTTGAACCGCCAGCCTGACTTGCACTGACCTTCATTCCTTTGCTGTCTATAAACGAACCTTGAACGGGACAGAGTGTGACGTCAGGCGCTGAATGGATGCTCAGGTCGCAGGTGGTGCCCTTCTTTGACGTGTGAGTAGTCTCGCGCCGTTGTTACTAAGCCTGAATCGTCGAATGAAAGCACTGTGCATCCTGAAACGGTCATTGGTTGGTCCTTGATGAACATGACGACCCAGTACTCGACGGAAGCTGAACTTCCGTTGACGATTGGTTCGCTGAACCATGTTTCTGCCGGATTGGTTTCTTCCGCGAAGCATTCCTCCAGATAAGCGCGCAGACCGCTAGGCCCACGCAATGGTCTGAACATCGAGGCCCAGTGGTCGCCGTCATCAGCTTGTAGCCCGACAATTGCATCCACGTCCTTGAGTGGCCAAGCGGCGGCCCATGTTGTCGCCCAGCGTTGCGCGGCTTCGAGAGTTTGCATGTTGAATTCCTGTTGACGTAGTTGATTGGTGACTGCAGGTTGTTCGGGCCGCGCGGGCAGCCAGGTTCCCATAAGGCTTGCAATTGCTTGCAACGCTACTATCGGCCGAGCAGATTCACGTTATAGGTTCGATCAGTGTTGCTTGGTGCTGACTTTTTCAAAATGTCTCGCAAGCCGGTCTCGTACAGGAACACACCACGTGCTGACCTGGATGACAGAAGTTTCATGGATTCACGGGAAAGCTGGCCGTTCCGTATACCCCGTCCGGTGTAGTGACCGGTGAGGGGGCATAAAACGGAACGATCTGCCGCTGCCTCATGATGTTGAATGCTGGCACGGAAAAGAATTGCTGTCGGATGGCCTTGACACCGCGGATGACGCCACTAGGCGGATCGTTTGGCGAGGTTCGCGATGTAGTTGCGTTGAGGATCAGTGATTGCGGTGCCCTGATTGACGGCGTGAACCGAACGACGAACTTTATCCGTTTTCTGGCTTGCGCAACACGGGGCATGCGCTCGCCGCTCATTGGCATCTATGAGATAGCTGCGATCTTGGGGAGGTATCGCACACGTGGCAGGCGCAGGAGCGGGACGGTTCATGATGTTGCTGAAGCGGCTTGAGCCGAAGGCGGCCACCAGGTGGGTGTATTCCAACGTTGAGTGCGGCAGGGTGGCAGCGGTCGGTGGATCTCGACCGGCTAGGTTATTCGCCAGCCAACGTATTCGACCACAGGGCCCATCGGTTCCGGTTCGGAACAGCAGGCTTCGGGGAGGTCCGGCATGTGCCGGCCCTGAGGCAGCATGCCAGTGGGAAACGCGGGAGCCGGCCAAGTCCATCCCGTCAGCGCGGGGTTCCAAGGGCAACCGGTACCTCGAATGGGACGTCGTGGTCCGGTCTCGATTCACAGGGATGCCGGCTCACCGGTCGCCTTTTCGGGTGGATGAACGAGCACGCATAGCGCTCGCCGTGCGCCGGATCAGGGGTTTGGAGAATTAACTGTGAGTTGCGTCCATTCGTACACGTATTCGAAGTAGTTTTCGATTAGTATTGCCTCGTGGCTATTTCATCGCAGAGTAAAAGAACTGATCTGACTCGCCTGGTCGTCAAGGGTGCACGCGAGCATAACCTGAAAAACGTGGACATTGATCTCCCGCGTGACGCAATGATTGTCTTTACCGGCCTGTCCGGCTCGGGCAAGTCCTCCTTGGCCTTCGACACCATTTTTGCCGAAGGCCAGCGACGCTACGTCGAATCGCTCTCTGCCTACGCCCGCATGTTCCTCGGCCAGGTGGACAAGCCCGATGTGGATTTCATCGAGGGCCTGTCGCCAGCGGTGTCCATCGACCAGAAGTCAACCAGCCGCAACCCGCGTTCCACCGTGGGCACGATTACCGAAGTGTACGACTACATGCGCCTGCTGTGGGCCCGCGTGGGCCGTCCGCATTGCCCGATCTGCCACGAACCGATCTCCAAGCAGACTCCGCAGCAGATCGTCGACCAGCTGATGGAGCTACCGGAGAAAACCCGCTTCCAGATCCTCGCCCCGGTAGTGCGCTCGCGCAAGGGCGAATTCGTCGACCTGTTCGCGGAGCTCTCTTCCAAGGGCTTCGCCCGTGCCCGCGTTGACGGCACCACCATCCAGCTGAACGATCCGCCGAAGCTGGCCAAGCAGGTCAAGCACACCATTGAGGTGGTCGTCGACCGCCTGGCCATCAAGGAAGATGCCCGCCAGCGCTTGACCGACTCCATCGAAACGGCCCTGGGCATCGCCGAAGGACGCGTGCTGGCCGACTTCGTGGACCTGGACGAGGATGATCCCCAGCGCGTGCGCGCGTTCTCCGAGAACCTGGCCTGCCCCAATGAGCATCCGCTGGCCATCGATGAGATCGAGCCGCGTACTTTCTCCTTCAATAACCCGTTCGGTGCCTGCTCGGCCTGTTCCGGCATCGGCACCAAGCTGGAGGTCGATGAGCACCTGATCGTCCCGGATACCGAGGTCACCCTGGCCGAGGGTGCGATCGCCCCATGGTCATTGGGCAAGGCCACCACCGAATACTGGAACCGCCTGATCGAAGGCCTGGGCCATGAGCTGGGTTTCACCATGGACACCCAGTGGCAGGACCTGCCGGCCGCTGCCCGCGAAGCGATCCTGAATGGCAAGGACCACAAGGTGGTCGTGCAGTACAAGAACCGCTTCGGCCGCGAGCGCAAGTACTCCACCGGCTTCGAGGGCGTCATCTCCTACGTGCACCGCAAGCACCAGGAAACCGAATCGGATCACGCCCGCGACCGCTACGAGCAGTACATGCGCCAGATTCCGTGCCCTACCTGCGGCGGCGCGCGCCTGAACCCGGCGTCGCTCTCGGTCTTGGTGGGCGGGCGTTCCATCGCTGAAGTTGCCGCCATGGACCTGCGCAGCGCCGCGGAATTCCTCTCCACGATCGTGCTCACCGCGCGAGAGGCGCAGATCGCCGCGCAGGTGCTCAAGGAAATCGACGCGCGCATGAAGTTCTTGCTGGACGTCGGACTGGAGTACCTGACCCTGGAACGCGCTGCTGGCACCCTGTCCGGCGGCGAGGCGCAGCGCATTCGCCTGGCTACGCAGATTGGTTCGGGCCTGGTCGGCGTGCTCTACGTTCTGGACGAGCCGTCCATCGGCCTGCACCAGCGCGATAACCGCCGCCTGATCGACACCCTGCTGCACCTGCGATCGCTGGGCAACACCCTGATCGTGGTGGAGCACGACGAAGACACCATTGCCGAAGCTGACTGGATCGTGGACATCGGCCCGGGCGCCGGCGAGCACGGCGGCGAAGTGGTGCACTCCGGATCCCTGGAGGGCCTGAAGCAGAACACCAAGTCGCTGACCGGAGACTACCTTTCGGGCCGCAAGCAGATCGACATCCCGTCCAAGCGCCGCAAGATCGACAAGGAGCGCAAGCTCAAGGTGGTCGGTGCCAACGAGAACAACCTGCAGAACGTGTCGGTGGAGTTCCCGCTGGGCGTGCTGACCGCGGTGACCGGCGTGTCCGGCTCGGGCAAGTCCACCCTGGTCAATGACATCCTGTACAAGGTGCTGGCCAACAAGCTCAACGGCGCCAAGCAGGTGCCCGGCCGCCACACCCGCGTGCAGGGCCTGGAGCACCTGGACAAGGTGGTCCACGTTGACCAGTCGCCGATCGGCCGGACCCCGCGTTCGAACCCTGCGACCTATACCGGCGTGTTCGACCACATCCGCAAGCTGTTTGCGGAGACCAATGAGGCGAAGCTGCGCGGCTACCAGCCGGGCCGTTTCTCCTTCAACGTCAAGGGCGGACGCTGCGAATCCTGCTCGGGTGACGGCACGCTGAAGATCGAGATGAACTTCCTGCCGGACGTCTACGTGCCCTGCGAGGTCTGCCAGGGCGCCCGCTACAACCGCGAAACCCTGCAGGTGCTGTACAAGGGCAAGAACATTGCCGATGTGCTGGATATGCCGATTGCCGAAGGCGCCGAGTTCTTCAGTGCCTTCACCCCGATCGCCCGCCACCTGCGCACGCTGGTGGACGTGGGTTTGGGCTACGTGCGCCTGGGTCAGCCGGCAACCACCCTCTCCGGCGGCGAGGCCCAGCGCGTGAAGCTGGCTGCGGAACTGCAGAAGCGTTCCAATGGCCGCTCCATCTACGTCCTGGACGAGCCGACCACCGGTCTGCACTTCGAAGATATCCGCAAGCTGCTCAAGGTGCTGCAGGGATTGGTCGACAAGGGCAACACCGTGTTGACCATCGAGCACAACCTGGATGTCATCAAGTCGGCTGACTGGGTCATCGACCTCGGCCCGGAAGGCGGCTCAGGCGGCGGCACGATCCTGGCTGCTGGCACCCCGGAAAAGGTGGCCAAGGTGAGCGAATCGCACACCGGGAAGTTCCTCTCCGAGATCCTGTAATGCCTGGCGGAGAATGTTCGACATATGCGATTTCAGTTATGGATTGCTAACCCGCGTCCGCTTCATGGGAAGATGGCTAGGTGAATATGTCGGTAACAAGTGTGCTCTTCGATCTGGATGGGACCCTCGTGGACCCTGCCGGTGCCATAACTTCGGGTATCCGCCACGCGGTCACCTCCCATGGTTTGGCCGATCCGGGCGAAGCACGAGTTGAAGCGCTGGTAGGCCCGCCCCTCCAAATCGGGCTGCGCACGCTTGACGGCGTCACCGACGAGAACATCGACTCCATCATCGCGGCCTACCGCGCCCGCTATGCCGAGGTGGGCATGGCAGAATCCGTGATCTACCCGGGCATTGTGGCGCTCCTGGACGCGTTGCGCGCGGCCGGGATCTACGTCGCAGTGACCACGGCCAAGCCCATCAACATTGCGCGCCAGCTCATTGCACGCAAGGAGCTGGATGAGCATCTCGATGCGATTCACGGCAACGCGGATGAGCACGGGAGCATGGGTTCGAGCAAGACGCACATTGTCGCTGAAGCTTTGGAGCACGGGCAGCTGGACCCGGCGAGCAGCGTCGTTGTGGGTGACCGCTACTACGATTGGGATGCCGCCCGCGAGAATTCGGTGGCTTCGGTCGGCGTCGCGTGGGGCTTTGCCCAGGACGATGATGAACTGCAGCAGGCAGGCGCAACTGTGGCGACAACCCGGGACCTTGCTGAGCTCCTGCTCGGAGCACAGCTGGCAAACACGCTGAACCTCGACGATGACCTCATGCAGGAAGGTGCAAAGTAGATGAGCATCTACACCATGACCCGTTCGTCGATTCGGGGCGTCATCCACGGTGTATGCCGTGCGGAAGTGACCGGGCTTGAGAACGTTCCCAAGGAAGGCGGCTTCATTGTCGCCTCCAACCACCTGTCATTCTTCGACTCCTTGATCATTCAGGCGCTGACCCCGCGCGACGTGGCGTTCTTCGCCAAGGCGGAATACTTCACCACCCCGGGACTGAAGGGCAAGGTGATGAAGACCTTCTTCGAATCCGTGGGATCCATTCCGGTGCAGCGTGGCGAACAGGCAGCTTCGGTTGCCGCCCTCGATTCCCTGGTGGAAATCGTCGAAGGCGGCAAGGGCATCGGCATCTACCCCGAGGGCACTCGCTCGCGCGATGGCAAGTTGTACCGCGGACGCACCGGCGTGGGCTGGCTGGCGCTGACCACCGGTGTACCAGTGGTGCCGGTGGGCTTGATCGGCACGGAGAAGCTGCAGCCTGCTGGTTCAAAGGGTTTCCGTCCTGCCAAATTCCATATCCACTATGGCGAGCCGCTGTACTTCGACCAGTTGGGACGCAAGCACCCGTTGCCGCAGCGCCGCCAGGCCACGGACCGGATCGTTGATGCGATTGCCGAGCTTTCCGGCCAGGAACGGGTCGATTCCTACAACCAGCTGCCACCGGACGCGAAATAGACCATGGCTGATCCGGCAAGTTACCGTCCGAGAACTTCGGACATTCCCACGAAACCGGGCGTGTACCGTTTCCGCGATGAACACGCCCGTGTCATCTACGTTGGAAAGGCCAAGGTCCTGCGCAACCGCTTGACCTCCTACTTCGCCAATCCTGACCGGCTCACGCCCAAAACCCGGGCCATGGTATTCACCGCCGGCAGCGTGGAGTGGACCGTGGTGGGTTCCGAATTGGAAGCGCTGCAGCTGGAGTACTCCTGGATCAAGGAATACAATCCCCGGTTCAATATTGTTTTCCGTGATGACAAGACCTACCCGTACCTTGCTGTCACCTTGAACGAAAAGTACCCGCGCGCCCTGGTCATGCGCGGGGACAAGCGCAAGGGCGTGAAGTATTTCGGGCCGTTCTATCCGGCCAAGGCCATCCGGGAAACCCTCGATACGCTGTTGCGGGTCTTTCCTGTGCGCAGCTGTGCGCCGGGCGTGTTCAAGCGTGCCGAAGCATCGGGTCGCCCTTGCCTCTTGGGGTACATAGACAAATGCTCGGCGCCTTGCGTGGGGCGCATCAGCGAAGAAGACCACCGTCAACTGGCTGATGACCTATGCACCTTCATGAGCGGTGAGGCTACTAAGTTCACCAAGGCCCTGACAGCCAAGATGCAAGAGGCGGTGGCAGAACTCGAATACGAGAAGGCCGCCCGCTATCGCGATGACATTGCCGCACTGAACAGAGTTTTTGAACGCAACGCCGTGGTCCTTGATGACCGTACCGAAGCTGATATCTTCGGCATTCATGGCGATGAATTGGAAGCCGCCGTGCAGGTATTCCATGTCCGCGACGGCCGTATCCGTTCGCAACGAGGCTGGGTCGTCGAAAAGGTTGCGGATACCACCGGCGCTGAATTCGTCGAGCAGCTTCTCACCCAGGTCTACGCAGATCACGCGGACCGGATTCCCAAGGAAATCCTGGTTCCGACTCTGCCCGAAGACATTGAGGATGTCACGACCTGGCTCACTGAGCTGCGCGGTTCCAAAGTCTCCTTGCGCGTCGCCCAACGCGGCGACAAGGCGGCACTGGCATCCACCGTCGTGGAGAACGCCGAACAAGCGCTGCGCCTGCACAAATCGAAGCGAGCAGGTGATATCACCACTCGTTCGCTGGCGATGCAGGAACTGCAGGATGCACTGGGAGCCGAACAAGCACTGCTTCGCATCGAATGCTATGACGCGTCGCATACCCAAGGCACCAACGTGGTTGCTTCCATGGTGGTCTTTGAAGATGGATTGCCCAAGAAGAGCGAATATCGAAAGTTCTCCATCACCGGTGATGCAGCACGCGATGATACCGCCAGCATGTACGACGTGATCTACCGTCGCTTCAGCCGCTATCTGAAGGAGAAGATCGACCCCAAGAGCTTTGCAACCGGGGAAATGAATGAAGAAACCGGTGAGCAGGAAAAGAAGCGATTCTCCTACCCGCCATCTCTGGTGATCGTTGACGGCGGACCGCCCCAGGTGGCCGCGGCGCAGAAGGCCATGGACGACCTGGGAATCGATGACATTCCAGTGGTCGGCCTGGCTAAGCGCTTGGAAGAACTGTGGCTGCCCGACGATCCGTTCCCGGTGATCCTGCCGCGTGCCTCAGCTGCCCTGTATTTGGTGCAGCGGCTTCGCGACGAGGCGCACCGTTTTGCGATCAACTTCCACCGCGCCAAGCGTGCCAAATCAATGATCGCCTCGGATTTGGACGCGATCCCGGGGCTGGGCAAGTCCAAGCAGGCTGCCCTGCGCAAGCACTTCGGGTCGATGAAGAAGATCCGTGCGGCGAGCATCGAGGAGCTGATGGACGTGCCAGGAGTCGGTGAAAAACTTGCGACTTCCATCAAAGAGTCCCTAGAAGACGCTTCATTAACCGGTGTGAATATGACTACAGGCGAAATTGTCGACTAGCCTTGTGATATGACCGCTGAGTATGAAGCAGTAAAACCCCCTGAGTCCGAACTCGTGATCGTAACCGGCATGTCAGGTGCCGGTCGCACCACAGTCGCGCATGCTCTGGAAGACCAGGGCTGGTACGTAGTGGAGAACCTTCCACCGGCCATGCTTGGACCCTTGACGGAGATGATGAGCCGTTCGCAGGGCTCCATCCCGAAGATGGCTGTCGTGATGGACGTGCGCTCCAAGGAAATGTTCCCGGAAATCCGCGATGCCTTGGCGAACCTGACAGCCAGCGGGGTGAAGTTCCGCCTGGTCTACCTCGACGCCAGCGACGAGGTGCTGATCCGCCGCTTCGAGCAGGGTCGCCGGCCGCATCCGCTGCAGGATGACGGCCGCATTGTCGACGGCATCAAGCGCGAACGCGGGATCACCGATCAATTGCGTGAAGCTGCCGAAATCATCTTGGATTCCACGACCATGTCGGTGCACGACCTGGCACGTGCAGTCAACGAACTGTTCAGCGAATCCGGGCCGATCATCCTGCGCATCAACGTGATGAGCTTCGGGTTCAAGTACGGCCTGCCCGCTGATGCCAACTACGTGGCAGATGTCCGTTTCATCCCCAACCCCCATTGGGTACCTGAACTGCGCCCGCAGACAGGCAAGGACAAGGAAGTGTCGGACTATGTGCTGAGCCAGGAAGGCACGAGCGAGTTCATCGAGAACTACCTCAAGGCATTGGAACCGGTCTTTGAAGGCTACCGCCGCGAGAATAAGCACTACGCGACTATTGCCGTGGGCTGCACCGGCGGCAAGCACCGCTCGGTAGCAACCACCATTGAGCTGGGCCGGCGCCTGGCGCAGTTCCCGAACGTCAGGGTGAATATCAGCCACCGTGATCTGGGGCGTGAGTAGCCGCCATGGCCTTTGCTACAGGTCCGATCCCGATCCAGGGACTGACTCGAAGTGATGATTACCGCAACCCATCGGTGGTGGCCTTGGGCGGGGGACACGGGCTGTCCTCGTCGCTCTCTGCCCTGCGCCGTCTGACTACCGACCTCACCGCCGTAGTAACGGTGGCCGATGACGGCGGCAGTTCCGGGCGGCTTCGGGGATCCTTCGATGTGCTGCCCCCGGGAGACTTGCGCATGGCGCTGGCTGCGCTGTGCGACGACAATGACTGGGGCCGTACCTGGCGCGATGTCATGCAGTACCGCTTTGAATCGACCGAAAACGCCGACGAGCCATTGAACGGCCATGCCGTTGGCAATTTGCTGATCCTGGCGCTGTGGGAGTTGCTCGATAACCCGGTAGCTGGCCTGCGTTGGGCAGGTGCCCTGCTTGGCGCGCGCGGGCAGGTCCTGCCAATGAGCACGGTTCCGCTGTCCATCCATGGCGAGGTTCTTGAATCCGACCCGGTGAACGACACCTTGGTGCGTCGCCGAATCGATGGGCAGGCCAAGCTGGCTCGCGCCGGTTCTGGCGGCCTGGTTACCCACGTGTACCTGGAACCGTCCGATGCGCCGGCCTGCTCCGAAGCGCTGGAATCCATCGATCTGGCGGACTGGGTGATTCTCGGTCCCGGTTCCTGGTACACCTCGGTGCTCCCGCATCTGCTGCTGCCGGATATGCGCCAGGCCCTGGCATCGACCACGGCCAAGAAGCTGCTGACCATGAACCTGGCCTTTGATACGGCAGAGACTTCCGGGATGGACGCCGCGGCGCACTTGGAGGTGCTGGGACGTTACGCACCCGAGGTCAAATTCGATGCAATTATTGCCGACGAATCAAAGATTCTTAACAGGGATCGATTTGAGCTGGCAGCGCAAAAACTCGGTGCGCGTGTCTTTTTTAGTACAGTAGGAGTATCTGACGGTCGTGCTGTGCACGACCCGTTGCGACTAGCGGCGGCCTATCACGAGGTGTTTACCGCGATCGGGTCTTAGGAAGATCCAAGTAAGGGAGTTTGATTCATGGCATTGACGGCTTCCGTCAAAGACGAGCTGTCGCGGGTAGAGATTCGCAAGCCATCGGTCCGCAAGGCCGAGGTTTCGACCATGCTCCGCTTCAGCGGCGGGCTGCACATCGTCTCCGGACGAATTGTCATCGAAGCAGAAGTGGACCTCGCGGCGACGGCCCGGCGGTTGAAGATTGCTATCGGCGAGCTGTACGGCCACGATGCCGAAATCGTCATGGTTTCCGGATCGGGCATCCGCAAGGGGAGCCGCTACATTGTGCGTGTTTCCAAGGACGGCGAAGTGCTTGCACGCCAAACTGGCCTGCTTGACCAGCGCGGCCGGCCGGTACGCGGCCTGCCCTCGGTGATCGTCAACGGTTCTACCGCCGACGCTGAAGCTGTATGGCGCGGCGCATTCCTGTCCCACGGATCGTTGACCGAACCCGGACGCAGCTCCGCTTTGGAAATCACCTGCCCTGGGCCAGAAGCCGCTTTGGCGCTGGTCGGTGCAGCTCGCCGCCTGGGACTGACTGTCAAGGCGCGTGAAGTGCGCGGTGTGGACCGCGTTGTGATCCGTGATGGCGATGCCATCGCCCAACTGCTGACCCGCATGGGCGCTCACGATGCGCTCATGGTCTGGGAAGAACGGCGCATGCGCAAGGAAGTTCGCGCGACGGCGAACCGCTTGGCGAACTTCGACGACGCCAACCTGCGGCGCAGTGCCCAGGCAGCGGTAGCTGCCGGTGCCCGCGTTGAGCGTGCACTGGGCATCTTGGGCGACGAGGTTCCCGAGCACTTGCGCTATGCGGGACTGCTGCGCCTTGAGCACAAGCAAGCATCCTTGGATGAGCTCGGCCGCATGGCCGAACCGCCAATGACCAAGGACGCCATCGCTGGCCGAATCCGCCGCCTTTTGGCTATGGCGGATAAAAAGGCGAGCGATCTGGGAATACCAGGTACGGAGTCCAGCGTTCCAGGAGATGAACTGGAACATTAAAATGTCCCCGCGGGAGCCCTCCCGCGGAGATTCAACCAATTGAGAAGATTGAGGAGAATCATGGCTGTTTATTCACTGCCAGAACTGCAGTACGACTACGCTGCACTGGAGCCGAACATCTCGGCTCGCATCATGGAACTGCACCACTCCAAGCACCATGCAACCTACGTTGCTGGCGCAAACTCGGCACTGGAGCAGTTGGCTGAAGCTCGCGAAAAGGGCGAATTCGGCAATATCCCTAAGCTGTCCAAGGACCTGGCGTTCCACCTGGGTGGCCACACCAACCACTCGATCTTCTGGAACAACCTGTCCCCAGAGGGTGGCGACAAGCCTGAGGGCGAGCTGGCAGCGGCCATCGACGACTTCTTCGGTTCGTTCGACGCTTTCCGTGGCCACTTCACCGCTTCGGCCATGAGCCTGCAGGGCTCGGGCTGGGCAGTGCTGGCTTACGACGCACTGGGCGGCCAGCTGGTCATCGAGCAGCTGTACGACCAGCAGGGCAACATCCCAGTGGCAACCACCCCGCTGCTGATGCTGGACATGTGGGAGCATGCCTTCTACCTGGACTACGTCAACGTCAAGGCTGACTACGTCAAGGCATTCTGGAACATCGTGAACTGGGCAGATGTCCAGGCTCGTTTCGAAGCTGCCCGCAACGGCGCAGCAGCGCTGATCCTTCCAGGTAAGTAAGACTTATCTGGTAAGTTAGCTCACATTCTGCGCTAATGTAGCGTAGTATGTTTCAAGTGTGTTGCGGATCCCGGCAATTCGTTGGGATCCGCAAGCACGGCACAACGGAGTGTCCTCTTAAAGAAGGCCACCTCCGCTCGCGTGCGGTCGTGGCATCATCATCCCATTTAGAGGAGATAGTCACGTGACAACCCGTGTTGGAATCAATGGTTTCGGTCGTATCGGACGCAACTTCCTGCGTGCAGTTCTGGCCCATAAGGCAGACATTGAAATCGTCGCCGTCAATGACCTTGGTTCAATCGATTCGCTTGCTCACCTGGTGAAGTTCGATTCCGTGCTCGGCCCAGTGGGCGAGCCGGTATCCGTGGACGGCGATACCATCGTCGTCGGAGAACGCCGTATCAAGGTTCTGTCTGAGCGCGAGCCAGCCAACCTTCCATGGGGCGAATTGAACGTCGATGTCGTCATTGAATCGACCGGATTCTTCACCAACGCAGAAGACGCCAAGAAGCACGTAGCTGCTGGCGCAAAGAAGGTCATCATCTCGGCTCCTGCCAAGAATGAAGACATCACCATCGTGATGGGCGTCAACCAGGACAAGTACGATCCTGCAAACCACGCCATCATTTCGAACGCGTCATGCACCACCAACTGCCTGGCTCCAGTAGCCAAGGTGCTGAACGAAGAATTCGGCATTGTTGATGGCCTGATGACCACCATCCACGCTTACACCGCAGACCAGCGCCTGCAGGACGCGCCGCACAGCGACCCACGCCGTGCCCGTGCCGCAGCACTGAACGTCATCCCGACCTCCACCGGTGCCGCCAAGGCCATCGGCGTGGTGCTCCCAGAGCTGAAGGGCAAGCTGCACGGTTACGCTATGCGCGTACCCGTTCCAACCGGTTCGGCCACCGACCTGACCGTGAACCTGGCCCGCACCGCAACCGTGGAAGAAATCAACGCAGCATTCGAGAAGGCAGCTGCCGAGGGTGCATTGAGCGGATACCTTGAGTACTCCACCGATCCACTGGTTTCTTCGGACATCGTGACCAACCCCCACTCGGCAGTTTTCGACTCCGGTCTGACCACCGTGATGGGCAACAGCGTGAAGGTCGTCGCGTGGTACGACAACGAGTGGGGCTACTCCTCGCGACTTGTTGACCTCGTTGAATTCGTGGGATCCAGCCTCTAGTCGATAACCTAGAGACATGTCTTCTCACACCATTGACGAATTGATCGCTGACAACGGCGTCCGCGGACGGTACGTTCTGGTCCGCAGTGACCTGAACGTACCGCTCGACGGTGCAACTGTGACCGATGATGGCCGCGTCCGCGCGTCGCTGCCAGTCATCGGCAAGCTGGCTGAAGCTGGCGCAAAGGTCATCGTAATGGCCCACTTGGGACGCCCCAAGGGCCAGGTCGATGCCAAGTACTCCATCGCTCCTGCGGCTAACCGCCTGGACGAACTGGCTGACTTCGACGTAGCTGTTGCCGAAGACGTGGTGGGCGACTCCGCTCGCCAGTTGGCGGCAAACCTCGAAGAGGGCTCCGTGCTGGTTCTGGAGAACGTCCGCTTCGATGCTCGCGAAACCTCCAAGGATGATGCGCAGCGCGAAGAGTTCGCCAAGGAATTGGCTGCGCTGACCGGTCAGAACGGCGCTTACGTGAACGACGCTTTCGGTGCTGTGCACCGGAAGCACGCTTCGGTCTACGACATCGCCAGTCTGCTCCCTAGCTACCAGGGCGACCTGGTTGCTACCGAGGTCAAGGTCCTCAAGACCCTGACCGAGGCCCCGAAGCGCCCATACGTTGTGGTGCTCGGAGGGTCCAAGGTATCGGACAAGCTCGCTGTCATCGACAACCTACTGGGCAAGGCCGATCAGCTGCTGATCGGTGGCGGCATGGCCTTCACTTTCCTCAAGGCGCAGGGCTTCGCCATTGGCAGCTCGCTGCTTGAAGAAGACCAGATCGCGACCTGCCAGGAATACCTGCAGCGGGCCGAGAAGCTCGGCTGCGACATCATCGTGCCTAGCGACGTCGTAGTGGCAAGCAAGTTCGGTGCCGACGCAGAGCACGAGGTGCTGGCCGCAGACATGATCGAAGAAGCCAGCTTCGGCTCCAACGGCCTTGGCCTGGACATCGGACCAAAGTCCGCTGAACTGTTCGCAAGCTACATCACCAGCGCAAATACCGTGTTCTGGAATGGCCCGATGGGCGTCTTCGAGATCCCTGCTTTCGCCGAAGGTACCCGTACCGTCGCGCAGGCTCTGGCGGACTCGGAAGCGTTCAGCGTCGTAGGCGGCGGCGATTCCGCTGCAGCCGTGCGCGCACTGGGCTTCTCGGAGGATGACTTCGGCCATATCTCCACCGGTGGCGGCGCTTCGCTGGAGTACCTCGAAGGCAAGACCCTGCCGGGTGTTGCCGCATTGGAAGGCTAATAATGACCATTTCGCAGAACGGCGCCTTTGTGCGCCAGCCGCTGATTGCCGGCAACTGGAAGATGAACATGGACCACGTCCAGGGCATCACCCTGGTGCAGAAGCTGGCGTGGACCCTGAAGGACCATGAGCACGATTACGATCGTGCCGAGGTCGCAGTGTTGCCTCCCTTCACCGACATCCGCGGCGTGCAGACACTGACCCTGGGCGACAAACTGGATATCGTTTACGGTGCCCAGGATCTGTCCGCACAGGACTCAGGTGCGTACACTGGTGAAATTTCGGGCCAGTTCCTCAAGAAGCTCGGCTGCACCTACGTTTTGGTAGGCCACTCCGAGCGTCGCGAGTACCACAATGAAACCAACCAGGTGATTGCCGCCAAGCTGGCTGCTGCCTACCGCCACGACCTGACCCCGATGCTCTGCGTCGGCGAAGGCCTGGAAGTACGCAAGGCCGGCGAGCATGTGGCATTCACCCTGGACCAGTTGGCTCAGTCGCTGGAAGGCGTAACCGCTGAGCAGGCCGCAAGCCTGGTCATCGCCTACGAACCAGTCTGGGCCATCGGTACGGGCGAAGTTGCCGGACCAGCTGACGCGCAGGAAATGTGCGCCGCAATTCGCGGTGCGCTGGCTGAACGCTTCGGTGCAGAGATTGCCGAGAAGACTCAACTGCTCTATGGCGGTAGTGTTAAGGCAGCAAATGCCGCATCGATCATGCGCGAACGCGATGTTGATGGCGTGTTGGTTGGCGGTGCCAGCCTGGATGCCGAGGAATTTGCTAATATTGTCAGGTTCGAGCATCATCTCGTCACCGACTGAATCTAACTAAGGAACCGTCGACTTGGATATTATCAAGATCATTTTGCAGGTATTGCTGGGCATTACAAGCGTCCTGCTGACCCTGCTGATCCTTTTGCACAAGGGCCGTGGTGGCGGTATGTCCGACATGTTCGGCGGCGGCATGACCAGCTCAATGGGATCTTCGGGTGTAGCCGAGCGCAACCTGAACCGCATCACCATTATTCTTGGTCTGATCTGGGGTGCCGTGATTATCGGCCTCGCTCTGGTCCTGCGATTCAGCATCGAAGCCTAGGCAGTACCCTTCCGTAGCAGTCAATAGGCGCCTTGCACATCATGTGGAAGGCGCCTATTGCGCGTCTCAGGCCAGTTGCCCGAACTTCTCGGTATCGGCAATCGATCCCAGCACGAGGATCTTGTCTCCGGTCTGCAGGACGGTGTTTCCGTCCGTGTTCTTCCATTCGCCGGCCGCATTGGTCGTGGCAGCGATGGTCACCCGGTATTTATTGCGTACCCCGGCATCACTGAGTTTCACACCGTGCAATGTGGCTGGTGCGCTCATTTTCACCATGGCATAGCCTGGATCGACTTCCAGGTAGTCCATCATGGATCCGCGCACCAGGTGGGCGACTCGCTTGCCCATATCCTTCTCCGGGTAGACGATGTGGTGGATTCCGAGCTGCTCCAGGATCAGACCGTGCCGATCGTCCTGCGCCTTGGCCCAGATCTGCGGGATCCCCATGCTGACCAAGAGCGAGCAGCACAGGATGGATGACTGCAGGTGGCTGCCTACGGCAACCACCACGCGGTCGAACTCGTGGATCGAGAGCTGTTCAAGGATTTCCCGGCTTGAGGCGTCGGCGCGAACCACCTGAGTCAATTCCCCATTCAGGGACTGGACGATGTTCTCGTGCACGTCAATGCCCAGGACATGGGTACCGGACTTCATCAGTTCCAGGGCCAGGGATTCGCCAAATCGCCCGAGCCCGATCACTGCAACGGAGTCCGCCTTAGACAGGCCCTTGGCGTCATTTCGAAAATTCAGTAGCTTAGCCAATTGAAGGCCTTTCCTTGGGGAGTTCGTAGAGCGCTTTTCGATCGCGCAGGGCCAGCGCGGAGCCCAGCGAGAGGACCCCGACGCGGCCCAGGTACATCAATGCAATGAGGATGCCCTTGGCAGGGTCCGGCAAATCCGGGGTAATGCCGGTGGACAGCCCGACGGTGCCGAATGCGGAGGTGGCTTCAAAGAGGCAGCGGTCCAGGGAATAGCCGGTCAGCAGCAGCAGGCCCATGGTGCCGACGAATACCGCCGCTACGCCCATCAGCGCCACCGTGATGGCCTGCCGGTGCACCGAGCGGGACAGGCGCTTGCCTAGGACATTGACGGCGGTCTCGCCGCGAAGTTCGGTCATGATGATGAACAGCAGGATCGCAGCCGTGGTGATCTTAATGCCGCCGGCGGTGCCGGCAGGCCCTCCGCCGATGAACATCAGCACATCCATGCCCAGCCAGGAGGCTGGATGCATCGCGCCGATATCGATGGAATTGAAGCCAGCGGTACGTGTCTGCACCGATTGGAAGAATCCAGCCAGGATCCGCTGGGCAGGTTCAAGCTCGCCCAGCGTCTTCGGATTGGACCATTCCATGGCGGTGATGAAGATGGTGCCGCCAAGCAGCAGCAATGCGGTCATGAGCAGGACCAGGCGAGTGTTCATCGTCCACTTCAGCGAATTCCGCCAGTGATGCCTGAGCTGGACCAGAACCGGGAAGCCCAAGCCGCCGAGGATGATGGCGATGCTGATGGGGATGCATAGCCACGGGTCCGCGACGAAATCCATCAGGTTATTCGAGTAGAGGGCGAATCCCGCGTTATTGAAGGAAGAGACCGCATGGAACAGGCCATGCCAGATCGCCCTGGCGGGTTCGTAGTCGTAGGCCAGCCAGAAGCGGAGGGCCAAGACGAGGGCCACTGCGGATTCGATGGCCAGTGACAGCTTGATGATCATCAATGCCGAGGTGCGCACGTCGGCGCCCGAAACGGCGGAGCTTTCGCGCTGCGTGGAGAGCCGGGTGAGGTAGCCGATGCGGCCCATGACCAGCATGCTCAGCAACGATGCGACGAGCATCAGGCCCAGGCCGCCGACCTGGATCAGGACCAGGATGACGATCTTGCCGAAGAGGGTGTAGTGGGTTGCCGTATCCAAGACAGTCAGGCCAGTGACGCACACCGCTGACGTCGCGGTGAAGATCCCGTCCACCAAGGATGTGAAGGTGCCTTGCGTGTTGGCCGCCGGTGAAGACAGGAGCAATCCGCCAATGAGGATTGCGCCGGCAAAGGCGACGGCTACTGCGCGTGCGGGTTTGGCCAGCACGCTGTGCTGCGCGGCGGACCGCGCATTGGGAAGATTCATGGAGATCGCAATGGTCGAAATAACGTCTCGCGAAACCGTGGGACGAGTAGTACGAATGAAATAATACGCTCGGAAAAGCGGGTGTCAATGGTGATTCCCGTCACTTGGCCCGTAGTTGATAGCGGACCTGCGGGAGCGCCTGGTCCGTTCTGCCACAGTCCCGCCGCCGGTTAAAGCAGACCGGCAGCCACGCGGAAAACGCGTGGCTGCCGGTTTGCCGCTGGTACTGCTAGGTACCGAGCAATTCCACGACCCGCTGTGCGGTACCCCAAGAAAGGGTGACCCCAGCCCCGCCGTGGCCGTAGGCCGCAATGACAGGCACCGCGTGCCCGTCGACGCGCTCCAAGCAGATCGTCTCGCGTGCCGGGCGCAGCCCCACCTTGTGCTCCAGGATCTCGCAGCCGGCCAGCTGGGGGACCAGGCCGATGGCACGGCGCAGCATGTCGGTGGCGGTCTGCGGGTCGACCTCGGCGTTGAAGTCGTTGGCCACGTCGGTACCGCCAACAATGATGTCATCGCGGCGCGGAATGATGTAGGTGACGCCCTGGGGATGCTCGTCATAGCAGAGCCAGTGGACCAACCCTGCGGTGTTTGCCAGGCGAATCACCTGGCCTCGGATGGGGTAGACAGTGCCGTCATCCCCGGTGAGTTCGCCGCCACGCAGGCCCGTGGCCAATACGACGGTGTCGGCCTCTTCCTGCACCTCGTCGATGGATCCGATGGTGCGCTGGATGAACTTGACGCCCTTGGCCAAGGCTTGTTCATGCAGCCAGGAGAGGTAGAGAGGCATAGTGATCACCGGGACGGTGGCACGCATGCCGGCGGCGGCAATGCGCGGGATGTCTTCTGCTGGGGCTTCGGCGGCGTTGGCGACGATCTGTGCCCAAGAGCGGTCTTCCTCCGGGGACGCTTCCAGATTCAGGCCGCGGCGCAGGTCGATGCCGGTTTCCTTGATGCCGGAGAGCTCCTCGAAGCGTGCCAGCGAACGGGCGAGCAGCAGATCGGCGGCTGCGGAGTTCTCCGAGTGGTACGGGAACCAGATGGCTGCGGCCACCGCGGAGACGGTCTGCAGCGGCAGCTGGTCGGCGATGACGGTGACCTGGTGGCCGGCGGCAGCCAGCTCATGGGCGGTGGAGAGCCCGATGACGCCGGCGCCGATCACCGTGACCTTGCGGGATGGCTGCGCGGCATCGGGCAGCGGGGCGGGATGCATGGGAACCTTTCGGGCAGGTGGCGAGGGGAAAGCAAAGGCCGGTGCCGTGATCCTGGAGTGCAGGATCGCGGCACCGGCGATGCGGTGCAGGCTAGAGCAAGGTGGCCGCGGCGCGGTCGATGATCCAGCGGGTCGCTTGGGTGCCGTGCACGGCGGAGGCCGGGACAGCGGTCTCGTTGACCTCGTGCTGGGCCTTGGCCAGCGCCGGCGCCTTGTCGGCACCGGCCACGATCAGCCAGACCTCCTTGGCGGTGTTGATGGTGCCCATGGTGAGCGTGACGCGGTGCGCAGGCGGCTTGGGGGAGTCGTGGACCGCGATGACTCCTGGCTCGTCGGACCGGGTGTGGTTCGGGAAGAGCGAGGCGACATGCGAGTCCGGGCCCATGCCCAGCATCAGCACATCGAACGCGGGGTTCAAGGCGCTGTCTTCGGCTTCCCCGGCCAGTTCCTCGGCGTAGGCCGCGGCGGCCTGCTCGGCGGACTCGTACTTGTCGCTGGCGCCCATGGCGTGCACGGTGGCGCGGTCCAGGCCCAATTCATCCAGCGCGTCGAACAGGGCTGCGGCCTGCAGCACGTTGCGATCTGCTGAATCGGTGGCGACAAAGCGCTCGTCGCCCCACCAGAAGTGCACCTGCGACCAGTTGACCGAGGCCTTGGCGGGGTTGGCCGCGACGGCTTCCAGGGCGGCGATGCCCAGCGAACCGCCGGTCACCACCACGTGGGCAACTCCGCGGGCGGCCAGTGCATCGGCGATCGAGGTGATCAGCCGGGCCGCAATGGCGTGGGCGGTAGCTTCCGGGTTCTCATGGATCAGTATTTGCCTAGCGATCACTGGATCTGATGCTCCTCAGGTTGGTCAGGTTCAGGCCCTTGGTGATGACCTCGCCGAAGACGTCATCGGCGTCCAGGCGGCGCATCTCTTCGGCCAGGCATTCGGCCACCGAACGCCGTGGCAGGGAGATGCGTTGCGGGGCCGATCCGGGCAGGTAAAGGTGGGCTACCGCGCCGGAAGGGCGCGAAAGCTCCACGTCGCCGGCTTCGCGTGCCAGCCGGACGCTGGAGAGCCCGCCATTGGACTTGTCCGCGGCGATGGTCACCGGGACGTCCAGGCACAGGGTCAGCCAGGCGGCCAGCAAGGTGGTGGACGGGGAATTATCCGAGCCCTTCACGGTGATGCCCGAGAGCCCCTCGGTGCCGATCAGGTCGATGATGCTCGCCAGCTGGGCACGCCACAGGGTCAGCCGCGTCCAGGCGAGGTCGGTGTCGCCGGCCTGGTAGGTCTCGATGCGGCTGAACAGCGCGGCGGTGGGGTCTTCGGTTTCCGCCGAATCGGTGATGCGGCGGTGCGCCAGCTTGCCCAGCGCGGTGCCGGCCGGATCCTGCGGCACGCCATGCGGCCACCAGGCCACGATCGGCGCATCGGGCAGCAGCAGTGCGGAGATCAGCGCCTCGTCGGCCACGACATCCGGGCCGTAGGTGCGCATCACGATCACCTCGGAGGCGCCGGCGTCCCCGCCCACGCGGATTTGCACGTCCAGCCGGTTGGCCTCGGACTTGTTGCCGCGGACCACCACGATGATCCGGCAGGGGTGCTCGCGGCTGGCCAAGTTGGCCGCCTCGATCGCGTTCTCGGCGAACCCCTCGCGGGTGATGACCACCAGGGTCATCACGCGGGAGAGCGCTACCACGCCGTGGGTGCGGCGCGAGGAGATCAGCTTCTTGGCCACCTTGGAGGTGGTGGTGTTGGGAAGATCGATCATCATGGTCGTCTCCAGGTCCTTCCATCCTTGGCCATCAGCTCATCGCTGCTTTCGGGTCCCCAGGAGCCCGGAGCGTAGGGATCTGGCTGGGTGGGCTGCGAGGCCCAGAACTCCTCGAAAGGATCCAGGATGCGCCAGGACTGCTCGACTTCCTCATGGCGCGGGAACAGCGGCGGCTCACCGAGCAGCACATCGAGGATCAGCCGCTCGTAGGCCTCGGGCGAGGATTCAGTGAAGGCGTTGCCGTAGCCGAAGTCCATGGTCACATCGCGGATCTCCATCTGGGTGCCGGGCACCTTGGAGGAAAAGCGGATGGTCGCGCCTTCATCGGGCTGCACGCGGATCACGAACGCGTTCTGGCCGAATTCGTCGTCCTTGTGGTCGGTGAACAGCAGGTTCGGCGCCTTCTTGAAGACCACCGCGATTTCGGTGACGCGGCGGCCCAGGCGCTTGCCGGCACGCAGGTAGAACGGCACCCCGGACCAGCGGCGGGTATTGATGTTCAGGCGCACCGCCGCGTAGGTCTCGGTTTTGGACTTCGGGTTGAAGCCCTCCTCGTCGAGGAAGCCGACGACCTCCTCGGCGCCCTGCCAGCCAGAGGTGTACTGGCCTCGGGCACTGGCCGCGCCCAGGTCCTCGGGCAGCTGGACGGCGGTGAGCACCTTCTCCTTTTCGCTGCGCAGGTGGTCCGCGTCGAAGGAAATGGGTTCCTCCATGGCGGTCAGCGCCAGCAGCTGGAGCAGGTGGTTCTGGATGACGTCGCGGGCCGCGCCCACACCGTCGTAGTAGCTGGCGCGGCCGCCAATGCCGATGTCCTCGGCCATGGTGATCTGCACGTGGTCCACGTACTTGTTGTTCCACAGCGGCTCGAACATCTGGTTGCCGAAACGCAAAGCCAGCAGGTTCTGCACGGTTTCCTTGCCCAGATAGTGGTCGATGCGGAACACCGCGTCCGGCGGGAACACGGACTCCACGATCTCGTTCAGTTCGCGGGCGCTTTGCAGGTCGTGGCCGAAGGGCTTCTCGATGACCACGCGTTCCCAGCCCGGGTTCTTGTCCTTGGCCAGCTTGTGCTCGGAGAGCTTCTGGCAGACAACCTCGAACCAGCTCGGCGGGATCGAGAGGTAGAAAGCGTGGTTGCGCCCGGTGGACCGGGATTCGGCCAGTTCGTCCAGGGTCGCGGCCAGCTTCTCGTAGGCGCCATCATCGTCGAAGGCGCCGGAGATGAAGCGCATGCCGGCGGCCAGCTGGGCGAACACGGTTTCGTTGAAGGGGGTGCGGGCGCTGGCGAGGATCCATTCGCGGGCCTGGTCGGCGAAGTCCTGCGCCGTCCAGTCGCGGCGGCCGAAGCCGACAATCGCAAAATTCGGGGGAAGCAGTCCGCGGTTAGCCAGGTCGTAGACCGCTGGCATGAGTTTCTTGCGGGCAAGGTCGCCGGTGATTCCGAAGAACACCAGCGCGCCCGGACCGGCAATGCGGTTAAGCCGCCGGTCGCGGGCGTCGCGTAGTGGGTTGCTCATAGTGCCTTACTTCGCTGCCTCTAGCAGGGCAGCGATTCCGGCGGCGCGGTCCGTGAGGTTCACGCGCAGCACTGGGCGGTTATGTTCGGCGTCAGCCAGTACTGCGCCATCGCCGATCGCCTGGGCGGTGATCAGGCCGCCGAAGGTGTACGGACGCTCCGGGATCCCAAGGTCTTCCTTGTGATCCGCGGTGACCTGCAAGAACACGCCCTGTGCCGGGCCGCCCTTGTGGTACTGGCCGGTGGAGTGCAAGAAGCGCGGACCCCAGCCGAAGGTGACTGGACGGCCGGTCTTCTTGGCGAGCAGATCGCGCAGCGCGGCAAGCTCCTGGTCCGCATTGCGGTTCAGGTATGCCTGGATGGCAAGGTAGCCGTCTGCCGGAAGCTGCGCGGCGAGCTGCTCCACAGCCGCCTCCAAGGTCTTGGCCCCGGTGCCGTAGAGCTCAACTGGTCCGTCCACTGCATCCGGTGCGCTCTGCGCCGGAGCATCGAGCATGGAACGGGCGGCGATCTTCGCGGCCTCGACATCAGGCTGGTCGAAGGGGCTGATGCCCAGCAGGTAGCCGGCCACGGCGGTGGCGTACTCGAAGATCATGAAGGCGGTGCCCAGCGGTGCACTGAAGTGCACGGCGGTGGCGTCCTCGTCGAAATCCTCAGGCAGCGCGTCGTAGACGAACAGCGGCAGCACGTCCTGAGCCGGGTTCGCCAGCTCCGGTGCATCCACATGCGCGGCAACAGGCAGCACGCCCTTGCCTTCCTTGCCGGTGGACTCGGCGATCAGCTGCTCGGCCCAGTCGCCGAAGCCCGGCAGGGCATCGCCCACACAGGCAATCAGCAGCTTGTCGCGGCCCGCGGTAGCCATGGCGGCACCCAGGTGCAGCGCGAGGTTGTCCTCGTCGTCCAGGGCCAGCACATCGTTGATCAGCCCGGATTCTTCAACCAGGGCTTCGATGTCCGCGCCGGCCAGGCCCGAAGGGACCAGGCCGAAAGCGGTCAGCGCCGAGTAGCGCCCGCCGACATTCGGATCCGCAGTGAATACCGCGCGCACGCCATCAGGATTATCCATGGGCGAGCCCGGATCGGTGACCAGCACCAAGCGGGTCGCCGGATCGATGCCGGCAGCCTGGAAAGCTGCGGTGAACGCACGGCGCTGCGAATCGGTTTCCACGGTGGAACCCGACTTGGAAGCAACCACCACGACGGTGCGCTGCAGATCGGTTTCCACGATCTGCTTGACCATCGACGGATCGGTGGTGTCGCAGATGACCAGTTCCACCTCGTCATGGGCGGTGATGACCTCAGGAGCCAGCGAGGAGCCGCCCATGCCGCACAGCACGATGCGGGTCAGGCCCTCTTCTTGCAGCTCATCGCGCAGATCCAGGATCTGCGGGATCAGTTTGCCAGCTGCCTCGAAGGGGTTGACCCAACCGAGGCGGATGGCCGATTCAGCTTCTGCCTCAGGACCCCAAATGGTCGGGTCCTGGGCGGCGATGCGGCTGCCGATCTTCGCTTCGATCAGCTTCGGGAGCAACGCATCGACGGAGGCCAGGGCCTCGCCGGAGGTTACCAGACCAAGCTCCATCTACTTGGCTCCCTTCAATGCCACAGCCATGTCCTCAAGCAGCTCGTTCCATGCGACGTCGAACTTCTGAACGCCTTCGACCTCGAGCAGGTCCACGACCTCGTTGTAGTCGATGCCCAGTGCAGCGAGCTTGTCCAGCACGCGGTTGGCCGCATCGTAGCCGCCGGCGATCGCGTTGCCGCGCACCTCGGCTTCAGCCGCGGTGGCGTCCAGGGTCTTCTCCGGCATGGTGTTCACGGTCTGCGGCGCGACCAGTTCGGTCACGTACAGGGTCGATGGGTAGGCAGGATCCTTCACGCCGGTCGAAGCCCACAGCGGACGCTGGACGTTGGCGCCGGCAGCTGCCAGCACCTCGTAGCGTGCCGAAGCGAAGGACTCTTCGAAGACCTGGTAAGCCAAGCGGGCATTGGCCACGCCGGCCTGGCCGCGCACGGCGGCCGCGGCATCGGTGCCGATGGCGTCCAGGCGCTTGTCGATTTCCGAATCCACGCGGGAAACGAAGAAGGAAGCGACCGAGTGGATCTTGGACAGGTCCACGCCGGCAGCGTGGGCCTTCTCCAAGCCCAGCAGGTAGGCGTTGATGACCTCGCGGTAGCGTTCCAGCGAGAAGATCAGGGTGACGTTCACCGAAATGCCGGCGGCAATGGTTTCGGTGATGGCTTCCAGGCCCTCGACGGTTGCCGGGATCTTGATCAGCACGTTCTCGCGGTTCACGCGTTCGTACAGGGCCTTGGCCTGGGCGATGGTCGGTGCGGTCTCGTGAGCCAGGCGGGGATCGACCTCGATGGACACGCGGCCGTCGAAGCCCTGGGAGGACTCGTAGACGCCCTTGAACAGATCGCAGGCAGCTGCCACGTCGTCGCTGGTGATCTCGGTGATTGCGTCCTCCACCGAGCGGTGCTTCTGCTCGGCGATGGCCTCGCCGTACACCTCTGCCTTGGACAGCGATGCCGCGAAGATTGCCGGGTTGGTGGTCACGCCGACCACGTTCTTCTCTTCGATCAGCTTGGCCAGCGAGCCGCTGGTCAGCCGTTCACGCGAAAGGTCGTCCAGCCAGATGGAGACGCCGGCATCGGACAGGGCCTGGGTATTCGGGTTGCTCATAATCTTTACTTCGGTTCCTTACTTGGCAGCGTTCTGCATGGAGGTTTCGGCAGCGGCTACAACAGCCTCGGTGGTGATGCCGAACTCGGAGTACAGCTTCTTGTAATCGGCGGAAGCGCCGAAGTGATCCAGCGAAATGATTTCGCCGTGCGCGCCGACCAGCTCGCGCCAGCCCTGGGCCACGCCGGCTTCAACCGAAACGCGGGCGGTGATGGCTGCCGGCAGGACCTCTTCGCGGTAGGCCGCGTCCTGCTTGGCGAACCATTCCAGCGACGGCAGCGAAACGACGCGGGCCGCGATGTTCTTGGCAGCCAGGGCTTCGCGGGCCTCGATGGCGAGCTCGACCTCGGAGCCGGTGGCCAGCAAGATGACATCCGGGGTGGTCTCCGCGCCATCGCGCACAGCCTCGGCGAGGATGTAGCCGCCCTTCAGCGTGCCTTCGGCGCCGCGGAAGCCGGTGGCCGCGCGGTCGTAGATTGGCAGGTTCTGGCGGGAGAGGACGATGCCCGAAGGGGTGCCGGTCAGCTCGAGGATGCCGCGCCATGCGTAGGCGACTTCGTTGGCATCCGCCGGGCGGACGACGTCGAAGTTGGGGATGATGCGCAGCGACGCGAGCTGCTCCACTGGCTGGTGGGTCGGGCCGTCTTCGCCCAGGCCGATGGAGTCGTGGGTCCACACGAAGATCGAGGGGACACCCATCAGCGCGGCCAAGCGGATCGCCGGACGCTGGTAGTCCGAGAAGATCAGGAAGGTTCCGGAGAATGCACGGGTCGGGCTGGAGAGCACGATGCCGTTCACGATCGAGGCGGCGGCGTGCTCGCGGATGCCGAAGTGCAGCACGCGGCCGTACGGGCTGGCGGACCAGGAATCGGTGGAGCGGCGCTCGGGAGCGAAGGACTTCGCGGTCTCGATGGTGGTGTTGTTCGAACCGGCGAGGTCGGCAGAGCCGCCCCAGAGTTCTGGCAATTCATCGGCTATCGCGTTGATGACCTTGCCCGACGCGGCGCGGGTAGCCATGGTGGCGCCTGGCTCGAAGGTCGGGATCTTCTCGGTCCAGCCCTCTGGCAATTCGCCAGCCTGCAGGCGCTCAAGCAGGGCGGCTTCTTCCGGATTGGCGGACTTCCAGGCCTCGAAGGTCTCGTTCCACGAGGCGTGCAGCTGTGCACCGCGGGTTACGACCTCGCGGGCGTGAGCCAGTACATCGTCCTCGATCTGGAAGTTCTTCTCGGGGTCGAAGCCCAGGATCGTCTTCAGGCCGGCAACTTCGTCGGTACCCAGCTTCGAGCCGTGGATGCCGCCGGTGTTCTGCTTGGTCGGCGATGGCCATCCGATGATGGTGCGCAGGCTGATGATCGATGGGCGGGAGGTCTCGGCCTTCGCGGCGCGCACAGCAGCATCGAGTGCGGCCATGTCCTCGACGTATTCTCCGGTGACGGTCCAGTCCACGCGCTGGGTGTGCCAGCCGTAGGACTCGTAGCGGCCCAGCACGTCTTCGGTGAAGGCGATGTCGGTGTCGTTCTCGATGGAGATCTTGTTGTCATCGTAGATCACAACGAGGTTGCCCAGTTCCTGGTGGCCGGCCAGCGAGGAGGCCTCGGAGGTGACGCCTTCCTGCAGGTCGCCATCGGAAGCGATGACGTAGACAGTGTGGTCGAACGGGCTGGTCCCTGCCTCGGCAGCTGGATCCAGCAGGCCGCGCATGCGGCGCTGGGAGTAGGCGAAACCAACGGCGGAAGCCAGGCCCTGGCCCAGCGGACCGGTGGTGATCTCAACGCCGGCGGTGTGGCCGAACTCCGGGTGGCCCGGGGTCTTGGCGCCCCAGGTGCGCAGCGCTTCGATGTCTTCCATCTCCAGACCGTAGCCCGAGAGGAACAGCTGCAGGTACAGGGTCAGCGAGGTGTGGCCCGGGGAAAGCACGAAACGGTCGCGGCCGATCCAGTTCGGATCCTTCGGATCGTGGCGCAGGTGCTTCTGGAAAATCAAGTAGGCGGCCGGAGCCAAGCTCATTGCGGTACCGGGGTGGCCATTGCCAACCTTTTCGACGGCGTCGGCTGCCAGGACACGGGTGGTGTCGATGGCCTTACGGTCCAACTCGGTCAGTGAGAATTCTTCAACTAAGGATTCAGTCGCCACAGCGGCGTTCCTTCCATTCAGGCTTGGACGGGAGATATCTCCCGCTGACACGCAATACGCCGTCGCCTCCTGCTTCCTCCGGCTGTGCTTTATTCAGAGGGATGCAGGTCGCGACGGCGCAATCTGAGTCAACTCTATCGCGAAAAGGCGTATTGGGGCGTTGGATTTAGCAAGATGACACAGAATTATTCGGTTTGCGCAGAAGGTGGACTTGATACGGCTATTCATGCCACGGCGTGAGCGAATTGCTCAGGCATTCTGCGCATTCGTGCGCAGGTGGCAGCCGGGGGATATGGGTGGCCGGGCACTTCTGCCAGCCGGTGCACGGCAACCAGCCAACGCTACAAAGAACAAGATTTGTTCCACTAGCGGCCATCAGTTGCCATCTTTGTTCATTTGGGAGCAGGGTCCGGGGGACCGCGCGCAATCTGCCGAAATGCTGTTGGGCATTTGGAACTGGATGAGTTCTCCCGCCGCGCGGGGTTATTCCATCGAAGGCTCCCGGCTTGTCGACTTTGGCGTGCTGCAACGGTACGCGGGAAACGCTGGTTGGGGCGGGGGCCGCCTGCGGAAGATCGGTTCGAGGAGCAGAATCCGATGGGAGCGTGAAGCCGCAAAGGTGCATGGCTAGCCGCCGGGCAGGCGATTGTAGCGTCTTGAATTGAGCCAAATCACCATTTTTCAACTGTGATCCTCTCCTGGGGAGTTTCAATCAATTTCTATCCAGCGTAGAATGACAGTGTCTGTCTTGTACCCGTGAAGAACTGAGTGCGTTTAATTGAAGACTCAAAGTGTCGCCGCAGCATCAGTGCCCCGCGCATCGCGTCAGCCTGATGAGAATGCCGGCGATTTTCTGAAGCGCAAGGCCAATGCCTACGTGGCGTTGACGAAGCCTCGCGTAATCGAGTTGCTGCTAGTGAGCACCCTTCCGACCATGATCTTTGCCGAACGGGGTTTCCCCTCCGTCTGGCTCATGATCTCCACCCTTGTTGGTGGAGCTATGGCCGCAGGTGCTTCTGGTGCATTCAACTGCTATATCGATCGCGATATGGATAAGTTGATGAAGCGTACCAAGGGGCGCCCTTTAGTCACTGGGGACCTCACCCCGAGGGAAGCACTGGTCTTCTCTTGGGTATTGGCCATAGCCTCCCTGGTGGTTCTCTGGGTTGGCACCAATCCGCTGACGACCGTCTTGGGCCTGGCTGCAATCCTCCTCTACGTCGTGTTCTACACTTTGATCCTCAAGCGCCGTACCGCTCAGAACATTGTCTGGGGTGGCATCGCCGGCTGCATGCCTGTGCTGATCGCTTGGGCCGCAGTGACCAACACAATTGAATGGCCAGCGATCATCCTGTTCCTGGTGATCTTCCTCTGGACCCCGCCGCATTACTGGCCGCTGTCCATGAAGTATGCGGATGACTACAACGCGGCTTCAGTGCCTATGCTGGGCGCGATCGCCAACGCTCGCCGCGTTTCGGTACAGGTTGTGCTCTACGCTTGGGCCACTGTCGTTTGCTCGATGCTGCTGGTCCCACTGGGTAGCGCAGGAATCGTTTACACTGCAATCGCTGGTGGCGCGGGCATCTGGTTCGTCTACGAATCGCACGTGCTCTACCGCGAAGCGCAGAGCGACCATAAGCCGGCTGAGATCAACCGCAAGGCCATGAAGGTCTTCCATATCTCCATCACCTACTTGTCGATCGTATTCCTGGCCTTGGCCATTGACCCGTTCGTGGGTAGCCCGCTGTTCGGCTAGGTTCAACGCCGCAGCTGAGCGTCGGTTAGCGCCCTTCCTGGAATCCAAATGAAAATGGATTCCAGGAAGGGCGCTTTTCTGCGTTCGAGCGTAGTTGCCCTTCGCGTCGGCCAATGCATGCGCACTATGCGTTTAGGCAGAAATTACTCTCATCGAGGGAAATAAGACTAGATCTTGCTATGCAAGTCTTGCTACGCAAGGTATGGTTATCGCATGTCCGATCAACGCGAGAAAATCGCCACGAATATACGCAAGGGCGTCCTTGAATACTGTGTGCTGGCTTCGTTAGCCAGCGGAGATAAATACGGGTTGGAGCTGGCAGAAGCGCTCACCGCGCGGAAGCTTACCGCCGGCGAGGGGAGCCTGTATCCGTTGCTGGCGCGCATGAAAGCCACTGGGCTGGTAGAAACCTACTGGGAAGAAGGCGCGTCGGGACGCAAACGGAAGTACTACACCATTACCGAGCACGGGCATCTGATGGTTGGAGAGTTCCGCGGGGTATGGGAAGCAATTTCAATGCAAGTCACCGATCTACTTGGAGAGCAACATGGCATCGACAGCTGAGCAGTACAGCGCGGAAGCGTATTTGCGGGAATTGGGGAAGCTCCTGCGCGGTGCTCCAAGGGATATGGGCGTAGAGCTTCTGGAGGATGTGGCGCAGCATATCGAGGATGGCCGAGCCCTAGGCAGGGATGATGACCAAATCCTCGCCGCGCTAGGCAGTCCTGAAGCTGTTGCAGCCCCTCTGATGGCCGAGTACGCGGCTCCGCAGGAGCGGGCCATCCTACGCAGGAATAGCTTGGTGCTCGGTGCGGTGGCACTGGTCCTCGGTGTCCTTGTCTCCATCATCGATACGACTCTGGCAGATACCCTGGGTGACCTGATTTTTGGCGCTTCTGTGCCAGAAGGTGAGGGCAGTAGCTACGACTCGATATATGAGCAAGGCGCATTGCAACTGCTGATCTTCGCAATATTCGGACTTGGCGTAGCGGCCACCGCGGCCATGAAGGGAAAAGCGGCACGAATCTACGGCTACGCGGCGGCCTTGTGCATGACAGCGCTCGTTGCCGGATTCATTACCAGCAGTGGAATCTTCTATATCCCGTCAATGGTCGCAGCATGGATGCTAGTCGGAATCAATGGGCGTTCTTCCAAATCGGTGAATCGAGAACCGCGTTCGAAATTGATCCGCATCATTGGTGGCACTGCTCTGCTATTGCCAGTCGTGCTCCTGGGAGCCGCATCGTTCACGAGTATCGAGCCGAACGTCGCCGTGTACGCATACCTTGCCCTGGGCTTGGCCTGCGGCATCGGGTTCTTGTCCAATTCCCGGATTGCTCTATGGGCTACCTGCGCTAACGGTGCCGCCCTTCTTGCGGTTTCCACCGTGGATCAAGGGCTGCTGCTTGCGGCATTCTGGCTAGCCGGAACAGTCTATTTCTTCTTTGGACTTTATGGTTTGATGTGGTTCACGCGCCGTGGAACGGCCGGGGGACAGCGTTAAGCAACTGGGGTTTGCCCTGCACATCGAGTGCAGGGCAACCCCCAGTCATTTACTCAGGATTCTCGGAATCGTTGCGCTGGTATTCCGGAAGGATGGCAGCCCGATCCCAGACGTTTGCGGAGGCGGCAAGCAGCAAGCTCGCGCCGAGCATGTGGGAGAGTACCAGGGCGACTGGCAGCCCATTGAAATGCTGGATGTAGCCAATTGCTGCCTGGACCGCAATTGCCGCGACAAGCCACCAGATGGCGATGCGAAGCTGGATGTTTCCGCCCTGCTTGTAGGCCAGAATCAGCACCACGATGGTTGCGGCAACGAGCAAGTACACCGGAGCAGTATGCATGCGGGTTACCAGCAGCGGATCGAACAAGTGGCGCGGGGCATCGGCATCGCCTGCATGCGGTCCGGTGCCGGTCACGATAGTTCCGAATGCCACTGCGAGCAGGGAGAAGATCCATGCGGCGAAGGAGAGCTGGCGGATCGACTTGCTGCTCTGATCGCACTTGCGGTTCTTCAGTTCCTTGGCGGTGCGGTTCACCTGGAATGTTGCCATGATGACCAGTGCGCCGGAAATCAGGAAGTGCACCGAAACGACCCAAGCGTTCAGTCCGGTCCACACGGTGATGGCTCCGATGAGTGCCTGCAACGCGATGCCGGCGAGCAAGCCGATGGACAGCTTGAACAGGGTGCGGTGGGTAGGGCGCATCTTCCAGACGGAGATCAGGAACGCGACAGCGATGACCAGCAGGACAAAGGTCAGCAGGCGGTTGCCGAACTCGATGATTCCATGGATGCCCATTTCCGGGACAGGGGTCATCGAACCGGGAACGCAATTGGGCCAGTGGGAGCAGCCGAGGCCCGAATTCGTCAAGCGTACGGCTCCACCGGTGACGATAATGCCAATCTGCGAGATCAGGGATGCGATCGCGAGACCATGCACGAGGCGAGTGACCTTCGTGGGCAGTTTATCGGCCCAGCTCTGGGTGGCTTGGGCTGAAGACATTGAAATCTCCCTTTTCGGAATTTGGGTGGTGGTCAGCTCCATTTGAACAGCTTGATGGCTGCAAAGGAGCCAACTGCTGACCAAAGGATCAAGAAGATAAGGCCAGCAATGCTGAACTGGCCGTGGATCAGGGCATCGCGCATGGCATCGCCCAGCGCTGCCGATGGCAGCGCATTCAGGGTTGGCTGGGCCCAATCAGGGGCCATGCTCAAGGGGTAGAGGACACCGCCGGCACCGGCCAGCAGGATCCAGGCAAGGTTGGTGATCGCCAACGTCGCTTCAGGGCGGACGGTGCCGGCAATCAGCAGGCCTAGCGCGGTAAACGCGGCTGCGCCCAAGAGCAGGAAGAGTATAGCCGGAGCAATGCCCCAAGGGTTCGGATGCCAGTCCAGGAACAACAAGGAGACAGAGCAGATTAAGACGACCTGGATCAGCAGGACCGACAGCACGGCAATGACCTTGCCGAAAATCAGTCCGGTTTTCCCCAGCGGCGTAGTGGAGAACATGGTCAGCACGCCATAGCGGCGGTCAAATCCGGTGCCAATTCCCTGCCCGGTGAAAGCCGTCGAAATGACGCACAAGGCCAAGACGCCAGGAACGGCGGCATCAATGCTGCGGTCTGCGACATCCTTGACCAGATCGGTCAGGGTGAGCACGAAGAGCGCAATGAGCGGCATGACAACAGCGAGAATGAGCTGTTCGCCATTGCTGAGCATCTGGATGGATTCGTATTTACCCTGGTTCAGGATTCGGCGCAGTGGCGAGACAGCATTGGAGCGTGCCTGTGTTTGGCTCATGCCCTTCCCTCCTTCTGTGCGATTTCAAGGAAAACGTCTTCGAGGCTTCGTGACTGCAAGTTGAGCTCGGTTGGCAAAATGCCCTCCTGGAGCCACCAATGGGTTAGCCAGTTCAAGTGTTCGGGGGAGTTGACCCCGTCGAGCCGGTATTGGCCGGCTCCGGTCTCCTCCAGGTGCAATCCTGCCGGTGGTTCAGGTAGGCGCAGCCCTGCTGGGGCGGAGAAGGACACCGGGCGGGTGTCCTGGTCTTCGGCAGCGCGGGCCGTCAGCTCGGCCACGGTGCCTTGCGCCACGGTGCAGCCCTTGTCGATGATGTAGACGTAGTCGCTGAGGCGTTGCGCGTCATCCATGAGGTGGGTGGTGAGGATGATGGCCTTTCCTGCATCGCGAAGTTCGGCAATGAGGTCGAAGACTACCTGGCGGGACTGCGGATCCAGCCCAGCACTTGGTTCATCGAGGAAGAGCACTTCCGGATCTCCGGCCAGCGCCAGGGCCAAGGCGACGCGCTGCTTCTGGCCACCAGAGAGACGGCGGATCGTGCGGGTGCCAAATGATTCGAGATCCAACCGTGTGATCAACGCATCAATATCAATGGGCTTCTGATAGAGGGAAGCGACGTGCCTCAAGAGCGGAACCGGTCGCATTGAGGGTGGCAACCCTCCGTCTTGGAGCATGACTCCGACGCGGGAACGCAATTCGGGATTGTCGCCGAAGGGGTTCTGGCCCAGGAGTTCGACGGTTCCACCTTCGGGCTGAAGCAGCCCCTGGGCACAAGCGAGGGTCGTGGATTTGCCGGCTCCGTTAGCTCCTAAAAGCGTGGTGACCTGACCCGGATAAGCTTTTAGGGACACCGACTCCAGGACTCGCAACATGCGATTGTCCAAGGCGGGGACTGGACCTAAATCTTTAGCCAGCTCGTTGATGACAAGGCTGGGAGTTACAGAAGACACTGAAACATTCTACGACATGTCGAACTGGCTGAGCTGAGTGTTTTGTCACCAACCCTCGAGTTCCGTTGAGGTGGGCGGGACAATGGAAGTGTCAGAGGTTCGATTCATGTAACGCACTAGTCGGGCAAGCATGTCCTTAGTAAGTCCTTCCTTACTAGACCTAGAGCAAAAATTTACGCATGATTGTGTTGTGTATTCATCAAATTCAGAATCAGCTAGTGGCTCCACTGCCGCGACAGTTGGCGCAGTTGGGGATACCGAGGAGCGTACGCGCGACCGCGTCCTGTACGCAGTACTCGAGGACGGGCCGGTCAGTGCTGCCGAGCTTGGAAGCAAGCTGGGCTTCACGCCTGCTGCGGTCCGCCGTCACCTCGACGCGCTCTCAAAATCGGGACTCGTAGAGGTGAAACTGGTAGCCAACCAGAAAACCGGTGCTGGACGTCCGTCGCGTCGCTACGTGCTTTCGCACCGCGGGCAGACGAAGTTGGGCAACGATTACCTGGAGATTGCTTCCGACGCATTGAAGATGCTCGGCGATGCGGCCGGAGAGGACGCGATTCGCAAGTTTGCGCGTAACCGCTTCGCATCAATGGAAGACCGATACGCCAAGGCGCTGGTCGGCGTTGAAGGGCTGGAAGCACGAGCCGAGGTGCTGGGCAATTTGCTCAGTGCAGATGGATTCGTGGGATACACCCGAAAAGTGGATACCAAAGTGGCAACTGCCCTGATGCATAGCGTGCAGCTATGCCAGGGACACTGCCCGATACAAGACTTGGCACGAGAGTTTCCAGTGTTTTGCGACATGGAAACGGAAATGTTCGCCCGCTTGCTAGGCGTCGACGTCCGACGACTGTCGACCTTGGCCGGTGGAGGACACGTGTGCACGACCCACATCCCTGTGGGGCGTGAAAAGGCGCCAATGCGCGCTGAGAAAAGAACTCGAATTCAGTTCACGAAGCAGGAGAGGCCGCGATGACGGATCAGATTGCACAGGAGTCTGCCGACCCGGGTGTAATTTCCGAAATTCTGGAGAAGAACCCCGAACTCCACGGAATCGGCAATTACGAATACGGCTGGTCAGACAAGAACGACGCGGGTGCAAATGCGCGCCGTGGCGTCGACAAGGACGTAGTGGCGAATATTTCCGCCCTGAAGTCCGAGCCAGAATGGATGCTGGAGCGTCGCCAGAAGGCGCTGAAGTACTTCGATCGCAAGCCAATGCCTACCTGGGGTCCAGACCTCTCGGGTATTGATTTCGACAACATCAAGTACTTCGTGCGTTCCACCGAGAAGCAGGCGACCTCCTGGGAAGAACTTCCAGAAGACATCAAGAACACCTACGACAAGTTGGGTATTCCAGAGGCTGAAAAGCAGCGTCTGGTGTCCGGCGTTGCCGCCCAGTACGAGTCCGAGGTTGTCTACCACCAGCTGCGTGAAGACCTTGAAGCCCAGGGCGTCATCTTCCTTGACACCGACACTGGACTGAAGGAGCACCCGGAGATCTTCCAGGAGTACTTCGGCTCGGTCATTCCAGCGGGCGACAACAAGTTCGCTTCGCTGAACACTGCCGTGTGGTCCGGCGGCTCGTTCGTGTACGTCCCGAAGGGCGTACACGTGGAGATCCCGCTGCAGGCTTACTTCCGCATCAACACGGAAAACATGGGCCAGTTCGAACGCACCCTGATCATCGCTGATGAGGGCTCCTACGTTCACTACATCGAGGGTTGCACCGCACCGATCTACCAGTCGGATTCGCTGCACTCTGCCGTTGTGGAAATCATCGTGAAGAAGGACGCCCGCGTTCGCTACACCACGATCCAGAACTGGTCGAACAACGTCTACAACCTGGTGACCAAGCGTGCCGTCTGCGAAGAAGGCGCCACCATGGAATGGGTCGATGGCAACATCGGCTCGAAGGTCACCATGAAGTACCCAGCCGTTTACCTCGTTGGCGAACGCGCCAAGGGTGAGACCCTGTCCATCGCCTTCGCCGGCGAGGGCCAGCACCAGGACACCGGATCCAAGATGGTCCACATCGCTCCGAACACCTCTTCGGCCATTGTGGCCAAGTCGGTGGCTCGTAACGGTGGCCGCTCGGCTTACCGCGGCCTGGTCCAGGTCCAGGAAGGCGCCAAGGGCACCAAGAACTCGGTGGTCTGCGACGCGTTGCTGGTCGACCAGATCTCGCGTTCGGATACCTACCCGTACATCGACGTCCGCGAGGACGACGTAACCATGGGCCACGAGGCGACCGTCTCGCGCGTTTCCGAAGAGCAGCTGTTCTACCTGATGTCCCGCGGCATGGCCGAGGACGAGGCCATGGCAATGATCGTGCGCGGCTTCGTTGAGCCAATCGCACGCGAGCTGCCTATGGAGTACGCGCTGGAACTGAACCGCCTTATTGAACTTCAGATGGAAGGATCGGTCGGCTAAGAATGTCGGAGACCACCACCCATATCCCAGCAGAGAAGGCGCGCATCGGCGCACCATCGATTCCTGGATTCACCGAAGAGGGCGAAGACCTTTCGCCGATCAACGACAACGACAGCTCGCCGCTGGCCGGTGCCTCCACCAAGGCGCACAGCCACGGCGGCGGAGTTGGAGTTCCCGATTCATCGCGTGCCGGTCGACTGACCAGCACCAATGTAGATGACTTCGCCAAGCTGACCGGTCGTGAAGAGGACTGGCGCTTCACCCCGCTCAAGCGCCTGAAGGGCCTGCACAGCGATGACCTCACCGGCGCGGCTCCCAAGATAGAGCTCGCCGGCAACGGAATCGCCAAGCTGTCGGTTGTTCCGGCTGGCGACGCGCTGAACGGTGTTGCGCATACCCCGGATGACCGCGTGTCGGCCAACGCTTGGAAGTTCGCTTCCGAGACCCACGTTGTGACGATCCCGAAGAACGCCGAAGGTGCCAACGCAACCCTGCGCATCACCGGCGAGTCGCTGGCAGCGGCGGCTCAGCACCTCATCGTTGTTGCCGAGGAAAATTCCGAGGCTACTGTTGTGCTGGACCACGTCGGTTCGGCAGTGCTGGCACAGAACGTCGAGTTCGACGTCCAGGCCAACGCCCGCTTGACCGTGATCTCCCTGCAGGCTTGGGAAGATGACGCCGTTCACGCTTCCTCGCAGCAGGCGCTGGTAGCTGCTGGCGCTTCGTTCAAGCACATTGTTGTTTCCTTCGGTGGCGACCTGGTTCGCGTGAACCCGTCGGCTCGCTTCACCGGCGAACGCGCTGAGATCGAGCTCTACGGCTTGTACTTCGCAGATGCCGGCCAGCACCTGGAGCACCGCTTGTTCGTTGACCACGCTGTGGCCAACTGCAAGTCGAACGTGCTGTACAAGGGTGCGCTGCAGGGCAAGGACGCACACACCGTGTGGGTTGGCGATGTGCTGATCCAGAAGGCTGCTGTTGGTACCGACTCCTACGAAGCCAACCGCAACCTGGTTCTGACCGATGGCGCCCGCGCTGATTCGGTTCCGAACCTTGAAATCGAAACCGGTCTGATCGATGGTGCTGGCCACGCATCGACCACCGGCCGCTTCGACGATGAGCACCTCTTCTACCTGATGGCTCGCGGCATCGATGAAAAGACCGCACGCCGCTTGGTAGTTCGCGGATTCCTGAACGAAATCGTTCAGCAGATCGGCGATGAGGCTCTGCAGGAGCGACTGACCGACACCATCGAAGAAGAATTGGCTGCTACCGAGAACTAGGTAGTGCTCGCTTCACCAGCTTTTTAGCCTTAGCGCTTTTTAGAAAGAAACGGAACGACGTATGTCTACTCTGGAAATCAAGGACCTGCACGTCTCGATTGACACCGAGCAGGGCGAGAAGGAAATTCTCAAGGGTGTAACCCTGACCATCAAGACCGGCGAAACCCACGCAATCATGGGCCCTAACGGCTCGGGCAAGTCGACCTTGGCTTCGACCATCGCTGGCCACCCGCGCTACAACGTCACCTCCGGCTCCATCACCCTCGATGGTGAAGATGTCCTGGAGATGAGCGTCGATGAGCGCGCCAAGGCTGGCCTGTTCCTGGCTATGCAGTACCCGGTAGAGGTACCAGGCGTAACCATGACCAACTTCCTGCGTACCGCCAAGACCGCCATCGACGGCGAAGCTCCAAAGCTGCGTACTTGGACCAAGGACGTCAAGGAAGCTATGAGCAAGCTGAAGATCGATGCCGACTTCGCTGGCCGTAACGTCAACGAAGGCTTCTCCGGCGGCGAGAAGAAGCGCGTCGAGATCCTGCAGCTGGAACTGTTCAAGCCCAAGTTCGCAGTGCTGGACGAGACCGACTCCGGCCTGGACGTCGACGCTCTGAAGGTTGTCTCCGAGGGCGTTAACCGCGCACAGGACGAGAACGAAATGGGCACCCTGCTCATCACCCACTACACCCGCATCCTGCGCTACATCAAGCCAGAATTCGTGCACGTGTTCGTGGATGGCCGAGTTGCAGAACAGGGCGGCCCGGAACTGGCTGACCGTCTGGAAGAAGAAGGCTACGACCGTTACCTGAACGTCAAGGCCTAAGGTTACAATCATGAGCGAATCGACCGAACAGAGCACGGGAGCCGCTACGACTCCTCTGGAAGACGTTGAGGAAGCGCTCAAGGACGTCATTGACCCTGAACTGGGTGTCAATATTGTCGACCTGGGTTTGCTGTACGGCCTGAAGTACGCGGATGACGGCGTACTCTTGCTGGACCTCACGCTGACAACCGCCGCTTGCCCGCTCACCGATATTATCGAAGAGCAGGTCGGCCAGGCGCTGGAGAGCGTTGTAGACGACCACCGTTTGAACTGGGTCTGGATGCCGCCTTGGGGTCCAGAACGAATCACCGATGACGGTCGCGATCAGATGCGAGCCCTGGGCTTCAACATCTAATTTAGGCTGTTTCAAGCAGAACCGCTTGCTCCCTACGGGGGTGAGCGGTTCTGTTCGTTAACGCCCGAGGGGCCTGCATTCCTTCTGGTATCTCGTGGAAGAGCCGAAAGGGAAAGGGGTACCCGGGGCAGAATCGGGGAGCAGCGCATGTCCGAAGCCGCAAATGGTGCACATGAGAGCGCAACGTGGCCGATCGCAGAAATCGACGAAGCACCCAAGGACGTGAATGACCTCGAGCTGGGAGTCAACATTGTTGGCCTGGGCCTGCTTTACGGACGGTGTTTCGACGGCGATTCAGTCCTGGAAATCGACCTGACGTTGACGACGCCTGCCTGCCCGCTGACCGATCTACTCGAAGCGCAGATTGATGAAGTGCTGAAGAACCTTGTCGACGGCCGGAATCAGATGCAGGCCTTGGGGTTCAACATCTAGGCCAATGCCCCAAGGGCTCAATGCGGTACTGACTCGAAAGCAACCGCGCTTCCGGTGCCACCCGCGGCGGCCATGAGCGCGATCGCCCTTTGCCCAGGTATCCGAGCCTGGTTGGCCTGCCAGAACAGCCGAGTCGCAAGAATCGCGCCGCTAGCACCGTAGGGGTGTCCCAACGCCAAGGCCCCGCCACCTTGGTTCACCGTCACCTCGGTGATCCCTAGCTCATCGAGGCATGCCAGGGCCTGGACCGCAAAGGCTTCGTTGAACTCGATCAGTGGAGTGCTGGAAGCAGCAGCGGATGGCAGCAGGCCGATGAGCTTGCGGTACGCCGGTACCGCCGCCATGCCGAGAATGCTGGGATCGCAAGCACCTGAAGCAGAAGCAAGGTAGCGCATTGCGAAGGTTGGGTTCAGTCTCTGGCGCATTTGTTCGCTCACCAAGATTACCGCAGCTGCACCATCGTTAATCGGGCAGGAGTTTCCCGCAGTCACGGTGCCACCGGGTACGAATACCGGCTTGAGCGCAGCGAGCTTGCGAAGTGTCAGTCCGGGCCTGGGGCAGGTGTCGGCCGCTACTTGCCCGTTGCTTGTATCCACGGTGACAAGCTCGCGATCAAAGAGTCCAGCCGCTTGAGCGCGCAGCGCACGCTGGTGGCTCTGCAATGCGAAAGAATCTTGCCGCTCTTGTGCAATGCCGTAGGACTGGGCAATATTCTCCGCAGCTTCGCCCATTTCGGGGTCCGGGTCTCGCTCTGGAGTGAATCGGGCACGCGAGTAGAGGCGCGGAGGCTGGATTACGGAGGTTTGCTTTTCAACCCGCCATGGCGCGGTACTCACCGACTCCACGCCACCGGCCACCACGACATGCGCTTCACCGCAACGTATCATCCGCGCAGCGGCGGCAATTGCGTCCAGTCCACTGGCGCATTGGGCATCGATGCTGGTCGCGCTGACGGTCTTGGGCAGCACCGACGCCAAAGCAGACACTCGCGCTATATTTCCGCCCGGTCCCGCCGCATTGCCGGCAAATACGTGGTCTACATCCGCAGGGGAGATGCCGCTTCGATCTATTAGCGCGTTGATCACCCGAGCCAGCAGTTGGTCTGCGGTAATGCGGGAATACTCCTTGCCTGCTCTAACGATGGGCGTGCGTGCTGCATTGATAATGAAGGCGTCATTCATCTGAGCCAGTCGCTCCGTTCAATGTTCAGATCCTGGAAGTCCAAAGCCGAGGCATTCAATTTTCCGCTGAAGGTCTCGGGCCACGATCGCAAGTAGATGATTTGGTGCGGGATCTTGTACTGGGGCAAATGCTTCTGCAGGCCGGTGAGAAGAGCGGACGGATTGCGGGGTGGCGAAACCGTGTAGGCCAGCAACCTGGCTGGTGCGCTCGATGCATCGATCCGCACTACGGCATTGGCCAGCCCCTCGGCATTAAGCGCTGCGCCCACTTCGCCCGGGTGGATATTGTTTCCGTTGAGATTCATCATCCCGTCGTTGCGACGGGACAGGACGATGCGATTTGAACCCAGGAGCTTCGCCTGATCACCAATGCCGATTGCTGTGCCGCACCGAGCGATGACAGAGTCCGAGCTAAGGTCGTACCCCTTGGCGTTGAACGGGCTATCGATATAGAGCGAGCCAAAGCCTGAACCCGGCGTTGCCTCATGGGTGTGAGCCTGCACCCCGGGAAACAGCTGACCGTCGAAATAGGGAGTTCGCGGATGGTTGGCCAGTCGCTCGCGATACGCGATGAGGCTGTGCTCGCTGCTCCCGAAATATTCAACGCAGCGCGCCGAGGGAGCCATCTGGTGAAGAGTTTGCATGGTCTCCTGGTCCAGGGATTCCCCTCCGCTGATGACCAATCGCAGGCTGGAGAACCGTGCCGGGTCATCCAGGGCCAGCACCTTGGCTAGAATTGTCGGTACGCTGACGATACGGGTGCAGCTGAGGCGCGCCAGCAATGATGCAACGCCCTTTTGATCCCATTTTCCGGAAGCCACGAAGGTGCCGCCAGTATGCAGGGACTCGACCATCGCGTAGAGGCCCAGACCGTGGGAAATGGGACTCGGGCAAAGAGTGGAATCATCTGGCGAAGCGCCCAAAATCGTGGCGCCGGCACTCAGGGACGCTTCCCACGATGCAGCACTCCGGAGCACAGCCTTGGGACGCGATGAGCTTCCAGAAGTACAAATGATCAGCAGGTCTTCAGCGCAATGAGTCTTGGTCGCGGGCGCAATGTATTCACCGGGCTCGGGTGGCTCGGGCGGCAAGGCGAATCTTGGGACGCCGGGCAAAGGCCGCGGAACCGTCGATTCAAGCACGAAATCGCATTGAAGAGCGGTTGCCATGGAAGTGGCCAGATTTCCGGGCCAAGCAGGGTCAATCACCACCAATGTCTTGCCACTGCGCGCGATCGCATAAAAAGCGATGGCCATCTCAATCGGATCGCTGGTGTGCACAGCGATCCGATTGCCTGGAACGGATTCTAGCCGCTTGGCCAGAGCACCGCTTCTGCTGGCCAACTGCGCATAAGTCAGCCGGCTTTCAACCGTGAGCAGGGCAAGATGATCCGGTCGTTGATTGGCCCACCTTGCCAGTGCCTGCCACAGTTCCATCGAGCTACTTCATCAACCCGCGGTAGCTACGGTGCACGGTCAGGGCCACCAGGGTGGCGACTACGGCTTTGAGGACGTCCCCGGGCAGGAATCCGAGAGACCCCAGCAAGGATGTGCCCAGATCAAGCCCGGTAACAGCAGCGGTCCACGGAACGCCAAACAGATAGATGACGACGATTCCGCCAACGAGAGCCGAGGCCAGTCCGGACATGAATCGGGCGACCTTGTTTTCGTTGCGCAGAACCCAGTATTTGAAGAGGGCTCCAATAACGAGTGACCCGAAAATCCATCCAATGAGATATCCGCCGGTCGGCCCGAACAGGACTCCAAGCCCACCACGCCCACCAGCCAACAAGGGCAGCCCTGCCAAAGACAGGACTACGACAACCAGTGAGGCCAATGAACCTCGCCAAGGTCCCAATAAGGCGCCGGCCAGCATGACACCCAGGGTTTGCAGGGTAATGGGTACCGGGATGATCCCCAATGTAATAGGGGGAAGGAGCCCCATGGCCGCGATCATGGCGGCAAAGACTGCGACGTATACCGTATTGTGAGTTTGCAAAGTTGAGTCGGTGCGAGTTGGCATTGTGTTTCCTTGGAAGTGCGAGCGAGATGGAAGTAGCTGACGCGCTTAGCGTCGGTAAGGTGCTGAATCGTAGCCGCGGGCGTCTAACGCTTCGGCTGTCTCGTCAGCGATTTTTAGTGATCTGATAACTAATGGGACACTCACGGCCAACGGATTGTTGCCCAGACCCCGAGCATGCTGGGCTTCGCGGACTTCGAGGTATACCTTTTTCAATTCCGGAATGAACCGTATTGTCATGGACAATCCCAATGCGATTTGCGCTGGATTAGCTCCAAGGAATCGTAATGGAGAGGCAACCTGTTGGAAGAGCTCGAGCATCGCGTCAAAGCTTGTGGTGAGGCTGACGGCGTAGGCCATCAGGCACATGGTCAGCAGCCGCAGGACCGAGACCACGGCGTTGGCCCAATCGGTTTGCAGGGCGAGAAGAATGAAGACGATGCCGAGAATCATGGCCAATGAGAACAGTGGCATGCGCAGTTGCTTGAGGTCGACCCTAGCCGAAAGCAGCAGTATCGCACTGAGAATGAACAGGGGCAGCAAGACCTGCCACGAGCTAATCAAGTAAAGCCCGATGCTCAGAACCAGCAATGTTCCGAATTTCCATCCCGGCTTAACACGCGCTAGATACGAAGTATTCTTGGCCGCGATCATGCGTGGCTCCATTGGCGGTAATGGGCGATTGCTTCTTCCGGTCGGCCATCGAATGCGATAGCTCCGTCGGTGACCACGAGAACGCGGTCGAAATCTTCAAGTATTTCCAAATCGTGCGTCACCACAATTGCACGTTGCGCCAGCTTGGCTATTTCGCGTTGGAACGCGAGTCGATTGCGCAGATCCAGCATCGTAGTGGGTTCATCGAAAACAATGGTTCGAGGCCGCATGGCAAGGACGGAAGCGAGTGCGACCATTTGCTGCTCGCCGCCGGAAAGAGTGTGGCTTTCGCGATCTGCCAGATGCGAGATGTTGAGCTCTGCCAGTGTCTCATGCACGCGCAATTGGCGCTCTGCTTTGGGAATTTGCAAATTCTTCAGTCCGAACGCAATGTCTTCAGAGACCAGCGGCATGATGATTTGATTTGCTGGATTCTGGAAGACAAAACCAACATCGCGGCGGATCTGCTTTGCATGATTCCGAGTGTTCAGGTCGCCAACGTGCACGGATCCTTCAGTAGGCAAAACGAGGCCATTGATGAGCCGGGAGAGCGTACTCTTCCCAGCACCGTTTGCCCCGATAATGCCGATGCGCTGTTCGTTGAGAGTCAATCGCACATCTTTGAGGACATCGCGCTCTTCAAAGCGGACAGTGACATTCTCAAATCGAATTGGGGGTAGTTCCACGAGTGCTCCAGCGCAAGGTTCGTAGCTTGAACGGCGGGCTCCATGATCGGACAGCCATTCATGCTTGCGTTACAGATGACCGAAGAGCCATCGATTAAGAGCATACTTGATCACCGTTCAATTGTCTTGATCAGTGTTCAATAAATTCTTATGCAACGAAGAATTGTTCGTAGACCAAGCCCAGGGCCAAGAGGATCATTATGGTTCCGGAGCACATGGTTACGATGCGTGCCGCCATGGGCCGGGAGCGAAGCAGCACCCTGGCAGCCAATGCAACGGAGAAGTACACGAGGATCGATACCGCGAAATGAGTAAGCCCAAGAGCGCCGGTTTGCAGGGAGAGCGGAAGATCCAGGGATGAATCCAGGTACTGCGGGATGAGGGCCACATACAGCAGTAGTGCCTTGGGGTTAGTGCCGCTGGTGAGCAGGCCCTTGAGGAATTGGCCGCGTAGCGATCGATGACGGACCTTGTCCAACAGCGCGACGGTGCTATCGGTAGGTTCGGGATTGCTCCGAGGGTAATCGCCATCGAGTGCTTCAATTTCGGAGGTAGATGGAGCATTGGCATCAAAGAACCTGGCGTTCCTGCAGGAACGCAGGGTCGCAATGCCTAGCCACAGCAGATAGACCGATCCGGCTGCCGTGAGCCAGAGGAGAAGTGACGGGGAACTCGCGACCAGGGCCGCAATTCCGCACACCAGCAATGCAGTATGAACCAGGTATCCCGAGAGCAATCCCCATACGGCTGGGCGATAGCTGGTTTTGCCCAGTGCAGAGGAAATGATGTACGCCCAGTCGGCGCCGGGCGTGCACGCCAACGTCACCGATACCAAGAGGAACCCGGTGAACTGCGAGAGATCCATTGCTTCTCCAAATCTAGAAACCTGTGCTCTGATAACAGTAAGGAAAAAATCGTGAAATGTGCTTGCCGATTCTTTGGGGATACCCGGCCCTTCGGCAAGAAAAAATTGCTCTGGCGTTAAATGGCGCAAATTATTTGTGCTGTAGTCTGATTTCATGGATGAACTAGACCGTGCGATCTTGGCCGAGTTGCAGAATGACGGACGGATGAGCGCTACCGCGGTAGCTGCAAAAGTTGGGCTATCGGTGGCTCCCTGCCATCGCCGGATCAAAGATCTTGAGCGCAGGGGAGTCATCAGCGGCTACCAAGCGGTGATTGACCCGGAGAAGGTTGGACTGGGATTCGAGGCCCTGGTTTTCGTCACGTTGAAAGACAGAGCGCAGCTTAAGCATTTTGAATTAGCAGTAGAGAGGGAAGAGCTAATAGTTGATGCGCAGCGCCTTTTCGGCGAGCCAGACTTCCTATTGCGAGTCTTTGCCAAGGATCTGCCGCATTACCAGCGTGTATACGACGAGGTCCTAGTTGATCTACCGGGCGTGGAAAAATTGACGAGCACCATAGTCATGCGAAACATCAAGGAGCGTGCGGTTCTGCCCGTCTAGGACGTCTTGTCGGACGGCTTCCGGTTGCGGGTTACCGCCGGCGTCAAGGACAACGAAATAATCAGAACTACCGCGCAAATCCATAAGGCCTGAGGCAACTTCAAGGTATCGACGACGAAACCAATAAATGGTGGACCGCCAAGCATTGCTCCATATCCAAACGCACTGACGATGCTCACCGCTTTTGGACCCAGGCGTTCTCCGCGGGAAGCAGCGATGCTCATGCCCAAGGGGAAGCCGAGCGAGCTACCGAGGCCCCACAATGCTGCACCGAGGCCTACTAGGGAGGGACTTGTGCCGGTGATGAACAAGCCGACGCCGAGAAGGCCGATAATTCCCATGATCAGGAGTGTATTTTTCGTGCCGAAGCGGTCCACAAGGCGACCGCCGACAAAGCGTCCCAGCGTCATTGCTGCGACGAACAAGGTGAACATGAGCGCGCCAATTTGATGCTTGAAACCGTGCCCGTCAACCGAAGTAACGGCAATCCAATCATTGGCCGCACCCTCGCTGAAACTTAAACCGGCGACCATTATGCCAAGCAGCAGCAAGAGTCCCATTTTGTGCGTTGATTGAATTCGGTTCTGGGGGACATCCTTGTTGATTGGAACCAAATTTTCGTTTTCCCAGCAGGTAATACCTCGATGGGCAACGTAAGCGAGAAGAAGAATGATGACCGCGACAAACGAGAAGTGCCAAAGGCTCGAGATATTCAAGGAAATGGTTGCTGTTGCCACCCCGGCGCCAATTAGGGTTCCCAGGCTGAAGAACCCATGAAGGGAAGGCATGATGCTGCGGCCGACACGACGTTCAACCTGTGCGCCGCTGACGTTCATCATGATGTCCAAACAGCCAAAAGTAAGCCCGTAAAAGAACAGGGCTACGTAGGCAAGAGTGGCTTCCTCGGTTATCGAAATGGCTATGCCCAGTACGACCAAACATGCTGCTAATCCGATGGGCAAACAGCACAACAGGCGGCGTGTTGGAACGAATTTGCTCACCGACGGAATAAGGGAGATTCCGAGCAAAGTTCCGATGGTGCTGCAAATCAAGAACGATCCGAGGTTCAAGCCAGAGAAATCGAAAACAGCGTCGATAATGGAGAGGCGGCCTGCCCAAGTCGCAAAAGATAATCCTGCAAGAAGGAATATTAGATTGATGCTGGTGCGTTCCGTGATTCTCTGTCGCGCGAGGTGGGCGACCAGTTGGGTCATCGGGCACTGTCCCTTTCGATTTCTACAATTCCTAGAGTTTATCTCAAATTAGGGGGATAAGTTACTGTTCAGTCGGGATTCTGAGTGATTATGCGCCGCTGCACGGCTCACGATCATGACATTCACAGATTCGACGGCCGGACCAGGAAGAGAAACGGTGGTGAAGAACGAAAGTTCTCGCTAGTCAGCAGATTTCTTTGCGGAAAATACGGGTATGGTGGCATTGCCCACCGGGAAGTACGCTCGAGATGAAAACTCGTAAATTTCTTGCGTGCAGAGGTGGGATCGTGAAGTTGAGTTCCGAACAATGCGGAGTGATCATCGTGGGTGCTGGATTGGCCGGGCTGGTTGCAGCGTCCGAGGCACTTGATGCAGGACTGAGAGTCCGAATCCTGGATCAGGAAAACAGGGGTAATCTCGGCGGCCAGGCTTACTGGTCTTTTGGGGGACTGTTTCTCGTTGATACTCCTGAACAGCGCCGCTTGGGAGTTCGTGATTCTTTTGACCTTGCCTGGTCGGATTGGCAGCATAGTGCACAATTTGACCGGTTGGACGATGAGGACCTGTGGGCGCAACGTTGGGCCAAAGCCTACGTGGAGTTCGCAGCTACTGAAAAACGGTCCTGGATCAAGCAAAAAGGCATAGATCTGACTCCAGTTGTGGGCTGGGCAGAGCGCGGCGATGGTCGCGCCGAAGGGCATGGGAATTCTGTACCCAGATTTCACATCGCCTGGGGAACTGGCACCGGGGTATCGATGCCATTTGTGAATAGGGTGCTCGACGGACTGCAAACGGGACATGCCGAGTTGCTCAACCGCCACAGGGTTACTGGATTGGTGACCACTGACGGTTCAGTTACCGGCGTTCGCGGTGAGGTCTTGTCGCCTGATGACGCTCCACGCGGGCAACAGTCGTCAAGAAACGTGGTTTCGGAGTTCGAGTTTTCGGCTGAAGCAGTGGTGATTGCAACCGGGGGAATAGGCGGAAATCAGGACCTGGTTCGGAAACTCTGGCCCGACAGGCTCGGCATCGCGCCGGGGCGCATGATTACCGGCGTTCCGAATTATGTTGACGGCAGCGGCATTGAACTCTCGCAGGATGTGGGGGCGCGTCTTGTTAACCGCGATCGAATGTGGCATTACACAGAGGGAATCCAGAATTGGAACCCAATTTGGCCCGCTCATGGAATTAGAATTTTGCCCGGTCCAAGCCCGATGTGGTTCGATGCCGAAGGGAACCGCCTTCGTCCTCCTTGCCTTCCGGGGCACGACACTTTGGGCACGTTGAAATACCTGCGCACCGATCCCACTGCGCGAAAGTACGACTATTCATGGTTCGTGCTAAATCAGCGAATTATCGAGAAGGAGTTTGCGCTGTCAGGGTCGGAGCAAAATCCAGATCTGACTAATCGGGATAAAGCCGGAGTTATCAAGGACCGGTTCTTTGGCAAGGGTGCTCCGGGGCCGGTCACGGATTTCTTGAACAAAGGTGCGGATTTCGTTTCAGCGACTACCGTCGAGGAGCTCGTGACGAAGATGAATGCAATCGCGCCGGAAGCACATATTGATCCGATGCGGCTTCACCAGCAACTAATGGTTCGTGATTCGCAAACTGAAAATCCATTTAGCAAAGATCGCCAAATTCAATCTATCCGCAATGCCCGAAAGTACATCGGAGACCGTTTGACCCGAGCAGTTGCTCCGCACAGGATACTCGATCCTGCGGCGGGGCCATTGATAGCTGTGAAGCTGCACATTCTGACGCGAAAGTCATTAGGCGGACTGCAGACAGACCTATCTGGGCGAGTCCTCAAATACGACGGAACAGTTCTTGACGGGCTTTATGCGGCCGGTGAAGCTTCTGGATTCGGGGGCGGCGGGATGCATGGGTACAACGCGCTGGAAGGAACTTTCTTGGGCGGGTGCTTATTTAGTGGCCGGCAAATAGGACGAGGGCTGGCTGACAGGCTCGGCCGGAAAGGGCCTCAAGCTAGAAATGAGGCCTAACACTGGTCAAATTCCTAGATCTGGATAGATGCGAAAACCGCCGTTCACTTGTATTACCAAGTGAACGGCGGTTTATTTCGTACCCCCGGCCGGATTCGAACCGGCGACCTAGAGATTAGAAGGCTCTTGCTCTATCCAGCTGAGCTACGGAGGCATAACCGAAAATAGTTTAGCTCATTGATCACCAAAAATACGACTTGAGGCCGATAGGCTGGAGAAACGAATGTAGATCATCATCTGATTAGGAGTAGTTAAGTTGCCGAAATTGAGAATCGGTAGCGTGTTGAGCATCGTGTGCTTCTGTGTGCTAAGCGTGGTTTTAGCTTGGGCCGTAGCGTTGCCGCTTTGGATGGGAGAAGGCATAAATGATGCCAAGCTTCCAGGAATCGCCATGGCAATGATGTTTACCCCGACCATCGCTGCTCTAGTGATTGCCATTGTCGAACGCCGGCTAACGAGCTTCACCTCCGAGGTTGGGCTCTGGCCAATCAAGCGTCCGGGGAAGTTTGCCATCGCACTGGTGCTGTCCTATGTGATTCCGCTCGGGCTCATACTTCAAGCGCCCTTCATCGGAACATGGCTAGGGGTCTTCCCTGGTGATCTGCAGAATTTCACCGTACTGCGCGTTGTCTCCGGCCAGGAAGGCCCGACAATCTACCTTCTCGGACAGGCGGGGTTGATAGTTGTCGCTGGCCTCATGAATTCCTTGTTTGCTTTAGGAGAGGAGATTGGTTGGCGGGGATGGCTTTGGATTCGCCTGCAGCCTTATGGGCAACTTGTATCAATTCTTGTATCCGGCGTCGTCTGGGGGATCTGGCATGCACCATTGGTGCTTCTGGGCTACAACTATCCGATGGCTACGGGCGCGTGGGGAGTCATGGCTATGTGCGGCATGTGTACCGTATTTGGCGCCTTCCTTGGCTGGTTGCGTACCTACAGTGATTCCGTATGGCCAGCGGCTTTGGCGCATGGAGCCTTCAACGCCAGCGTGGGATTGGTTTCACTGTTTATGGTGATGGGAGTTCCTTTGGACGCAACAAAAGCATCAATCATGGGTTGGTCCGGCTGGATCTTGCCAGGAATCGTCATAGCCGCCATGCTATTGAAAGGCGCATTCAAACCTCAATGGGCTAAAGATTTATCCACAGGCCGTTGACTTTGCGTCCGACCGGATCTTGCGGTGCGCCATCATCGGATTCAATGGCAGAAAAGGCTTCTGCCATTTGTATCCAATAGGAGGCAGTCCAATGAGCGATCTTGTGACAATCCGCGGAATTGTCGGAACGGAACCTCAACTCAGCATTACGCCCAAGGGCGTTTCTATCTTGAAATTCCGAGTAGCGACGCATGAGCGAAAACGCGATCTTGAAACAGGGCAGTGGGTCGACGGGCCGACCAATTGGTATGCGGTTTCGGCGTTCCGTGCCCTGGGAGAGAATTCCATGGAATCCCTGGGGCAAGGCGACCATGTAATGATTTTCGGAAAGTTGCAGATCCGAGAATTCGAACGAGCAGATGGCTCGCGAGGGAATAGCGCAGATATCGAGGCTTATTCAATTGGTCACGATCTGCGTTTTGGAACGAGTTCCTTCAACCGTGTACGGACAGATACCGGCGAAATGGAGCGTGTGCAGCACCCGTCACGTTCGTCCGACACTGAAGCGAGCTGGCAAAGCGAGGATGGGGAAGCGGCCTGAAGACGCGTGTTCTGGTGGTGTTTGAGGGTTTCGTGTGAATCCGGGCACCACCAACCCAAAATAGTGGTGTGTGGATTCGGAAATGACCCCCGCAACAGACTAGCCTTAAGAACATGGCGGAATTCATTTACACGATGACCAAGGCTCGCAAGGCCGTTGGCGACAAAGTCATCCTTGACAATGTCAGCATGTCGTTCTTCCCCGGTGCCAAAATTGGCGTCGTGGGACCCAACGGTGCTGGTAAGTCAACGATCCTAAAGATCATGGCGGGGATCGATACTCCCTCCAACGGTGAAGCGCGTCTTTCACCGGGCTACTCGGTAGGCATCCTGCTGCAGGAACCCCCACTGAATGAAGAAAAGACCGTCCTGGGCAACGTCCAGGAAGGTGTTGGCGAGATCTATGAAAAGATCACTCGCTTCAACGAAATCTCGGAAGAGATGGCACAGGACGGTGCCGACTTCGACACGCTCCTGGAAGAAATGGGCAAGCTGCAGGAAGCGATTGACGCTGCCGACGCTTGGGACATTGACAATCAGCTCGAACAGGCAATGGACGCGCTGCGCTGCCCACCAGGCGACGAGAAAGTTACCCACCTCTCCGGTGGTGAACGTCGACGTGTAGCACTGTGCAAGCTTCTCCTGCAGAAGCCGGACTTGCTGCTGCTCGATGAGCCTACTAACCACTTGGACGCAGAGTCCGTACTGTGGCTGGAACAGCACCTGGCATCTTACCCGGGCGCCGTGCTGGCCGTAACCCACGACCGCTACTTCCTGGACCATGTCGCCGAATGGATCTGTGAAGTTGACCGCGGTCGCCTGCACCCATACGAGGGCAACTACTCCACTTACCTGGAGAAGAAGCGCGAGCGCATGGAAGTTCAGGGCAAGAAAGACCAGAAGCTTGCTAAGCGTCTGGCAGAAGAACTCGAGTGGGTTCGTTCGAACGCCAAGGGCCGTCAGACTAAGTCGAAGGCTCGTCTGGCGCGCTACGAGGAAATGGCTGCGGAAGCCGAGCGCACCCGCAAGCTGGACTTCGAAGAAATCCAGATTCCGCCAGGCCCGCGCCTGGGCCAGCTGGTAATCGAAGCCGAAAACTTGAAGAAGGGATTCGGCGATCGTGTATTGATCGATGGTCTGTCCTTCTCGCTACCGCGCAACGGCATCGTGGGTGTCATTGGTCCCAACGGCGTCGGCAAGTCGACCCTGTTCAAGACCATCGTTGGCATGGAAGAGCTTGACGGTGGCACCCTGAAGGTCGGCGACACGGTCAAGATTTCCTATGTCGACCAGAATCGCGAAAATATCGACCCAGAGAAGTCGTTGTGGGAGGTCGTTTCTGACGGCCTCGATTACATCAACGTCGGTCAAGTTGAGATGCCATCGCGTGCCTACGTTTCGGCGTTCGGGTTCAAGGGCCCAGACCAGCAGAAGAAGGCAGGTGTTCTCTCCGGTGGTGAGCGCAACCGTCTGAACCTGGCACTGACCCTCAAGCAGGGTGGCAACCTGTTGCTGCTCGATGAGCCTACTAACGACTTGGACGTTGAAACCCTGTCGTCGTTGGAAAACGCGCTGCTTGAGTTCCCGGGTTGCGCTGTAGTGGTCTCCCACGACCGTTGGTTCCTGGACCGAGTCGCGACCCACATCTTGTCGTACGAGGGCACTGAGGAGAACCCATCGAACTGGTACTGGTTCGAAGGCAACTTCGACTCTTACGAGAGCAACAAGGTTGAACGATTGGGTGCCGACGCGGCTAAGCCGCACCGTGTTACCCACCGTCGCCTGACCCGCGACTAATCCACGGGCATGAAAATAGCCGCCACATTTGTGGCGGCTATTTTTATGCCGCAGGAGGCATCGTTCAATTAGCTCGTCGTCGAATCGGCACGCAATCCGGACAATTTCAGATACTCGCGATCCTGGTAAAGCAGGTGTTGCTGTTGCGCATGCCCGAAGAGTACCGCATGGACTTCAGCAGCAATCAGGCGGGAGCCTCCAACGCTGATGGAGGAGTGGATACTGGCGCGGAAAGCAACGGGAGCCTCGATGAAATGTGGCTCGCCGGTGGGCAAGACCCGGAAATGTTGATCGCTGGTAAATCGTGGGGCACCCGGGCGCGCGAAATTATTTGCCAGCTCGTGCTGGTCTTCGCCGAGCATATGGATCACGAAACTCGGTGCTGCTAGCACAGCGCCGGCAGCGCCGGATTCTTTGGCCAGCGAGAACGAAACGGCAACGGGATCAATGGAAAGTGAAGCGAGGGAAGAGATAGTTAAACCGTAGAATGCCCCGTCGACCGCTGCAGTAATCACTGCTACTCCAGCAGGATGGTGACGGAAGGCTGTACGGAATCCATCTGATAATTCGCTCACTGAGCCGCTCCTTTGCCTGGAGTTGGAATAAAACTCCAGTAACTGATGCAAAAGCCCGAGCTTTTGCCAACAACTTTGAATACTTCCACCCTAAGACCTCAAGTAAACTTGAGGTCAAGGAAAGGGGTGGTGATGCTTCACACAGCGGAATCTGGGGATTGCGAAAAAAATTTTCCCGGGCGTGAGCTGCTAAGCATCGGGCAGGTTAGCGAACGCACTGGTGTGGCCAGATCTGCACTGCATTATTACGAAGATATTGGGCTGATCGTTTCCATGCGGACAGCGGGGAATCAGCGACGCTATCCTCGCCACTTGCTGCGTCGTATCTCGTTGATCAGTGTCGGCAGTAAGTTGGGCATCCCACTCAGCGACATCAAGCGTGCTTTGGCACCAGTGCCGATGGGAAAAATCCCCGAGGAAAGAGACTGGCTTCGCGCGACAGAGGAATGGAAGAAAGTACTCGAAGCGAGGCGGCGTGCCATCGAGGAATTAGAAGATCGGCTTATGGGATGCATTGGATGCGGCTGCCTGTCGATGCAGGCCTGCAGCCTCCTGAATCCGGAAGACCAATTGGCGCGTGAAGGTGTGGGCGCGCGGCGATTGGAAGCACCCGCAGATGCCGGGGAGCAGTCCATGTAGCCGGAGGGGCAGAACATTACCTGTTTTGAAATTCCGATATCCTCTGGCGCCTTCGATTGGCGCCGCCTGGAACTCCCGTACTGAACTCGGCACTTACTAGAATGTAATCATGAAAATTGCTCAAATATATCGCTTTCCTGTTAAAGGGCTACCAGGCGAAGCAGTCAGTTCGGTCGCAGCCAAAAAGGGAAGCGGGCTAGAGGGCGATCGCTGTGTCGCCTTCGGAAACGGCACAATTGAGCACCAAGACGGGCAGTGGCAGAGCTGCCTAAGCTTCACTATTCTCAAGAACAACAAGAGCCTGCAAAAGTGGCAAGTTGAATCCAGTTTTCCACTTATCACCATGACCGCGCCAGCATCTACAGGTGCGGCACCATTGACCTTTGATGCCAGTAGCCATCATGGCAGGGATGCCGCCAGCGCCTATCTGTCGAATCACTTGCCGGCGCAGGGGCCAAAACCGCGAAGATTGGTGTCTGCACCGCAAGGAATGTTCGATTCGCGACTGTCGGGCATTTCGATTATTAACCCCAATACGGTTGCGGAGCTGTCGCGAGTATCCGGGGTGCACTTGGATCCCCGGCGGTATCGAGGCAACCTTGTGGTGGAAGGCCTGCCCGCATACTCGGAATATGGGCTTATTGGCAAAGTGCTGCGCATAGGCGAAACCCGTATTGCCATTACCAAATCAATCGCCCGTTGCTCAGCAACCTCGGTAAATCCGGATACTACCGAAGTCGATACCAACGGACCCCGTTTGCTGGCAACGCACTTTGGCCACGTTCACTGTGGCATTTATGGAACCGTTCTGGAATCCGGGGTCTTGGAGACTGGCGCCTCAATTGAAATAGAAAACGAAGCAACAGAAGCCGAAGAACTGGTTCCAGTGAAGATCTCTCCACGGTTCATGACCATACTTCGAAACGAGGACTTGGGCTCAGGAGTAGTCGAACTGCTGCTTCACGATCCTTACGGATGGATTAAGTCTGAGTATGAACCGGGCATGCATCTAAGGGTTCACTTGCCAGATCCGCTGTGGAGAAATTACACCATCACCTCGGTGAGCGACCGGGGCATTAGTATCGCCGTTCGCATCCAAGGTGAAGCTTCAGCGAAAATAGCACAGCTGCAGGAGGACGAGCAACTTCTTGTCTCAGGGCCGTACGGTGTGCTGACCTCGGCTAATGTACTAGGCTCCAGCACTGCCATCGTCAGCGCTGGAATTGGCATCACTCCTGCTTTGGGGCTGCTCGGGGATGCTGCAGCGGTGAATGGCAGCCAAGATCTGAGGTTCATCCATGTCGAACGTGGCGGAGCCAGTGCCTTGTACTGCCGGCTGGAACAGATGGCTGCCGGGCTGAAGGCGCCAATCAGCTTGGATCGCATCGACACCTCCGAGGGGCGGCCAGCGGCTGCTGCGATCGCAGCACGACTACGCGGTTGCAGCAGGGTGGTGGTGTGCGGGCCTGAACAGTTCACCAAGATGGTATTCGAGGCGTGCGAGCAAGCGGGAATTTCTGCTTCGCAGATTTACAGCGAAACCTTCGCATCACCAGCGACCGATCTGGAACGCCTTTTTGAGAACTATCCGCCCGCAGAAGTCTCTTGTCGTGGGAGCGAAAAGAATTTCACCTGGAGTGCGGAGAATGGAGTGTTGCTTGATGCGCTGGAAGAGCAAGGGCTTGAACCGGCTAGTCTTTGCCGCTCGGGTTCTTGCGGCGAATGCGCCGTTAGCCTGCTCAGGGGCAGGATTTCCTACCCGTTGGAGCCGAGCGCCCGCGTAGCACCGGGCCAGATCCTCGCCTGTATGGCCGTACCAGCAGGCGATATTGAACTGGACGCATGAACCACGCGGGCGGTGCGCTATCGATTGAGGGCTAGTGCCCCTCTGCGAACTCAGGCAGGCGGATCATGCCTTCCTGGGCGACGGTCGCGACGAGCTCGCCTGCCTTGTTGTAGAACTTTCCCGCACCAAGTCCGCGGGCCGACGAGGCCGATGGCGAATGAAGTACGTAGAGCAGCCATTCATCGACTCGGAAATCCCGGTGCCACCACATTGCGTGATCGAGGCTGGCGATGCTCAAGCCGCGATGTACCCATGGCACTCCATGGGCTCGCAGGGCAGGCTCAAGTAGCATGTAGTCGCTCGCGTAAGCCAAGGCAGCTCGGTGCAGGGCGGGCTCATTGGGCATTGCCGAGGTGGTGCGCAGCCAAACCGCACTATCGGCAAGCTTGGCCGAATTTCCTGGAAGGTAGATCGGTTCCGAAACATGCCGGACGTCGAAAGGCCGTTCGAAAGCCCATTCCTTTGCCACTGGATGGTCCAGGTGCCCCACGAGATCTGCGGTAGTCGGAAGCGACTCGGGATCCGGGATTCCGGCAGGCATTGGATCATGGTGTTCGAGGCCGTTTGCCGGTTCCTGGAATGAGGTGATCATTGACAGGATCGGTTCGCCATTTTGGTAGGCGTGCACTCGACGTGCGGAAAATGAGCGGCCATCGCGCAGGCGCTGTACGCCGAAAGTGATGTTCTGGTTCGGGTCTCCCGGACGCAGGAAGTAACCGTGCAGGGAATGGATCGCACGGGTCGCTTCAACTGTACGCGTGGCGGCCATGATCGATTGGGCCAGAACCTGCCCGCCAAAGACGCGAGGTCGAGTCTGCCCAGGGGTATGGCCGATGAAGATATCCTCATCCGTGCGCGCCTGGTCTTCTCCATCCAGATTCAACAGATCCAGCAGGATCTGGGTGGTGCCTAGGTCTTCGGTCACTGTGCGGGCTCCTTGGAATGCGATAGCGGAACAAAACCAAATTTAATGCTACTCGAAAGTAATATTTTCAGTTGAGATTCGGGCTCATAGGAAAACTATACGTTTCACGGAGCAGCATCACGCCATGAGCAAAGTCGCCACGCGTAGTTGCCGCTCCGTGAGACGATAAATATATGGCTAGTGATGCGGTGATTTTCGACGACAGTAATTCAGTAAGCGACTTAGCGAACTTTATTAGCCGGGCGAAAACAATTGAAGATGATGCGGCCCAATTCGTCGCTCGAAATACGGCCTTGGCTGTCTACGTACCTGTTTTGGTCCCTTCCGACCTCGGTCAAGGCGGCTATACCATCCTCGGAATGCGAGTTCATCGCTTGGCGCAGCCTGCAGATCTCAAGGCCAGCTATTCCTTGGCATCGATCCAGGATCGCCTTGCTCGCATGGGGGAGTCAACCGTCGACTTCGCGCTCCCACCGGTTGAAGAGAACCCTAAATGGGCTGGGATCTCCGTGCCGGTCTCAGGCTGGGAAGATGCAGGAGCCGTAGCGAACGACATGCTAACTTCCTCAGCTCAAAACGGCATCGACGCCGTCGCCCAAGCATTGCCGGAAAACCCGGGATTGCCTGTGCTTGTGCAGATACGGCAGCGAATTTGGGCTGCGGATGTGCCAGGAGAAGATTTGAAGATTCCTATGGGCTCCGCATTTGCCATGCATGCCTTGGGTTTCCTGGCGCCTGGCGGGCAAAGCCGAATATTCCGCAATGGCAGTTGGACTCGACTGAGTAACGAGCGAGGGCATGTCCTTGTCCGCAAAGCCTCTTTGCTCGGCTAAGCAGTAATAAGGATATGGACTAGAACTCGCCCGTGGCGGTTCTAGTCCATAAATTCTTAGAGCAGATTCCGGTGTTCATCCGGAGTGTTCAGCAACGAGTGGGCCGCACGCTCAAAGTAGTCCCGAAGGGTTTCGGCCTGCAGCATTGGCAGCTCTAGCTGGTCGATAGCCTTGTTCATATGGCCCAGCCAGACATCACGGTAGTGGCCGTTCACCGGGTAATTTGCATGACGCATGCGGAGCCGAGGGTGGCCACGATGCTCGGAGAACGTTGTCGGACCACCCCAGTATTGTTCCAGGAACAGCTGGAGGCGAACTTGGGCAGCCCGAAGCTCCTTCTCTGGATACATCCGACGGAAATCCTCGTCTTCGGCAACGGAACTGTAGAAATTCTTGGTCAGCTGAGCGAAAACCTCGCGACCTCCAACCTCTGCGTAGAAGGTACCGGGATAGTTGGCAACGTCGACCGGCGTTTCAGCGGCATCCAAGAATTCTTGGCTGGATCGGCCTAGAACCAGGGGATTGCTGAAGGGATCCTTTTTCGGGTCATGTGCAAGTGGCAGGTTTTCAGTCATTCGTAAAAATCCTCAGGAGGAGCTAGGGGATACCGGCTCGTGGAGAACCGGGAAGTTGACGGACCGGGCGATGAAGCAAACCTTGTTCGCCCGGGAGTGGAGCGAATCGGCAAGTTCTCGTTGGGATTCATCGGCAAGGTAAACGACGGGCCGCAAGATGGCTTGGGTGAATTCACCGCTGTTATCCCGATTGAGACGCAGTGTTCCAGAAGCATCGTCCGTATAGCCAGTGATATTCACGCCGTGGGTAACCGCTACATGCAGATACGAGAGCATGTGGCATTGGCTCAGGGCAGCAAGCAGGAGTTGTTCTGGATTCCAGCGATCGCGATCCCCATGGAATGTTGGATCCGCGGTGCCCGGCAAATCTGGCAAGCCCGATGCACGCAATACATGGTCCCGGCCGTAGCTGCGGTAGCTTTCCGTTCCGGTTCCACGATTGCCTGTCCATTCGAGCCCTACCCGATATTCATATTGCGAGAGGTCCATAGGTCTATTCTCCCACTTTTAACCGAAAGGTGGCGGCGGCTTCCGCATTGAGCAGAAGCCGCCGCCACCATACGAGCGACCCTAGATTTCTAGTGCCTCGGCGTCAGCCCGACGCGCAGCGAGAGCCCGGACCACGTCGGCACGCGATTCCACCAGCAGACGGCGCATCGCCGCGTGCTTGGATCCCAGGGATTCCAGGAATGCATCCGTCTGGTCCAAAGTTTCCTGCGAGACGTTGGAGCTGGGGTAGAAGCCGATCACAATCTGCTTGGCCATCTCATGCGAGTAGGATTCCCACGCGTTGACCAGCAGCCCGAAGTAGTCCTCGGCGTATCCGGAGATCAACGCGTTCTGGTGCACGTTGTTGAAACCGGAAATGACGGCGCTTTGCTGATCGTTGGACAAGGTAGCAGCGGTTGCCGCCCCGAATGCCTCTGCCTTTGCTTCTGCAGTTGGGCGGGAAGCTCGCGCGGTGTACCACGACGCCTTGCCCTTGGCCGTGTCGTCGCTGGCCAGAACTGCGTCGAGATCAGCATCGCTCAGGTAGCCGCCGGCACTCAGCGCGATTGCGAAGGACCAGCGCAAATCGGTGTCAACGGCCAGGCCTGGCAAGCTTGCCGAGCCGTCGAACAAGTTCCTGACGCGATCCAACTGGGCGGCGGCGCGCGAGCGGTGCGCGAAGGCCTTGACGAACTGCAGCTGCGCGTCGGAGCCTGCTTCAGCATTGGAAGCCAGCTGCCACAGCTGGTCGGCAGCCTGCACCGAAAGTTCTTCGCTGCGTTCTGCAGCAACAAAAAGATCCAGCGAGGTGTTCAGCTGGCGCAACAGCACCATGATCACCGTGGAATCCACCTCGTGGCCAATATTGTTCAGCAGCAACTGGACGTAGGTGCTTGCAGGGGCTTCGGCATCACGTACAGAGTCCCACGCGGCTGACCAAACAAGAGTGCGCGGCAGCGACTCCTGGAAGTCCTTCAGATGCTCGGTGGCAGTCGCCAAGGAAACTTCATCCAGGCGGATCTTCGCGTAGGTCAGGTCATCGTCATTGAGCAGAACCAAATCCGGGCGCTTCATGCCGGCCAGCGCGGGAACGAAGGTGAGCTCGCCATCGATATCAAGTTCTTCGCGGTGCACGCGCTGCAGCGTTCCGGCCTCATCGAGCGAGTAGAAGCCAACAGCAAGTCGGTGCTGGCGCAAAGTCGGGAACTGGGCAACGGCGGACTGGCGAATGGCAAAGGACGTAATAGCACCGTCATTGCCGGTTTCAATTTCGGCTTTGAGGGTGTTCACACCAGCGGTTTCCAGCCAGGATGCGCCCCAGCCGCTGAGATCGCGGCCGCTGGCGGCTTCCAGTTCCTTGAGCAGGTCTGGCAGCTCGGTGTTCTTCCAGGCATGCTTGGCGAAGTACTCGCGTACGCCAGCCATGAATTCTTCCTGGCCTACGAAAGCTACCAGCTGGCGCAGAACGCTGGCCCCCTTGGCATAGGTGATTCCATCGAAGTTGACCTCTACGTCTTCAAGGTCATTGATCTCCGCGACAATGGGGTGGGTGGAAGGCAACTGGTCCTGGCGGTAGGCCCAGTTCTTCTCCAACGTATTGAAGGTGGTCCAAGCGCTGGTGAACTCGGTGTTCTGCGCGGCCGCCAGAGTGGACATGAATTCTGCGAAGGACTCATTGAGCCACAGATCGTTCCACCACTTCATGGTGACCAGGTCACCGAACCACATGTGTGCCAGCTCATGCAGGATGGTGATCGCGCGGCGCTCAATCATGGCACCGGTTGGACGGGAACGGAAGATGTATTCCTCGAGGAAGGTCACCGCTCCAGCGTTTTCCATGGCGCCTGCGTTGAATTCGGGAACGAACAACTGATCGTACTTCTCGAATGGGTATGGGGTGCCGAAGTTCTTCTCGTAGAATTCGAAACCCTGACGGGTCACGGTGACGATGTTCTCGACGTCCAGGTACTGCATCATGGATGCGCGGGCGAAGACACCCAGCTCGATGGTGCGGCCGCTGGAGGAAACCAGCGAATCGCGGGCGACCTGGTAGGGGCCTGCGATCAGGGCAGTGATGTAGCACGAGATCCGCTGGGTTGGGGCAAAGGCCCAAGTTGCTGAATTCCCGTTTTCCTCTGGCGCAGGAGTCGGGGCGTTGGAAACAACGTTCCAGTATTTTGGCGCGGTGACCGAGAACTGGAAGGTGGCCTTCAAATCAGGCTGCTCGAAGACGGCGAACATGCGCCGGCAGTCCGCGACCTCGAACTGGGTGTACAAGTAGACTTCCTGGTCCACTGGGTCTACGAATCGATGCAGGCCTTCGCCGGTGTTCATGTACAGCGCGTCCGCGTCGATCACGAGTAGGTTTTCTGCGGCGAGGTTCGGCAACTGGATACGGATGCCATCTGAATGCTGCGCTGGGTCCAGCTCGACGCCATTGAGATTGATGGAGCGTACCGAGTCGGTGACTGCATCAATGAATGTCGAAGCGCCGGCGGTGGCGGAGAACCGCACCGTAGTCTTGGAAGTGAAGACGCGCTCACCGCGAGTAAGATCCAGGCTTACCTCATAGCTGTCAACGTTGAGCAGATTTGCGCGTTCGCTGGCCTCGGCGCGAGTGAGGTTCATTCCTGGCATGGGTTCTCCAATTCTTGGCGATGGCTATCCACCGGTGGAAGTTGTGAAATGAATATTGAATATCTGTCTATTGTGTCACCTTTGACCGGGCATTGCGCAAGTCATCGGGCCGAACAATTTACTCAATTTTCCAATAGCGTCCCGAAATTGCACGCTTTGGGACGCCTCGGAGACTTATTCGGTTCATACTCCGTGATGCGCAGCTGAGAAGTAGCCGGAGCGCGTGCCGCGGTCGCTATCCTAGATAGGAAAGTAAAAGAACCCTCCCTAGTAAATGAGGCAATCGACTATGCGCGTGCATATCGCTACTGACCATGCAGGACTTGAGCTCAGCGACTACCTGGTAAAGCACCTGACCGCCAAGGGCTACGAAATGGTCAACCACGGCCCGAAGTCCTATGACCCGGAGGATGATTACCCGGCATTCTGCATCAACGCGGCACAAGCTGTTGTTGATGACCAGCGCGCGGGCGTGGACGCACTGGGTATCGTCTTGGGCGGCTCCGGCAACGGCGAACAAATTGCTGCCAACAAGGTCGAAGGGATTCGCGCCGCACTGGCGTGGAACATGGATACCGCGAAATTGGCCCGTGAGCACAACAACGCCAACGTCATAGCCGTTGGCGGGCGCCAGCACTCAGTAGAAGAAGCTGCGGAACTTATCGAGGCCTTCCTCGCTGAACCATTTAGCGAAGCGGAGCGCCACGTACGCCGCATCGGCAAGATCGCCACGTATGAAACGACCGGCGAGGTCATCGACTAGTCGTGCCTGAAGGTCATTCCCTTCACCGACTTGCCCGCCAGTTCGACGATGTCTTTGGCGGGCAAACGGTCCTGGTTACTTCTCCGCAGGGCCGTTTCAGCTCCGATGCCGCGCGCATCGACGGCCATCAGCTGGAACAGGCCTTTGCCAAGGGCAAGCAGCTCTTCTGCCGCTTTTCCAACGATCTCTATCTGCGAGTGCATCTGGGGCTCTATGGCGCGTTCAATTTCGGGGGAGACAGCTACTTTACGGGTGCTTCCTCGATTGGCGCCCCTCGGAAGATTGGTGAAATCGAAGCCAGTGCCAGTACGGATGCTGAGAAGTACACCGGCCCGCCCGCACCGGTAGGAGCAGTTAGAGCGCGGATCGTTTCCGAACACGGCTGGGCTGATTTGCGCGGGCCAACTGCATGCGAGGTTCTGGAATACGAACAGGTCCAGATTCATCTGGATAAGCTCGGCCCGGATCCATTGATTGGGTCCGCAGTGCGTTTCAGGGCAGCCAAAGGCCAGGCTGATTTAGCGGACGCAGATATTCGGCTTGAAGCGGGCTTCAAGGAATTCCGGGCGAACCTGATGAAGACCAAGACAGCCATTGGCATCGTGCTCATGAACCAGGCGCTCATTTCTGGTGTCGGCAATATCTACCGAGCGGAAGCCCTATTCCGGAATCGAATCGCTCCGGAATTGCCGGCGAATGAACTTAGTGCTCAAAAGGCCAAATCACTTTGGTGGGACATCGTATCGGTAATGGAAGACGGCGTTCGCGATGGCAAGATCATCACTACCTTGCCCGAAGACCGCGACCCACAGGGCGTGGTTTGGCCCGATAACGCGTACTACGTTTATCAGCGGCAGGGAATGGGGTGCCGGAAATGTTCGGCGCAGATTTCCCTGGCCGAAATCGCGGCTCGCAAGCTGTACTGGTGCCCTCGTTGCCAGAAGCTTCCGCGCAAACATGTGAAGGCATAAGCTGCAGATTCGTCGATGGGACGAGCGGAGTTCTTTTCGTTCAGGCTCGTCGGCGTGTTTCGCTAACCATCACCGTACGGCAGTGATAAGGGAGAGGTGCCAAGTGAGACATGGAATCCCCGATTTGCAAAGCAAGAGTTTTATGGTCTAGACTGAATCTTGTTCGAAGCGCAGAAGCTTCGAAATGGGGATGTAGCTTAGTGGTAAAGCCTTAGTCTTCCAAACTAATGATGCGGGTTCGATTCCCGTCATCCCCTCCAAATGAAAAGGTCTCGCCGTGCGGGGCCTTTTCGCGTATCTGGACGAAGGCCGCTCTTTTCCTGGCCTCCTCTGCGTAGTGCAGCCATTTCGGGTCACTGCAGAAATGAGGCTCCGATAATGTTTGCGGGGCTATAGGCAATAAAGTGTGTCTGTGAAGTGCCCCCCAAAAGTTAGACATCTCAGCAGAAAGAGATCTAGCAATGGGAAACCCTGCAAGCAGACGTCTAGTAGACAAAGATAAACAAC